>CAYIFS010000014.1:0-12166 GCA_964362775.1 uncultured Candidatus Saccharibacteria bacterium
CTTCAATCTGCCGAGCGGTCAGCCAACAGGTTGAAAGAGCCTTCAAGCCAAAACTGCCGAAAGCCAAATCAGCCCCGCCCTTGGTCTTTCCCCGGGTTCGGCCCTTTTGCCATTTTCGATGTTTTACTTTTTTGGGTAACAACATAAATTTTTTCTATTTCGTTCTTTCTTCCGGCTTATTTTTTTCTTTTTCAAAAACGTCCCTGAAATAAACCCAAACTTTTATCCCGACTGTCCCGTAGGTCGTGAAAGCGGTGGCATCGGCGTATTCCACGTTAGCCCGCAAAGTCTGCAAGGGAATTTTCCCTTTGGCCAGCCATTCCCGCCGCGCGATTTCGCCGCCGTCCAATCTTCCGCCGATCATGATCTTCGCTCCCTGCACTTCCTTGCTTTGCATGATCTTTTCCACACCCTGTTTCAGCGTCCGGCGGAAAGGAATCCTTTTTTCTATCTGCTCGGCGATATTTTGGGCCACCACCGTCGCTTTTGATTCCGGATTTTTCACTTCTTCAATGGAAATTTTCAATTAATTCTTGAACGATCTCTTGAATTTTTTCTGTAAAAAATTATTGGTTGCTTTTTTCAGATCTTCTACTCCCGCGCCGCCGCGGCCGATCAAAAGTCCGGGCCGGGAAGAATATAAAATCACGCTAATGGCGTTGGCCGAACGCTCTATCTCCACTTTATCCAATCCCGTTTTTTGCAATTTTTTAGTCAAAAAATCGCGGATGGTGTAATCCTCTTCCAAAAATTCCTGATATTTGTTTTTACTGAACCAGCGAGATCTCCAATTCTGCGTCAGGCCGAGTCGGAAACCCACCGGATGAACTTTCTGTCCCAAGGTTGCATGCGAATTGTTACGCTAATTTAATGCGGATGATGCGAATTCGCGTATTCGCATAATTGGCGTAAAATTCGGATTTAAATTCGTATTATATTGATTTCCTTCTGAAAATCTTCTTAATATTGCCGAAAGTCTGGCGGGAAAACGACCGGCTTTTTGCCTGTCCCGAAGCACCGTAAGGTTTGGCGATAACCGATTTTTTTTCTTTGGCTTCGGGTTTGATCTTTTTATCTTCCGTTTCAATTTTCCCGATTTTTTGTTCCGGCAAAACCTGAACGGACGATCCCGTCTTTCTGCTCTCCGATCTTTCCGCCTTTTTTGTCCTTTCGCCCGGAACAATCTCTTCCAGAATAATTTTGATGGAACAGGTCCTTTTAAGCAAGGGCGTGGCCCGGCCCATGGCGCGCGGCAACCAACGCTTCAAACTCGGCCCACCTTCCACCAACATGCTTTTCACTAAAAGATTCTCTTCTTTCAAATTAAAGCTGTTCTTGGCGTTGGCCAAGGCGGAATTTAAAATCTTAAGCAAAATCGGCGCCGGCTTTTTTATCAAAAACCGAAGCTGATTCTTGGCTTCAACGGCGCTCTTGCCTTTAACGAGGTTCGCCACCAATCTCACTTTCCGAGGCGCCATTCTTAAATTGTTCAAACTGGCTTTAATTTCCATGGATCTTTTTTATGGGGCTTTATACCCTTTATTTTTTCTCCGGAGCGGCGGCGGGTTTCGCGGCGCTTTCGGCCGCGGGCTGAACCGCCGCGGCGGCAGTGGCTTTTTGCGCTTCCAATTCCCGTTGCATCCGACCGCCGTGTCTCGTGAATTTCCGCGTCGGGGAAAATTCGCCGAGTTTATGCCCGACCATTTCTTCCGTCACAAAAACCGGAATGTGTTCCCGGCCGTTATGCACGCCGAAAGTAAATCCGACCATTTCCGGCGCGATACAGGAAGCTCGCGACCAAGTTTTGATTATCGCTTTATCGCCCGGCCGCAAAGCAACTATTTTTTTCAATAGTTTCTGGTCAATGAATGGACCTTTTTTAAGACTTCGACTCATACGAATTGAAATACGAATTTTATGCTAATTATGCGAATTTGCGAATTTGCGTTATTCGTATAAAATTAGCGGTGAAATTCGCATGTTATCCTCTTCTTTGTAAAATAAATCGGCCGCTTGGTTTCTTTCTGTTCCTGGTTTTGACTCCCCGCGCCTGTTTTCCCCAGGGAGTTTTGGGGCCCCTTCTCAAACCGATGGGTGCTTTGCCTTCGCCTCCGCCGTGCGGATGGTCAACCGGATTCATGGCTGAACCGCGGACCGTCGGTCTTATTCCCAACCACCGCGAACGACCGGCCTTGCCGATAACCTGAGCGCTGTATTCAATATTGCTCACCTGGCCCAGGGTCGCCAAACATCTTTTATCCAAAACCCTCACTTCTCCCGAAGGCATTTTTATCTGGGCTTTTCCCCCTTCCACGGCCAGAACCTGGGCGAAAGAGCCGGCGGAACGGACTAAAATTCCACCACTGCCCCGATAAAGCTCCACATCGTGAATTTGCGTTCCAACGGGAATATTGGTTAAAGGCAAACGATTGCCGGATTTCAAAATAATCTGATTTTGGCTGCTCAAAACCTCGTCACCGACTTTAATTCCTTCCGGCGCCAAAATATATCTTTTTTCCCCGTCTTTGTAATTTAACAAGCTGATAAAACAATTCCGGTTCGGGTCATATTCAATGGAAACAATCCGAGCGGGAACATCAAATTTGTCGCGCAAAAAGTCAATTATCCGATAGAGTTTTTTGTGGCCACCGCCTTTATGCCGGGTCGTGATGCGGCCGGAAGCTTTACTTCGGCCCTGGCGGCGAAAATGCGAAACAACCAGTTTTTTTTCTGGCTCTTTCTTTGTAAGATAATCGGCCTTAACACTGATGACTTCGCGCCGGCCGGGACTGGTTGGATTGTGTTTCTTTAACATATCTTTTTTCTTTAACCGGCGATAATTTCAATGGTTTGGCCGGCGGCGATGGAAACCACCGCTTTTTTGAAACCGGAACGGAAACCCTGATTCCGACCGACGCGGCGGGATTTGCCCGGCAAATTAATGATATTCACTCTTTCCACTTTCACGCCGTAAAGGTCGCGGACCGCTTTTTTTATCTCATTCTTGGAAGAACCCGGCGCCACCTTGAAAACATACTGGTTTTGAGCGTTCAAGACGGTTGATTTCTCCGTAACCAAAGGGTTGACCAAAACTTTCCAGGCGTTGGAAAATTCTTTCTTGGAGACTTTCGGCGCCTCCGCTTTTTCAACCGGCTTCGTTTCTTTTACGGCCGAAACTCCGGCCTTTTTTGAAACCGGCTTCGTTTCTTTTTTTTCTTCTTTTTTAAATCTATTGAATAAACCCATAATGCTATTTTGAATAAATTTTTTCCATCGCCGAAACCGATTCGCGGGGTATCACCAGATATTTTTTGGAAAGCAGGTCCAGAACATTCAAACTGCCGGCTCCGATCGTCCCGACATTTTTTAGATTGCGCGCGCTCAAAATTATCTTATCGTCCGCTCGCGGCAGGATCAAAAGAGCGCTTCGGTCAAGATCCTTCTTTAATTCTTTTTTAAAATTTGCGATTATTTGCGCCAGATCTTTTGTCTTTATTTTTTCCAGCTTCAGATCGTCCACCAATAAAATTTCGTTATCCTTGAATTTTCCCGAGAGGACCATCAAGATCGCCTGCCGTTTCATTTTCTTATTGATCTTTTTGGCGAAATTCTTGTCGTTTCTCGGCCCGAAAGTCACGCCGCCGCCTTTCCAAATCGGCGAACGGGTTGAACCGTGGCGCGCCCGGCCCGTGCCTTTTTGGCGCCAAGGCTTTTTGCCGCCGCCCCGGACCTCGCCGCGGGTTTTGGTATGAGCTCGGTTCACCCGGGCCACGGAAAGCTGAGCTTGCACCGCTTGGGAAACGACTTCCGGCTTCACTTTCAAGCCAAAAATAGCTTCGGGCAATTCCATTCTTGAAACTTCTTTTCCTTCCTGATTATAAACCGCGGATGTCAAGCTAGCCGGTTCATTTTTAACCATTTTTTCTTTTGTTATGGGTTTTTCGGTCCTACTCTTGACAGACATCATATGATTTGTTATACTTTATTATTAGCTCCTAAACCGAAATTTTGTTCTTAAAAGGAGGTGTTTTATGGATTTTATACTTTCTTTTCTTACCTGCGTATTTATAGGTATGCTATTAGGTGCTGGTTTAGACGGTATCCTGCCTGCTAAAAAAGCACTTGCATTGGGAATAGCAGCCTTCCTCTTCTCCTCATTAATATCAGTCACTCTTTGCCGCATCGAAGAAGCAATTAAGAAAAGATAATCCAGTATTACCCGCGCCATCAAAGTTTAAGCCCGTAAGGCGCAAACTTTGATGGCGTTTTTTATTTTTACAGAATTTCACACCGCATTATTGTCATTCCTATTTTTTCTTCTGTCATCCCGGGCTTGACCCGGGATCCAGGTTTTAAATTAGTCTGGATTCCCGCTTTCGCGGGAATGACAAAAGGTAAGTAGGAACGGTAATAATGTTTCGAGTATCTTATCTTTACGAACTGCTGATTTCCAATAATCCCCCTCGGTTTCCCGGCAAAGCGCCCTTGATCGCCAAAATGTTTTCTTCCGCGTCCACTTTCGCTATTTCCAAATTTCTCACGGTGACTCTTTCCCCACCCATTCTTCCGGCCATTTTTCGGCCCTTGGGCACGCGTTCCGGGAAAGTGGCGCCGATGGAACCGGGCGCCCGCAAGCTGTGTTTCTGGCCGTGGCTTTTGGGCCCGCCTCCAAACCCGTGGCGTTTTACCACTCCCTGAAATCCCTTGCCTTTGGAAATTCCGCTGACCCTCACTTTGTCGCCTTCTTTAAAAATATCGACTTTAATTTCATCGCCCAATTTCATTTCGGGATTTTCGGCTCTGAATTCACGCAAATATTTTAAATTCGGGTTTTTCCCCAAATGGCCGCGCTGCGGCTTGTTCGTTTTTTTATCTTTCTTCGCTCCAAAACCTATTTGGACTCCTTCGTAGCCGTCTTTTTCTTTATTTTTGATTTGGGTCACAAAACAGGGCCCGGCCAAAACCAAAGTCACCGGGATAATTTTCCCTTCCTGGCCGAAAATCTGGGACGACTCCAATTTTTTCCCTAAAATGAATTTCATGATTTCTCTTTTTCGTATATTCGTCTGTTTTTGTATTTCGCAGCTTTTTTAGCTAATGAAAAACCCAGGGCTAGCCCGGGCTTTCCTGACTAAATCCAAACAAGGATGGCTGATTTTATCTTAAAATTATTCCCATGAAAAAATTCCAGTAAATTTCAGCGTCCCCAAACTACATTTTAATTTCAATGTCCACGCCAGCCGGCATATTCAAATTCGTCAAAGAATCTATCGCTTTGGCGCTGGGGTTCAAAATGTCAATTAAGCGCTTATGCACTCTCATTTCGTACTGATCCCGCGAATCTTTGTGAACGAAAGTTGACCGGTTGACCGTATATTTATGAAATTCCGTCGGCAGAGGAACGGGACCGGAAACTTGAGCGCCGTAACGCTGAACGGTTTCCACGATCTGCCGAGCCGACTGATCAATCAATTTATGATCGTAAGCTCGGATCTTTATCCGAATTCGTTGCTTCTGTTCTGTCTTTTTTTCGTGTTCTTTTAGACTCTTGGTCATACCAGGTAGTAGAAATTTGACTTAATAATTAAACTCTTTAATGTCTATCAACTCTTTTCATTAGCCGAGGTTATAAAAGATTGACAAATTCCTATTAAAAAGGATAACCTGTCAAATTTTCACTACCTGGCATAAGGTATTCAAAGAACTGACGCCTTGCGTCATCCTGACCCCGCCCTGGCGGAGGAAGCAATCCCGTTCTCTTTGCCCGAGATTGCTTCGCCCCGTAGCTGCGGGGCTCGCAATGACATTTTTTAATTATTTCAAAATCTTTAAAACAACGCCCGCGCCGACCGTGTGCCCGCCTTCTCTAATCGCGAATTTCTGTTTTTCTTCCAAGGCCACCGGAGTGATCAAGCGAACCGTCAAATTGACCGTATCGCCCGGCATCACCATTTCCGTGCCGGCCGGCAATTCAACATCGCCCGTCACGTCAGTCGTGCCGATATAGAATTGGGGTTTGTATCCTTTGAAAAAAGGAGTATGGCGGCCGCCTTCTTCTTTGGTCAAAATAATGATCTCGGCTTCAAAATCGGTGTGAGGCGTCAGGGAACCGGGTTTGGCCAGCACTTGGCCTCTTTCCACGTCTTCTTTTTTCAAACCGCGCAAAAGCAAACCGACATTGTCGCCAGCCAGGCCTTCGTTCAAGGATTTGTTGAACATTTCAACACCGGTCACCACGGTTTTTTGCGTCGGCCGGATGCCGATAATTTCCACTTCTTCGTTGACCTTGACGACACCCCGCTCAATTCGGCCGGTCACCACTGTACCGCGGCCTTCAATTGAGAAAACATCTTCCACCGACATCATGAACGGTTTTTCCTTGTCGCGAACGGGTTCGGGAATATATTCGTCCAAAGCTTTTATAAGCTCCAAAATCGGCTTGGCCTTTTCATCGTCTTTGGAAGTCGCTTCCAAAGCCTTGAGGGCCGAACCGCGGATAATCGGAGTCTTGTCGCCCGGGAAATTGTATTTGGTCAAAAGTTCGCGGATCTCTTGCTCCACCAGATCAATCAATTCCGGATCGTCAACCTGATCCACTTTATTCAAAAAAACGACGATTGAAGGCACGCCCACTTGTCTCGCCAAAACGATATGCTCGCGAGTTTGAGGCATCGGACCATCAGTCGCGGCCACCACTAAAATCGCGCCGTCCATTTGAGCCGCGCCGGTGATCATGTTTTTGATGTAATCGGCGTGTCCGGGACAATCAATGTGCGCGTAATGGCGCTTCTCCGATTCGTATTCCACGTGACAAGTGGCGATTGTGATCCCGCGAGCTTTCTCTTCGGGCGCCGAGTCAATTTGGTCAACATTCTTTTGAGAAGCCTTAAAACCCGCCAAATTTAAAATCTTTAAAATGGCGGCTGTCAGTGTGGTTTTGCCGTGGTCCACGTGGCCGATGGTGCCTACGTTAAGGTGGGGTTTGGTGCGTTCAAATTTCTCTGCCATATGATTTTGGCTAACGGGACCCCGTTAAATTCGGGGAAATTTTCGTTTTTCTCCGAAAATCAGAGGGAAACCCGTAAATTAGTTATTGTTTTTTATTGTCTTTTATCTTATCTCTTTTTTGAAAAAAAGTCAACAAAGGCCGCCTTTCTTCCAAAAAACAAAAAAGAAACCCTCCTTTTAAAAAACTTTGGAAAACCCTTAAACGACCGGCAAGTTTTCTATCCTCAAGTCTTCATCCTCCGCGGCCAAGTCTATCTCCGGCTCGCTCTCCGCTTGCTTGGTTTTCCAATTAATGATCTCCTGATTGATCTTTTCCAAAAGGCCTTCTTCCGCTAAGGTGCCAGGCACCTTCGGGAAAAGGGAAGGTTGGACTTCCAGGGTCTTTTGAAAATCTTCAAACTTGGTCACAACGAACGCCGGCCGGCCGTCTTCCACAATAATGCAGGTCCCGCCCGTCTTGGCCAAAATTTGTTTAATGGTATCCCACATGCGCTTTCATACGAATTTAATCCGCGAATTCAATTCGAATTATTCGAATAAAATTTGCTCATTAATCCGCATATTATTTCTTTCTTCCCTCCGCGATTTGTTGAGCAATGTTGCCGGGCACTTCCGCGTAATGGTCAAATTCCATCGTAAAGTTCGCTCGGCCCTGGGTCATGGAGCGCAACGAAGTGGCGTAACCGAACATTTCGGAAAGCGGCACTTGGGCGTCAATTATTTTAACCCGGGAAGCGCCTTCGCCCCGATCGTCCATTTTTTCCACGTGGCCGCGCTTGGAAGAAATATCGCCGATAACGTCTCCCATGAATTGCTCGGGCGTAATCGCTTGCAGGCGCATGATCGGTTCAAGCAACACCAATTTAGCACGCCGGCACGCTTCTTGCAAGGCCATGGAAGCGGCGATTTTGAAGGCGATTTCCGAAGAATCCACGTCGTGGTAAGAGCCGTCGTAAAGAGAAACCGAAAGGTCAACCAAAGGATAACCGGCCAACGCGCCTTTATCCAAAGCCTCCTTAACCCCCTTTTCCACCGCCGGGATGAATTCCTGTGGAATAACGCCGCCTTTAATCTCATTTAAAAACTCGAAACCGGCTCCCCGTTCTTTAGCCGCCACTCGGAGCCAAACATGGCCATATTGGCCGTGGCCGCCGGTTTGACGAATATATTTCCCTTCGGCTTCCGCCTCATTTTTGATCGTTTCTTTATAGGCGACTTGGGGACGGCCGACATTCGCGTCCACCTTGAATTCCCGCATCATCCGGTCAACAATGATTTCCAAATGCAATTCGCCCATGCCCGAGATTATGGTCTGGCCGGTTTCCAAATCTCCCTTAATTCTGAAAGTGGGGTCTTCCTGGGCCAAACGATGCAGAGCCAAACCCATTTTTTCCTGGTCAGCTTTAGTTTTAGGTTCAATGGCCACGGAAATAACCGGTTCGGGAAATTCCATTTTTTCCAAAATAATCGGGTTCTCTGGATCGCAGAGCGTATCGCCGGTGTTGGTATTTTTGAGTCCGACCGTAGCGGCAATCTCGCCGGTATACATTTCTTTCACTTCTTCCCGGTGATTAGCGTACATGCGTAAAATTCGGCCGATCCTTTCCTGGTCGCCGGAGGAAGCGTTGTAAACATAAGAGCCGGCCCGCAAAACACCCGAATAGATCCTAAAGAAGATCAATTGGCCGACATAAGGGTCGGAGGCAATTTTAAAAGCCAAAGCGGCAAAAGGCTCGGAATCCAGGGCCTGGCGCGTAATTTTTTTCTCCGCGTCTTTCACATCAAAACCTTCGGTCGGCGGCAGATCCGTCGGCGAAGGCAAGTATTCGCAGATCGCGTCCAGCATCAATTGCACGCCTTTATTTTTCAAAGCGCTGCCGCAAAGCACCGGCACTAAAATCCCGTCAATCGTCGCTTTTCTTAAAACTCTTTTTAATTCCGCCTCCGGAATTTCCTGGCCTTCAAGATAAGCCTGCATCAATTTATCTTCCTGCTCCACGATCTTTTCCACGAGTTCATGCCGCCATTTTTTGGCCCATTCAATTTTATCCGTTGGAATTTCTTCCTCTTTTATCTTCTCGCCTTTTTCGCCTTCAAAGCGGATCGCTTTCATTTTAAAAAGGTCTATCACGCCCGAAAAATTTTCTTCCGCGCCGATGGGCAAATTAATGGGAATAGCCCGAGGCGTCAAGCGCTCATGGATAGAAGCCAAATCTTTTTCCCAATTGGCGCCCATCCGGTCCATTTTATTGATAAAACACATCCGCGGCACATGGTATTTATCCGCTTGGTGCCAAACGGTTTCCGATTGAGGTTCCACTCCCGCCACGCCGTCAAAAACCACCACCGCGCCGTCCAAAACGCGCAAAGAACGCTGGACCTCCACCGTAAAATCAATGTGGCCCGGCGTATCAATGATATTGATCTGGCAATCGCGCCAGAAACAGGTCGTGGCCGCGGCGGTAATCGTGATGCCCCTCTCCCGCTCCTGCTCCATCCAGTCCATTTCCGCTTCGCCTTCGTGCACTTCGCCGATCTTGTGTTTTTTGCCGGTATAAAAAAGCACGCGCTCACTCACCGTGGTTTTTCCGGCGTCAATATGGGCGATAATGCCGATGTCGCGAATTTTTTCTATGGGATAAAGCCGGGGCATACCAATTTTGCCGCGCCTGCCAAAGCTGATAATGATTAGCGGAAAGATAGATTAAAGTAAACTTAAAGTATTATTTTATCTAACCTCCAACTAATCAGCTTTGGTTATCGGCGGGCAGGTCTAAAAATTATATAAAAATATGATAAGCTCCTTTCGTAGCTAATAATTTTTAGCTACGAAATTAAGCACCCCTCACTTGCAGACTTTCTTTTTTGTTTAGACTAACCTCTATTTTCAATTCTGCCTTATCTATTCTTAAAAGTTAGCCTGCAAGTGAGGGGTAAAGGTTTGGCTGCCAAAAATCCTTCGCCTCAAGGCTCGGATTTTTGGGCCAAGCCCTTTACCACGCAAAATGCGCGAAAGCCTTGTTGGCTTCGGCCATGCGGTGCATGTCCAATTTCTTTTTGATGGCTCCGCCTTCGTTTTTGGCGGCCGCCAAAAGCTCTTCAGCCAGTTTCTCGGCCATCGGTTTGCCTTTTTTGCTCTGGGCCGCGCCAATGAGCCAGCGAATTGCCAAAGTCAGCCGGCGTTCGCCCCGCACTTCGCGAGGCACTTGATAGTTGGCGCCGCCAATCCTTTTTGATTTCACTTCCAAAACCGGCGAAACATTCTTTATCGCTTCGTCAAAAATTTGCAACGGGTCTTTTTGCTGTTTTTGTAAAATGTCAAAAGCGCCGTAAACCACCCGCCGGGCGGTCGCTTTTTTTCCGCTGTTCATCAATCGATTGATGAATCTGGCCACCAGAACATTCTGGAATCGCGGATCAGGCTGGATCTCTTTTTGATATTTTCGTTTTCGTCTCATATATAAATTAAAAAAATAGAATAAAATCCTTCCCCCGCCAAGGCGGGGTCAGGATGACGCTTCGCGTCACTTCGGCCGTTTCGTGCCGTACTTGCTTCTTTCTTTTTTGCGGTTTTCCACGCCCGCGGTGTCCAAAACGCCGCGCACGACATGGTATCGCACGCCCGGCAGATCTTTCACGCGGCCGCCGCGGATCACCACCACCGAATGCTCCTGCAAATTATGGCCTTCGCCGGGGATATACGCCGTCACTTCCATGCCGTTGGTCAAACGGACCTTGGCAATTTTGCGCAAAGCCGAGTTCGGTTTTTTAGGAGTGGTGGTGGTCACTTTCGTGCAAACCCCGCGCTTGAACGGCGAGGGATAGTTTGAAGGTCGATTTTTAAGCAAATCGAAACCGCGCCAAAGCGCCGGCGCTTTGGGTTTCACTTTCGCCCGTTTTCTGGGACGTTTAATAAGTTGGTGGATAGTTGGCATGCCAATTTTGCCGCGCCTGCCAAAGCTGATAATGATTAGCTGGAAAATAGATTAAAACAAACTAAAAGTATAATTTAATCTAATTTCCGAGTAATCAGCTTTGGTTATCGGCGGGCAGGTCTAAAAATTATACAAAAATATATGATAAGCTCCTTTTGTAGTTAATAATTTTTAGCTACAAAATTGAGCACCCCGCCTCATTTCCCTCCTTGCTTTTTGGAAATCCAAGAACGGAGAGAGAAACGGCTTCGCCTTTCGTTGTCGGAATAGCCAAGACCGAGGACGGAAATGGGGCGGGGTTAATTTTTATACCCAAAATTTATTTGTCTAGCGACTCTAAATTTTGGACAAAAATTAAAATAAAAAAACAGCGCTTTAGCCATTTTTTAACTCCCCAATTGCAACCCGGGGAATCAAACAGTTTTCCAACAAGCTTATTTTGAGTTTAGCAACAGAGAAAAAAGTTGTCAACCCCTTTACAAATTCTGCTGTTTAAATTAACATCAAAATCAATAGGAGTAGGCATGGAACGAATTCGCCTGCGTTTTGCCCATTAGTTCCAAATTCCAAACAACAACTCCTATTGCGGGGTTTACTTTTTCCACCTCCTTTTTGTATTGTTCCCCAATTTGTAAGGAGGGGGCGCGCCCTTCGCGCCGCAGGCGAATCAAAAAATTGGAAAAGGAGGAATAAATGGTTAGCCGCGAGTATTTTTTAGAAATAAGAGAAAAAGCTCCTTGGAAAAAAGTTCTTAAAAAATTGGGAATAACTATAAAGATGAGAAGAATGGGTCCTCGGGGCATTGGAGTTTCAAAATGTCCCCTTCATCAAGAGAGAAACCCCTCATTCATTTATTACAAAGATGGTGGATTTAACTGCTTTGGATGCGGAGCGGACGGCGATATTTTTGATTTCGTCAGAATAAGACTGGGGGGTAATTATTCTGTAGCGTTCAGATTTTTCCGCAAAAATTTCAAGATTCCGCTGCCACCTCCCAGAAAAAAATTATGAACAACAGACCGTGTAAAAACATGGTCTGTTTTTTCTATTCCATAATTTAGCAATAGAGAAAAATGCTATTATAGACTAGCTTCAAACTATTTTTATTAACAAGCTAGTTTATTGGCATTATACTTCACAAAATTCCCAAACTTCGTTGTCTCATTAAAAATTTAAAAGGGGGTAAGATATGGGCGGTGCTATCCTTTTTCTGGTGATCGTTG
>CAYIFS010000014.1:12266-13989 GCA_964362775.1 uncultured Candidatus Saccharibacteria bacterium
AGCAAGGAAAGGTCTAATTCTTTTTCTCGGTCGCCATTCTTTTTTATGCTTCCTAAAAGTATTGCTTTTATGTTTTTTGTCATATTGCCTCTTTTAAATTTCTGGCTTTCAAAATTTAAGCCGCCGACTTAATTTTGTCAACAATCATTTCAGCCACTTCTTCAATTTTTTCCAAATATTCTTTTCTGTCATCCCGCGGGTCCAGGCCTTCGGCCGAGATATAGAAAACCACGTCCGCTTTGTAATTATCACCTTTATTTGGATTCATCGTCACATCCAACGTCACAACGAAATTTTTTCCGTTCCATTCAACTTTAAAAAACGCGTCAATGCCGTGGTAATGATCAAGCGGAGAACCCACCGCGGTAAAAAATTTAACTCGTCTTAAATCCTCTATCTCCAATTTTTGAGCGACGGTGGCGTGCAAATCATTGGCAAAACGCGGGTCCGGATCCGTCGGGTCGCCGAACTGATGTTTTTCCGCCCATTCCATCGCGCGATGGAATGGAACATACAAACCTTCTGTTTCCGGCCGCGGCAAAGAGCCCAAAGTTTCTCTTTCCATCAGACCGCCCGTGTATCCGCCATATTCAAAATTCATTCCCATGGGTTTAGTTTAGCCGACCAATAATTTAAATATCCAATAAGAAAGGCTGGGCAAAAAAGTCATGGCCACAAAAATCGCGACAATAATCCCCAACGGATTTTCCGCTAAAGCCATCCAGCGCGAAAAAGAAGCGGAATTTGAAGCCAGGGCCACGGCCAATTTTGAACCGTCCAGCGGCGGAAAAGGCAAAAGATTGAAAAGCCCAAGCTGGATATTAACCAAAACCACAAAACCAAGCAACGGCGCGAAAGACAAATTGGGAAAAAATCTCAAAAAAACGGCTAGGGCCAAGGCAATGATAAAATTGGCCGCCACGCCGGCGAGGCTCACCCAAATAATTCCTTGCCGCTGGTCGCGGAAATTATACGGGTTGATCGGCACGGGTTTGGCGTAGCCAAAGAACACGCCGGAAAAATATATGAGGAGCATCGGCAAAAGCACGGTGCCAAACCACTCAATGTGCGCCAAAGGGTTGAGGGTCAGGCGGCCGGCGTACTTGGCGGTCGAATCACCCTGTCGGAGCGCCGCAAAAGCGTGGCCGTATTCGTGGGCGACAGCCGAAAGAATAATAACTATATAAACAAATAAAGCGTTTTGAAAATTCATAAACCCTAGGCTCGGCATTGTCTTCTGAAAACGTCTGATTTTCCCCAGCCCGCTTCGCCGGAGCTTCAGCGAGGCGAGCGAGGAAAATCAGACTCGCGCAGATTTCGCTCACTCGTCCCGCGGCGGCGGGACGCCTTGCCCGCTCGCAAAACTGAGCGTTTCAGAAAGCCAACGCCTCGCCATCGTAGTTTTTAATTAGCCCGAACTGTTGCAAAAATTCCAAATTCATTATATCATAATCCTATAAAAATTAAAGGAAAAACCTTTATGCCAGGTAGTGAAAATTCGGCAACTCGGCCAATTCGTTGCTAACTGGCAAAAAAATGAAAGAAAGAAAAACGGCAAATTTAAATTTAGATACTTCTAAAATTTAGATCCAGCCGAATTTCTACTACCTGGTATGCCGAGAACCTGCCCGCTTTGCGGCAAAACCTCAAGAATGGATACGGTGATAGTGAAGCTTCGCGGCAAATTCAATCCCACCTGCAAAAAAAGGAAACACCCGAATAT
>CAYIFS010000015.1:0-13975 GCA_964362775.1 uncultured Candidatus Saccharibacteria bacterium
TCTATTTTTCAGCTAATCATTATCAGCTTTGGCAGGCGCGGCAACATTGGCATGAAGATCAAAAAGAACGACCAAGTTTTAATAACCGCGGGAAAAGACAAGGGCAAAAAAGGAAAGGTGCTTGAGGTTTTTCCCGTGGCCGAGAAGGTTTTGGTGGAAAACGTCAACTTAATGAAAAAGCACCGCCGGCCGCGCCGCCAAGGAGAAAAAGGGCAGACCGTGGAGATACCCAAACCTTTACATATTTCCAACGTTAAGTTAATCTGTTCCAAATGCGGCGAAGCGGCCAGAGTCGGTTATAAATCAACTGAAACGGGAAAATTAAGAGTTTGTAAAAAATGCCAACAAGAAATATGATTCAGAGACTTCAGGAAAAATATAAAAAAGAAGCAGTGCCCGCGATGCAGGCGCGTTTCGGTTTGAAAAATAAGATGGCGGCGCCAAGAATTTTGAAAGTAACATTGAATTCGGGCATCGGCAAATGGCGCCAGGAGCAGAAGGTTATTGATGAAATTGAAAAAGATATGACGATAATCGCCGGCCAGAAAGCGGTTTTTACCCTGGCCAAAAAAGCGATTTCTTCTTTTAAAACGAGAATCGGCCAACCTTTGGGCTTGCGAGTCACTTTGCGGGGACGCCGGATGTATGATTTTTTGGATCACTTGATCAGCTTGGCTTTGCCTCGGACGCGCGATTTTCGGGGATTGGCCAAAAAATCGGTGGACAGCGAAGGGAATTTGAATATCGGGATAAAAGAACAGATCGTTTTTCCGGAAATTTCCCACGAGAATGTCAAAACGATTTTTGGCTTTGAAGTCGCCGTAACCACCAGCGCCAAAAATCAGGAAGAGGGCATTGAGCTTTTTAAATTATTGGGTTTCCCAATCGAAAAATAGATTGTAAAATAAAGAAAGATTTTTATGGCCACCGTTGCCCAGATCGCCAAATCAAATAAAAAACCGAAATTTTCATCGCGCAAAACGCGTCGTTGTTTCCGTTGCGGCCGGAAGCGCGCTTTTATGAGAGATTTTAATTTATGCCGCATTTGTTTCCGGGAATTGGCGCGGCGCGGAGAAATACCGGGAATTAAAAGAAGCAGCTGGTAATAATATGCGAATTAATACGCGAATTCAATTCGAATTATTCGAATAAAATTCGTCTAATCATTCGCATGGAATCATGGACCCAATCTCTGACTTGTTAAATAGAATAAAAAACGCCCAAAGAGCGGGGCAGGAAGAAACGGAAATTCCTTTTTCCAAGGTAAAATTTGAACTGGCCAAAATTTTGGCGAAAGAAGGTTTTCTGGAATCGCTGGAAAAGAAGGGCCAGAAGGGAAAAGAAAGAATTTTGGTCCGTTTGAAATATAATCAAGGAACGGGCGCGATCCAAGAAATAAAAAGGATCAGTCGCCCCGGTCAGCGGATTTATAAGGGCAATAAAGAGATAAAATCGGTCAGGCAAGGTTACGGTGTTTCAATTATTTCAACTTCCCGGGGGCTGATGACCGATAAAGAAGCGAGAAAGAATAAATTGGGCGGAGAAGTTTTTTGTGAAATTTGGTAAGTTCAGGCTCGGCTAATCATCCCAAAAACCGCCGCGGCCGTATAACAATAAAAGATTATAATCATTCAGCCGCGGCTCAGCGCTCGCCGCGCCTTAAAGGCTAAAGCATCAAAACCAGCGGGCGCGCCTCACGATGTTTTTGGAGATGATTAGCCTCGCCTTCATAATTATTATGTCCAAGATCGGCAGACAATCAATTCAAATTCCGGAAGGCGTTGAAATAAAGATCAACGGCGATTTGGTTGTGGTTAAAGGGCCGAAGGGGGAATTGAAAAGAGAATTTTTACCGGAGGTTAAAGTTGAGATTAAAGACGGCCAGGCGATCGTTTCTCCCCGGAAAAAAACCAAAAGAACGGCCGCGGTCTGGGGATTGAGCCGGGCGCTTCTGGCCAATATGATTTTTGGCGTCAAAAACGGTTTTTCAAAAAAACTTGAGATAGAAGGAATCGGTTTCAAAGTCGTTTTGCAAGGAAGCGATCTGCTTCTTAATTTGGGTTTTTCTCATCCGGTGAAATTCAAAGCGGTGAACGGGATAGAATATAAAGTGGAGAAGAACACGATTTTGGTCTCCGGAATTGACCGGGAATTGGTTGGCCAAACCGCGGCCAATTTGCGCGCGCTCAAAGAGCCGGAGCCTTATAAAGGGAAAGGAATAAGATATTCGGGCGAGGTGGTAAAACTTAAGGCCGGAAAGAAGGCGGTTAAAGAAGGATTTTAATCTTCAGAATCATGTCTAAAAATCAATTTGCCGAGAAAAGAATAAAAAGACAGCGCCGCGCCGCCCGCATCCGAGCCAAGATTTTCGGCACGGCTAAATCTCCCCGTCTTTCGGTTTTCCGGAGCGGCCGGCATATTTACGCGCAATTGATCAACGACGAAAAAAGCAAAACTTTGCTCAGCGCCAGCGATTTGGAATTAAAGAAAGAAAAAGGCAAGAGGATTGATTCGGCCCGGGCCGTGGGAAAATTGATCGCTCAAAAAGCGCGAGAAGCGAAAATAACGGCGGCGATTTTTGATAAGGGCGGATTTAAATATCATGGCCGGGTTAAGGCTTTGGCCGAAGGCGCTCGCGAAGGCGGATTAAAATTTTAAAATTTCAAAGATAAAGATATGGCAAGACCAATGAGAAAAATGGAAAAATCGGAATACGACCAGCGGGTTTTGGACGTGGCCAGAGTTACGAGAGTCGTGGCCGGCGGCCGGCGTTTCACTTTCAGGGCCACGGTGGCGGTGGGAAATAAAAAAGGCAAGGTGGGAGTGGGCATCGGCAAAAGTATAGATGTTTCTCAAGCGGTGGAAAAAGGGGTAGCCGACGCTAAAAAGAATTTGATTGTTGTGCCGTTGAAAGAAGCGACGATCCCTCATCAAACAGAGGCCAAATACGGTTCGGCCAGGGTTTTCTTAAAGCCCGCGCCGCGAGGCGCCGGAATGGTGGCTGGTGGCGCTTTGCGCGCCATTTGCGAGCTTTCGGGCGTGGAAAACGTTTGCGCCAAAATTTTAAGCAAATCCAGAAATAAATTGAATAACGCCCGCGCCGCGATAGAGGCTTTAAAAAAATTAAAATCCTGACATGCAACTTCAAGACATCAAGTCTTTTTCAAAGAATAAAACGAAAAAAAGGGTGGGCCGGGGCGGCAAACGCGGCACTTTTTCGGGGCGGGGAGTCAAAGGTCAAAAATCCCGTTCCGGAAGAAAATTAAGGCCCGAATGGCGCGATGCCTTAAAGAGCATTCCCAAGCGCCGCGGCTATAAATTCAAAGGAGCGCGGAAACCGGCGGTTTTTAATTTGGGGTTTTTAAACACGCTTTTCAAGGAAAACGAGATCGTTTCTCCGGAATCTCTTTTAAAAAAGAATTTGGCGCTTCGGGCGGGCGGAAAAACAGCGGTCGTGAAAATTTTGGGTGAAGGAGAACTTAAGAAAAAATTGACCTTCAAGAATTTAAAAATTTCCGAGTCCGCCAAAGAAAAGATTAAAAAAGCCGGTGGAACGATAATCTAAAATTTTTTATGTTTTCCAAAATTTCCCAAATTTTCAAGATCAGGGAATTGCGCGACAAAATTTTCTTTGTCTTGGGAATTTTCGTGATTTTCCGTCTGGCGGCGAACATTCCGGTGCCGGGCATTGATGTTGAAAAACTTCGCTCTTTTTTTGAGGGCAACCAACTGTTCGGGCTTTTAAATCTTTTTACCGGCGGAGCGCTGAGTAATCTTTCCATCGCCATGTTGGGCTTAGGCCCTTATATCACCGCCACCATCATCATGCAGCTTCTGACCATGATTTTCCCGGCCTTGGAAGCCCTCTATAAAGAAGAAGGCGAAGCCGGCCGTCAGAAATTCAATCAATATGGCCGCCTTTTGACCATTCCTTTGGCCGCTTTGCAGGGCTACAGCATGATCATGCTTTTGCGCAGCCAACAGATCTTCGGCGCTTTGGATATATTTCAGATGGTAACGATCGTTTCCGTGATTACCGCCGGCACGGTTTTTTTAATGTGGCTTGGAGAATTGATCTCCGAAAAAGGGATTGGGAACGGCGTTTCTCTTTTGATCTTCGCGGGTATCGTGGCGGATTTTCCGACTAATTTGCGGCAGACCTTTCTCACTTGGGATCCGGCGCGCCTTCCCGCTTACCTTGGATTTTTAGCGATGGCTTTGATCGTGATTGTGGGAGTAGTGATTATCACCGAAGGCCGGCGCAATATTCCGGTTTCTTACGCCAAAAGAATTCGCGGCAATCGGGTTTACGGCGGCGTCTCCACTTATTTGCCGCTTAACGTTAATCCGGCTGGCGTGATCCCCATTATTTTCGCCCTTTCCATCATGCTTTTTCCAGGCATGATCGGAAGCTTTTTAGTCAATGCCAGCCAGTATTGGATAGCGGTCATTGGAAAATTTTTGCGGGATCTTTTCACCCAAGGACAGGTTATATACAATATTCTTTATTTCTTGCTGGTTTTGCTTTTCACTTATTTTTATACGGCCGTCACCTTTGATCCCAAAAATGTCGCCAATAATCTTCAAAAGATGGGCGGGTTTATTCCGGGCATTCGGCCCGGCCGGCCCACGACCGATTTTTTGAATTTTATTTTGAATCGCGTTTTGCTCGTGGGCGCGGTTTTTCTCGGATTGATCGCGGTGGCGCCGTCCGTCATCCAATCGGCCACCGGCGTGACCACTTTTGCCGTCGGCGGCACCTCCATTTTAATTGTGGTCTCGGTGGTGTTGGAAACCATCAGACAAATTGAATCGCAGCTGACAATGCGCGATTACGAAGGATTTTAATAACCAGTTTTTAGTTTTTAGTTGATTAGTTATTAGTTTAGAACTAGCCAACTAACTAACTGATAACTAACTAACTATGTCTGAGATTTTCATATTTCTCGGTCGGGCGGGTTCGGGCAAGGGCACTCAAGCCAAACTTTTGCAGGAAAAGTTTGGCTTAATTTATTTAGGGAGCGGCGAACTTTTGCGGGCGCGAACCAAGGCGAATGATTTCACCGGCCATAAAACTTTTGAACGGATGAAAACCGGCGCGCTCGTGCCCACCAGCTTAATTTTTCAACTCTGGATCAACCGCTTGGAAGAAATAGAGAACACGGAAGGAGAAAATTTCAAAGGCATAATTTTTGACGGCAGTCCGCGGATGTTGCCCGAAGCCGAGTTGCTTCTTGAGGCGCTGGAATGGTATGAATGGGATAAAAACATCCAGGTTTTTTTGGTGGATATTTCCCGCGAGGAAGCGTTCAATCGTTTGACCAGACGGCGGATGTGCCAAAACTGCGGTCAATTGATTCCATACGTGGGGCATTACAAAACCCTGGAAAAATGCGACAAATGCGGGGGAGAATTGGAAACCAGAAGCGATGATACGCCCGAAGCGATTAATTTGCGGTTGGATTTGTTTGGAAAAGAAGTTATGCCGGTGGTTGAATTTTTTGAAGAGAAAAAGATGCTTAAAAAGATCAACGGCGAACAATCTATTGAAGACGTGCAGAAAGAGATTTTGGGGAAGATAGATTAATTTTTTGCCGCTTTTTTGGCGGCAAAAAAGCGGCGGAAAAAACCGCCGCGCGGGCGTAAAACTTTAACAAAATCGGATTCGTTCAGCTAAAATTACCTCAGTAAAGTCGCAACTGGCGTGCTCCCTTCGGCAATTTTTTAACGCTTCACTCATCTCGATTTTGTGATAAAGTTTTCGCCAAGCGCGGTAGGAGAATAATTTAACAATCCTTGGGCGAAAAATTCATCCTCGCGCTGGATTAGCCAAATGATCAAGATCAAAACTCCAGAAGAAATTGAATTGATGCGGCAAGGCGGAAGAATTTTAGCGTCTGTTTTGTTGGCATTAAAAAAAGAGGTTAAGCCCGGCGTGGCGACGGCTCATCTTAACAAGCTGGCCGAAGAATTGATTTTTGAGGCTGGTGGCTGGCCGGCTTTCAAAGCCTTTCAGGGTTACCCGGCCGCACTTTGCGTTTCGGTGAATGAAGAAATTGTCCATGCTTTGCCATCGGAAAGGAAACTGAAAGAAGGCGACATCGTGGGTTTGGATTTGGGCATTTTATATCCGGCGGAAAATTGTTCCGTTTGCCCTCTTTCTTCAGAAAAATGCGGCGGACAACCCGGGTTGAATACCGACGCGGCGATAACCGTTAGGGTGGGCCAGGTGAGCGACGAAGCGGCGCTTTTGGTGAAAACGGCCGAAGAAGCGCTTCGGGTGGCGGTGGATTTAGTCAGGCCCGGCCGGAAAATTTCGGAAATTTCTTCCGCCATTCAGCAATGCGCGGAAAAAAGGGGTTTCTCGGTGATCCGCGAGCTTATCGGGCATGGCGTGGGCTATGATCTGCACGAGGATCCGGAAATCCCTAATTTTGTCGGCAGCCGCTTTAAGGATGTTATTTTAAAAGAAGGGATGACTTTGGCCATTGAGCCGATGATTTCTTCCGGCGGCTATAAAATAAAAAAAGGCCAGGACGGATTTGCTTATGAAACAGCGGATAAATCCTTAGCCGCGCATTTTGAACACACGGTGGCGGTCACAAAAACCGGCGGCGAAGTTTTGACTACTTTTTCCGGAACCCGTTGAACCCGCTTTCGGGTGAAAAATAACACTTTCATCCCCGCTCCGGAAATTCGGCGCGGGGATTTGTTTTGGAGGATTTTATGATATAATAAAGCTACGAAATACTAAAATCTTACGAAATATGGAAAACCAACCTTTTCTTTCGGTGATCATTCCCGCTTATAACGAAGAAAAAAGAATTTCCAAAACCTTGCTGGCGGCGGATCAATATCTCCAAAAACAGAACTTTGAATCCCAAATTTTGGTGGTTTCCGACGGTTCAACGGATAAGACCGGCGAAGTGGTGCGCGACTTCCAAGCTTCAATTAAAAATCTTGATTTGATTGATAATCAAGAAAATCACGGCAAGGGTTGGGTGATCAAGCAAGGAATGCTTGAAGCCAAAGGGAAAATTCGCCTTTTTATGGACGCGGATAACGCGACAAGCCTGGACCATTTTGACCGGATGAGGCCTTATTTTGAACAGGGGGCGCCGGTGGTAATTGGTTCGCGCGAAGATCGGGACGCCAAAGGAGCCAAGCAGGCCGTGTCCCAATCTTTGCTTAAAAGGATAATTGGGGACGCGGGAAACATTTTGATCCAAATTTTCGCGGTTTGGGGAATTTGGGACACGCAATGCGGTTTTAAGGCTTTTTCAGAAGAAGCGGCCAAGAAGATTTTTGAAAAAACAAAAATCGCCCGTTGGGGGTTTGATATTGAGGCGCTGGCTTTAGCCAAAAAACTCGATTTTAAAATTCAGATCATTCCGGTTTATTGGATAAATGACCCGGAAAGTAAGGTTAATTTAAAGGGTTATTTGCGTACTTTCCGCGAACTTTTTCAAATTTGGTGGTGGTTGATAACGGACGAATATAATTTAAAAACCAAAAATCAAAATGCAAAATAACAAGGATGAAAATTTGTTGAAACCGACTTCGGAGCTAAGGTTTGATTTGGTTTCAAAAGATTGGGTAGTAATTGCCACCGGCCGAGCGAAACGGCCGGAAGCTTTTGCCCAACAGAAAAGAGAAGAAGAGAAAAAATCAGCCGAAGATTGTTTTTTTTGCGATTTGAAAGACCAGCTACCGCCGGTTTTGGAATATAAAGACGGAAAAGGCGAGTGGGAAGTGGCGGTCATCCCGAATAAATACCCCGCTTTTTTCCATTCAAAAAATCTGCATGAGCGCGCTTTGGGGCCTTATTCTTTGATGGACGGGGTCGGCTTTCACGAAGTGGTTTTGACGCGCGACCATGAAAAATCATTGGCCCAGTTGCCCGTTGAGCAAATCAGAAAATTGATTGACGCTTACCAAGAAAGATATTTGGAGCTAACCAATGAGGAGAACGTTAATTATATTTCAATTTTTCACAATCATGGCCGCGAAGCGGGCGCTTCGGTTTCCCACCCGCATTCCCAAATTATCGCTTTATCTTTAATTGATCCCGACCTGCAGCACAGCTTAAACGGTTCGCGCCTTTTTTTTGAGAATCAAGGCGAATGCGTGCATTGCAAGATGCTGGAATGGGATTTGGAAGAGAACCAGAGAATTATTTATCAGAACAAAGAATTCGTGGTGTTGGTGCCGTTCGCTTCTCGCGTGGCTTTTGAAATTAGAATTTATCCAAAAGAACATCACGCTTATTTTGAAAGAATAAAAGACAAGGAAAAAGATCTTTTGGCCGATGCTTTAAAACAGGCCTTGGCGAGAATTTTTAAAGGCTTGAATGATCCGGCTTATAACTTTTTCTTGCATACCGCTCCCTGCGACGGCAAAGACTATAATCATTATCATTGGCATCTTGAAATTTTGCCCAAGACTTCCGTTTGGGCGGGTTTTGAATTGGGCACCGGCATTGAGATTTCAACGGTTGAACCGGAAAAAGCCGCGGAGTATTTAAGGAAGATAGAATAAAAAATGATTTCTGAAATTCTTGTTTGGGTATCATTGGTAATTATTTCCGTTATTTCCAACACTGGCTATTTCGGCGTCGCTTTTTTAATGGCCCTGGAAAGCGCTTGTATCCCTATTCCTTCGGAAATAATTATGCCCTTTTCCGGATTTTTGGTTTGGGAAGGAAGGTTTATTTTTTGGCAAGTGGTGGTTTGGGGCGCGGTCGGCAATTTGATTGGTTCAATTGTCGCGTACTTGGCCGGTTTTTACGGCGGCCGGCCCTTTATTCAAAAATTCGGAAAATACTTTTTAATTTCCGGCCATGATTTGGAATTGGCCGATGGCTGGTTCAAAAAATACGGCCAGGGCGCGGTTTTTTTCAGCCGCCTTTTGCCGGTGGTCCGTACTTTCATCTCTTTGCCGGCCGGCATCGCCAGAATGGATTTTAAGAAATTTTGTTTTTATACTTTTTTAGGTTCCCTAGTTTGGTCTTTTTTTCTAGCTTATGCCGGATTGATTTTGGGGAATAATTGGGAAAATTTAAAAATTTATTTCCATCGGTTTGATCTTCTAATAGCCATTTTGATAGTTTCGGGGGCTTTTTGGTGGCTGGCAAGACATTTCAATTTTGGCTGCCGGAAATAATCATTGTTTTAATAATTTTTATTAATCAAAATTTATGAAAAAAATAATAATTTTCAATTGGAAAATGAATCCAAAAACCGGCCAAGAAGCGGCAGGGCTTTTTTCTGCTTTTAAAGAAAGCGCCCGTTTGGCCGGAGAAACGGAAATAATAGTTTGCCCGCCGTTTCTGTGGTTGAAAGAATTCGCCAAAGAGGCCCATTCAATAAAAATCGGCGGCCAGAATTGTCATTGGGAAGCCGGCGGCGCTTTTACCGGTGAAATTTCCGCTCAAATGCTTTCGGCTGCGGGCGCCGATTACGTGATTTTGGGGCATTCTGAACGCCGCCATTTTTTGGGGGAAACGGATGACATTGTAAATTCCAAAATAAAAGCCGCGTTGAAAGCCAAACTTCATCCGATTCTGTGTGTGGGTGAAAAAAAAGGCGAAGAGATGCATATTATTTTAGAAACTCAATTGGCGAGTGCTCTAAAGAGTTTGAGCATTAATCAGATGAAGGATTTAATTATTGCCTATGAGCCGGTCTGGGCGGTTTTTTCGGATGAAGCCTCTTCGCCGGACAGCGCTTTGAGCGCGAACTTGTTCATTAAAAAGATATTGACCAAACTTTACAGCCGTTTTTTGGCTGACCGGACGCCGGTGATTTATGGCGGCAGCGTCAACGCCAAAAACGCGGTTGATTATATCTTAAAATCTCAAATGCAAGGGCTTTTAGTCGGCGGAGCGAGCCTGAAAAGCGAAGAGTTCTCAAAAATCATTCAAAGCGTTTCAAGGTCATGAATTATTTACGTCAAATTGATGTTTCAGGAAAAAAGGTTCTTTTGAGAGCCGAATTTAACGTTTCTTTGGATGAAAACAATAAAGTGATTGACGATTTCCGAATTCGTTCAACCGTTCCTACGATTGAATATCTTTTGGAAAAAAATTGTCGGATAATTATCATGGCCCATTTGGGCCGACCATCTAGTCAGGAATTAGCCCGCCCTCGGCAAGCCGAAGGCGAGGTCGGGGGAGTTAGGAAACAGGAATTAGAGAAATTTAGTTTGGCGTCGGTGGCTGAAAAATTATCGGAGTTGACGGGAAAAAATGTTGGCTTGGCGCCGGATTGTATCGGGCAGGAAGTTTTAGACAGGGTCGAAAAATTAAAAAACGGCGAGATTTTATTGTTGGAAAATTTGCGTTTTCACGAGGAAGAAGAAAAAAACGATAAAGATTTCGCCCGAAGCCTGGCGGAACTCGGTGAAGTTTATATCAACGACGCTTTTGGTGTTTCTCACCGCGCTCACGCTTCGGTGGAGGCAATTACGGAATTTTTGCCTTCCGGCGCGGGCTTTTTATTGGAGAAGGAGATCCTTAATTTGACCCGAGTAAAAGAGAGTCCGGAGCATCCCTTCGTGGCTATCTTCGGCGGTTCAAAAATCTCTTCCAAACTCAAGGTCATCGGAATTTTTTTAGATCAAGCCGACCGGATTATTTTAGGAGGCGCTTTGGCCAATACCTTGCTTTACGCCAAGGGATTTTCCGTGGGAGCGTCTTTGGTGGAAAAAGAAGCGGTTTTTGACTCGGAAAGAATTTTGAGAAGTGAAAAAATATTATTACCCCAGGACGCGATTGTTTGTATCAATCCCGAAGGCAAAGGCGGCTATAAGATCGGGCCGGTAGGTCAGACGCCCAATAACGAAATGATCTTGGATATCGGCCCGAAAACCGAAGAAGAATTCGTTAAAATCATTAGTGGCGCCAAAACGGTGGTTTGGAACGGTCCGATGGGTCTTTTTGAAAAAGAATATTTCGCTCACGGGACCGAAGCGATTGCTCGCTCCGTGGCCGAAAGTCCGGCTTTTTCGGTGGTCGGCGGTGGGGAAACCGTGGCTTTTTTGGAAAAATTAGGACTCGTGGACAAATTTGATTTTGTTTCCACCGGCGGCGGCGCGATGATGGAATTTTTGGCCGGAGAAAAATTGCCCGGATTGGAAGCTTTGGAAAGAAATTAAAATTTTAAATTTTATGAATTGGCGTTTAAAAGAAAAAGCTCCCGAGAGCTTTTTTAAAAAGTTTCCCGAATATTCGCCGCAAGTTCTGCAATTGCTTTTTGACCGAGGGTTGAAAACCCAAAAAGAAATTGACGAATTTTTCAATCCGGATTATAAAGAGGATTTACACGATCCTTTTTTGATGCGTGGCATGAAAGAAGCGGTGGAGCGGATAATCACGGCGCGATCAAGCGGAGAAAAAATAGCGATTTTTGGGGACTACGACGCGGACGGAGTTTGCGGCGCGGTGATCCTAAAAACGATTTTTGAGGCCCTGGGACTGAACCTAGCCGGAATTTATTTACCCGATCGCGACAAGGAGGGTTACGGCCTTAATCAAAAAATTGTCAGGGAATTGGCGAAGAATGAAGTAAAGTTGATTGTGGCGGTTGACTGCGGCGTTTCCGATTTTGAAGAAATTGAGTTGGCCAATTCTTTAGGCTTGGATGTTTTGATTTTGGACCATCATCGGGTTCCCAAAAAAATACCCCCGGCCAAAGCCTTGGTGGATCCGTTTCAAGAAGGCGATGAGTATCCATTTAAAGAATTAGCCGCCGCCGGCGTGGCTTTCAAATTCGTTCAGGCATTGCTTAAAAAAGCGAAACACAATTTGAAAGAAGGTTGGGAAAAATGGCTTTTGGATCTGGTGGCTTTAGCCACGGTCGCCGATTGCATGAAGATGCTTGGAGAAAACAGAACTCTCGTTCGTTATGGTCTGGTCGTGCTCGCTCAAACCCAAAGGATCGGTTTGCAGGAACTGATGAAGATCGCCCGGCTTAGTCCGACTTTGGAAATAAAAACCTTAAAAACGAATTTGGACGCTTATTCCCTTGGTTTTGTTTTGGGTCCGCGGCTTAACGCCGCCGGCCGAGTTCATCACGCCAGTCTCGCTTTTGAACTTTTAACGGCCGAGAACCGGGAAGAGGCGCAGGCATTGGCCCAAAAAATAGAAGGGCATAACCGCCAACGGCAGAAAATAACCGATGAAATTTTCACGGAGATAGAAGAAAGATTGAAGAATAAAGAGTTTGATTTCAAAAAACCCGTTATTGTGGAAAAAGGAACCAATTGGCCGGTGGGTATTGTGGGATTGGTCGCGGGAAGGGTGGCTGATCGTCGGCATCGCCCCGCTTTTATTCTTTCCGAAGACGGAGAAATTTTAAAGGGCTCGGCTCGCAGTATTCCAGCTTTTAATCTGGTGGAAGCCTTGGAATCTTGTCAGGAATTGTTGAATGGATTCGGTGGCCATCCGGCCGCGGCGGGGTTGAGGATCAAAAAAGAAAATTTGGAAGCGTTTGAAGAAAAGATCAATGAATGGGCGAATAAAAAGATAAAAAAAGAAGATTTAGTTCCCGAGATTGAAGTTGATTTAGAAATTGAAGATGAAGAAATTTCTTGGAAACTATTTGATGATTTGACGCGTTTTGAACCTTTCGGCCAGGGGAACGAAGCGCCGGTTTTTTTAGTCAGAAATTTCAAGATCAAAAGTTTAAAACAGGTGGGCAGCGGTTCAAAGCATTTAAAATTAGAATTGGAACCGGAGAAAATCAAAGGCAAAATTTTTGGCGCAATCGGTTTTGGCATGGTCAAAAATGGCGGCGGGGATCTGAAGACGGGGGATAAAATTGATTTGGTTTTTGAGCTTTTGGCGGACGAATGGAACGGGACGAGAAATCTGCAACTCAAGATAATAGATTTTAAAAACTCAGGCTCGGCAAGTTGATTTTTAAAGCGCTAGAGAATAAGATTTGAAAAATAGGCTTTTCTGGCTGCGGAACTCGCCTCCCGCAGCTGCGGGACCGGCCTCGGCCGCCCCGCTCAAAATCGGCCACAGCGGCCTCGGCCTGGCTCAAACAGTCCTCGCCCGGCGAAAAACCCATTTTCCAAATCTTTAATTAATTTTTATTATGAAAATCTTTATAAATACGGATGGCGGTTCACGCGGCAATCCCGGGCCCGCGGCGCTCGGCGTGGTTTTTTTAAACGAACAGGGCGAGGTTTTAAAAAAATACAGCCAGACTCTGGGCCAAGCAACCAATAATGAAGCGGAATATCAAGCCCTGATTTTTGCGCTGAAAAAAGCCAAAGCGCTTTTTGGCAAAGAAAAAATAAAGGAGATGGAATTTGAAGCGCGGCTGGATTCAGAGCTCATCGTGAAGCAATTGAATCATGAATACAAAATTGAAGAGGAAAATTTACAGCCGCTATTTTTGAAGGTCTGGAATTTAATGCTGGATTTCGGGTCAATAAAATTTGTGGTCGTGCCGCGAGAGGAAAATAAGGAGGCTGATCGTTTGGTCAACGAAGCCCTGGATATAGAGCAGAAAAAGCTTGACATCTAAAATATGGTATGTTATATTTAATTCAGCTCGTTTTTTGAGCGAGAATGGTTTGTTAGTTCTTAAAAAACTTTATTAAAGGAGGTTTGTCATGACGACAATTTTTGTTGTCACAGACGAACAGAATCGGATTTTTCAAAAAAGACGAATTTTGTTGGAAGAGCGTTGGTTAGCCGGAAAGCTGGACCCCGAAAAGGTTCTGCCAGGCCTGCAATCGTTGATGGAAGGAAAACCGATCATTATCAGCGAAAAGCCGGTTTCTGTTGACTGGCTTTCCACCATCCTTGCCCGCGAACGGCAATATCATCTGGCTTTCTTCGACCGAGAATATGACCTGGCGGAGTTTGAACAAAAACTCCGTTCCCACGGCCGGAAAAGAGTCAAGGCCTGGCAGAATCTCGGCCTGGAGCCGCATTTTCTGCCTTCGGTATCTCTCATGCCCG
>CAYIFS010000016.1:0-13568 GCA_964362775.1 uncultured Candidatus Saccharibacteria bacterium
TTAGGACAGCGGCTTTTCAAGCCGCTAATCGGGGTTCGATTCCCCGTAGCGCTACCACAATAATTTTATGCCAAAAACCATTTTAATCACTGGGGCTTCGTCTGGTATCGGCCGCGCCACGGCCGAGCTTTTAGTTAGGGACGGCCATCGGGTTTTAACGCTGGCGCGGAGTCGGGAAATTTTAAAAGGACTGGTTAAAAAATATAAAAACGCCAAGGCTTATCCGTGCGATCTGCGGAATTTGAAGGAGACGTTTTCGGTCGCCAAAAAGATTTTGGCAGAAAATAAAAGAATTGACGTTTTAGTGAATAACGCGGGCGTAGGCTTTCCGACAAGACTGGATGAATTGAAAGAAGGGGAGTATTGCGACATCATGGACACCAATGTCAAAGGATTGATTTTTTTGACGCGGGAAATCCTGAAACGAATGAAAAAACAAAATTCCGGCCACATCATTAATATCTCTTCGCCGGCCGGCCAACGATCAAATCCGGTGGCGCCGATCTATTGCGCTTCCAAATTCGCGGTGGAAGGCTATACCGAAGGTTTGCGTTTGCAAATCAAGGAAGAGAAAAAAGATATTCGGGTGACTTTGGTTCGGCCCGGCGGCGTGGATACGAATTATTGGGGGAAAAGGGAAGTGGCGCGGGAAAAGTTCATGAGGCCGGAAGAGATGGCGCGGGTTTTGAAGTTCGCGATTGATTTTCCGGAAAAATCCAATGTCCAGGAAATTACCCTGGAATCGGTTCGGTACTGATTTTTTATTTTGGCTAGTGAGGATGATGCGTTCCGTTTAGCGGAACATATCATCCGAGCGAAGACAAACGAAAGGGCAATTTTTTAATACCCTTTATGGAAAAGAAAGAATATATAAAGATCGGCCAGGCTTCGGATCTGGCCGATAAAAAAGAACGCCGGCTCTACCGTTTTTTGGAGATCTTGCCCGGCCTTTTGTCTTGGGGGACGCTAGGCGGCGTCGTTTTTTTGTCTTGGCTCCAGCCCGTCTGGATAGCTTTTTTTATTATCGCTTTTGATATCTATTGGCTTTTGCGCACGATCTTTTTGACGATCCATTTGCGGTCGTGTTTTAATCGAATGGAAAAGGTCAAAAAAACGGATTGGCTGGAAGAATTGAAAAAAGACGAAGCCGGATTTGAAATGTCTTGGCAAGAAATTTATCATCTGATAATTTTGCCGACCTATAAAGAAAGTCTGGAAGTGGCGGAGGGAACGTTCAGATCTTTAAGCCAAATCAATTACTCTTTGGACAAGTTTATCGTTGTTTTGGCCTGCGAAGAAAAAGGGGGCGAAGAAGCGCTCAAAATAGCGCGGGAAATAGAAGAAAAATACGGCCGTATTTTTTTTAAATTTTTGACGACCGTGCATCCGATGGATATTCCGGGAGAACTCGCGGGCAAGGGTGCCAATGAAACTTGGGCGGCTCGCGAGGTTAAAGAAAAGATAATTGATCCGCTCAAGATTCCTTACGAAAATATTTTGGTTTCGGTCTTTGACATTGACACGGTGGTGCACGAACAATATTTCGCGCGGCTCGCTTGGGTTTTTTTAAAAACGGCAGATCGGCTTCATTCAAGCTATCAGCCGATCCCGGTTTTTAACAATAACATTTGGGACGCGCCGGCTTTTTCCCGGGTGGCGGCTCAAAGCAGCACTTTTTGGCAGATGATGTTGCAGGAGCGGCCCGAACACATGATCACTTTTTCCTCCCATTCCATGAGTTTTAAAAGTTTGGCGGAAATGGATTTTTGGTCCGTCAAAAATGTGTCGGAGGATTCGCGGATCTTCTGGCAGGCCCTGCTTTTTTACGACGGCCGCTACAAGGTGGAGCCGCTTTATTTGCCGGTTTCCATGGACGCGAATCTGGCCCAGAGCTTTTGGCGGACCGTTCTGAACGTTTATAAACAGCATCGCCGCTGGGCCTGGGGCGCGGAAAATATCGCTTACGCGCTTTTCGGTTTTTTTCAAAATAAAAAGATTAGCCGCCGGGCAAAGCTTTTCTGGACCTTTGACCATCTGGAAGCTTTTTGGTCATGGGCGACCAATGCTTTGCTGATCTGTTTTTTGGGCTGGTTGCCGCTGGCTTTGGGCGGACAAAAATTCAATGTGACCGTCCTATCTTATAATCTTCCTCAAATCACTAAATTCTTGATGACCCTGACGATGATCGGGCTTATCGTTTCGGCTATCTATGGCATTAATCTTTTAACTCCTCGGCCTAAAAACCGCGGTTTTTGGCATTCTTTCTTGATGGCGGCGCAATGGGTTCTATTGCCTTTGACGATCATTATTTTCGGGGCGATCCCGGGCTTGGAAGCGCAAACCAGATTGATGTTGGGCAAATATATGGGCTTTTGGGTGACGCCCAAGGAAAGGAAGATTGGCGAACAAGTGAATTAGTGAATAAGTAAACAAGTGTTGAATAAAAACCCCGCAACTGCGGGGTTTTTATTCCAGATGAATTTCGTTTTGAAAGTTCGCTAGTTTATTTTTTAACGGAGGATGATTTTGAAATAATGGGTCTTCGTTTAGGATCTTTTGCGCTTCTTTTTTCGCTTCTTTGATCAAAAAAACATCCGTGAGCGAGGCCATGGAAAGATCGGGAAGGCCGGACTGGCGCGTGCCAAGAAATTCTCCCGGGCCGCGCAGACTCAAATCTTTTTCCGCCAACTCAAAGCCGTTCTGGCAGTTGACCAGGGCGCGCAGGCGCGAGATGGCGGCGGCGGAGGAAGAAAAAAGCAGGCAGAAAGACTGATGATCGCTTCGGCCCACTCGGCCGCGAAATTGATGCAGTTGCGCCAAACCGAATCTTTCGGCGTCTTCAATCAAGATCAAGGAGGCGTTCGGCACATCCACGCCGATTTCAATGACCGAAGTTGAAACCAAAATGTCGGTTTGGCGACTTGAAAAATCGTTCATTATTTTTTGTTTTTCTTTGGCGTTCATCCGGCCGTGGAGCATAGCGACGCGCAGATCCGGAAAAATATTTTTTGAAAGCTTTTCAAACTCTTCTTTGACCGCTTTGACCTCGGCCCAGGTTTGGGTATATTTCCCCAAAATGCATTCATCTCGGCGCGAGGCAGGCCCTTCACTTTCGGCCTCCCACTCCAACCCTGCCATTCGGCGCCGGCCTTCGTTCAGGGCCATGCCTCGCGCCTCATTATTTATATTATTTTTAGCGTCAGCATTTTCAATCCTTGGGCAAATCACAAAAACCTGCCGGCCGTTTTTAATTTCACGCCGGATAAAATCATAGGCCCCTGGGCGTTTATCCGGCGGCACGATCTCGGTGATGATCTTTTTCCGGTTTTTGGGCAGTTCATCAAGCAGGGACAAATCCAAATCGCCGTAAAAAGCCAAGGCCAGCGTGCGGGGAATGGGGGTGGCGGTCATGGAAAGAAGATGAGGAATGGTTTTTGGTTGGCCGTCTTTAATCTCAAAAATATTTTTTTGCAGAGCCGCGCGTTGCTCAACGCCGAAACGATGCTGTTCGTCCACGACCGCCAACGCCAGATTTTTGAATTGGACTTTTTTTTGAATGAGGGCGTGAGTGCCGACCGAAATTTGGATCTCGCCGTTCTTTATTTTTTCCAGAATCTCTTTTTTGGCGCGTTTTTTTTCCGTTTCTTTGTTCATCTCCGCACTCTGGCCGGTCAGAAGGGCAATCTTCAAATCGTGGCCGGCGAAGAATTTTTTCAGGGTCTCAAAATGCTGGCGCGCCAAAATTTCCGTCGGCGCCATAAAGGCTGTTTGGTGATCATTTTTGGATACCTGAAGAGCGGCGATGGCCGCCACCACGGTTTTTCCCGATCCCACCTCTCCTTCCAATAGCCGGTTCATCGGTCTGGGTTTTTCCAGGTCTTGTAAAATTTCCCAAGCGGCGCGGCGCTGGGCTTGAGTTAGTTCAAAGGGCAGGCGGGAAACGAAATCTTTTATCAACGGTTGGTTGAAAAGAATTTGGGGCGAAGGATTTTGCCGCCATTTTATTTTTTGCCGGATCAAAAAAAGCTGGATCAAAAAAAGCTCGTCAAAAGCGAGCCGGCGCCGCGCCGCTTCAAGAATTTTTTTTGAAGAAGGGAAATGGACTTCTTTGAGAGCCCGATTCAGATCGATCAATCTCTGGGACTTTTTTATATTTTCCGGCAGCCAATCCGTTATTTGGATATAGGGCAGAAGCAGGCGAATGAGATAGCGAAGATAGCGTGAAGTCAGTCCCGAGGTTTCCGGGTAGACGGGCACGAGACGCCCCGTGTGCCGGAGCGCTTCTTTTTCGTTGAATCTTTCGTAGGCCGGATTGGATAAAAACAGCGTTTTATCAAAACTTATTTTTCCGGAAAGACTGACCAAAATTCCTTCTTTCAAGGAATTCAATAAAAAAGGCTGGTTGAACCAAACGGCTTTGATCAGGCCGGTTTGGTCTTCAATAAAGGCTTCGGTGATAGTCATTCTCCGACGCCAAGTCCGGATATTTTTTATTTCAATGATTCTTCCCTGGATTGTAATTGTTTCGCCGAGTTTTAGGTCTTTAATGGCGGTGATTTTTGAAAAATCGTCGTAGCGGTGAGGGAAATGATAGAATAGGTCCTTAACCGTTTTAATTCCTAAATTTAAAAGCCGCTTTTCAAAAGCGGGTGTGACACGGCCAATCTCTTTTATTTTTGTTTCCAGATCCATTTTAAATTTTAGTGCGCCCACGAGGAATCGAACCTCGATCTTAAGCTCCGCAAGCTTATGTTCTATCCGTTGGACTATGGGCGCCCCTCACCTATGAAACTTATTTTAAACTATTCTCTATTCTTTTCTTTAGTTGCGCATACCCCTTAGCGAATCTCTTCAGATTGTACTCTCTGTATTTGGCGTCCGATTTAGATTTATAGGCTTCATAGTATATTAGTTCCCAAGGTATTTTATTTTTGGTTGAAACACTTAATTTATTGTTATGCTCATTTATCCGCCTTTTTAAGTTATCACTATATCCAATATATAGACTATTATCTTTTTTACTTTTAATTATATAGACATAATACATAAAATTCAAAGTTTCATAGGTGAGGGACTATGGGCGCTGGTTAAATTAAAATCCTAATTTTTCGCCGAAAATATCAAGCAAAGATTCTTTTTCTTCAACCGGCGGCAGGAATTTTTTTAAGATGTTTTTTATTTCTTCGGCATCTTGGCCTTTTTTTAAGGGAATCGTGAGTTTCGGCCGCCAGGCTCTTTCGAAATTCAGTGAAAGAAGAGTGGGGGAGCGGCTTTCAAAGATCCAGAAAGATTCAAATTCTTTCCATTCGGAGAGCCGGCCGTCGGCGCTGAATCCCTTCTCGGAAATTTCAAAAGAGATCAAACGCGGGTCCTTTTTTGATTGGGAATGAATTAAAAAAACAGCAATAACGACGATCAGGGCCAGGAGGTAATTACGAATAATAAGAGACAGGATAAAAAAAATCAATCCCGCGGCGGTCAAAGTAAAGAACCAAACCGGACTTTTTTCGGTTTTTTGGAATTCTTCCGCTTGCCAGGAAAAATAAGTTTTGTCGTTGTTCATATTTTTTGGCGGAGGCGGGAGGATTCGAACCTCCGATGCCATTGCTGGCATAACAGTTTTCAAGACTGTCCGTTTCAACCGCTCACGCACGCCTCCTTTTCTTTCTTTATTGCGGAGAGGGAGGGATTTGCCCGCGACTAAATTTTTTGCCGTCGCAAAAAATTTGTCTGGGCACCGGCTCGCAAAATTTTCTGCTGAAAATTTTTAGCTCCGCCGTTCAAATCCCCCGTTCCGCAAATATTTGCGGAACGGCTCTCCTTCGCTCGCTTCGCTCGTTGCGGAGAGGGAGGGATTTGAACCCTCGATGCGGTTTTATCCGCATAACAGATTAGCAATCTGCCGCTTTCAGCCGCTCAGCCACCTCTCCTTTTTGGCATGATTCTTCTGAATTTTAACAGTTTTTTCGGCTTTTGGTCAATTTTTATTCTTATCCTCGCGCCACTACCAGTCCGAAGATTCTCTTTGGTTTCAGAATTTTTAGAATTTTGGCACATTCAAGAAGCGTGGCACCGGTGGTGGAAACGTCATCAACGATGATCACGGTTTTATCTCTTAAATCCAAGTTCAGGAATTCTGTTTTTATTTTAAACGCGCCGAAAATGTTCTCTTGGCGCGTTTTTTTATCTTTGATCTCCATTTGGGGAAAAGTGGCGCGAGGGCGTTCTAGGATTTCTTTGAATTCAATTTCAAATTTTTTCCCTAACCTTTCGGCCAAAATTCCGGCTTGGTTAAATCCTCGCCAAATCAGGCGGCGTTTAAAAAGGGGAACAGGCGCAAAAATTTTGGCGCCATCTAAATTTTCCAGGATCCGTTGGATAATCAAAAAATCGGAAATGATTTCAGCTAACTCTTTCCCTAATTCTTTAATAAAAGAATATTTGTAGAGATAAATGATTTCTCGCAAAAGGGGATCGGACCAGTCGGCGGCCACGAAAATCCCGTCAATTTTCAAATGATATTTTTCTTTACATTTTCGGCAGACAAAGCCGTCGCCTAATCTTTTTTGGCAGAAAAAACAAGAGACGCTTTTTTGACGCGGCAGTTTTTTGAGACATTCCGGACAAATAAAAAAACCCTCTTTTCCGCAGCCCGCGCAAAAGCGGGGGAAAAGAAGGTCTAGCGTCCAATCGCGGATTTTTCCAAAAACCGAAAGGCTCGCCTGTGGGGCTACGCCCGAAGGGCAGGGTTTAGAAAACATCAATTTTCCGGGAAGCTTTTTTAGCGCGGCTTAAATCCAAATTCCTTAAAAAAAGCTCTATCTGGTCAAGCCGATAGACCCGGTAATTGTTGGCGGGATTCCGGTAGGCCCGAAGCTTGCCGACTTTATCCCAATTGCGCAGGGTGAGGGGGGTGACATGGAGGAGCCGCGCGGCTTCGTGGATGGAAAGATATTTTTGCATCGGTTTCCATTAAGACTTCTTATTCTATTCTATCACCCTGTTTGATTTTGTCCAGAGGGCATTTAATTATTTTTTTCAGCCACTTTAATAATATACATTATTAAAGTTTATTAACGTTTTTATGAGCAAATATGTAATGTTTGGTAGTTTATGGCTGTTTGATTCAGTTTTTTATCCCGCAGTTTGCCGTATAAAATTTAAATCAATTATAAAGAGTCTAATCGTCATTCCCGCAAAAGAGGGAATCCAGATTGTTCGCTACTGGATTCCGGCTCACCCGCCTCGACTCGCACGTTCATCGGGCGAGGCGGGAGGCCGGAATGACAATTTAAGAAAAAAAGAGGAGGAAAAAAGAATAATAAAAAACAGTCGGAAGAAAAAAATAGTGAGGTTTCTCGCTTGTGGATAAGAGGACTTTCTTTTGTTCTTAAATAATCTATAATTAAGAGAGAAATAGAGAGAAAGCCGATATCGTATCGGCATGCCATATCGGCAAAGAACTAAAAGAACTAATGGAGGAGAGAAAAGAACTCAATAAAAATAACTCTGAAAAATTGATTCCACTGAATGAAGCGGCTGGTTTTTGTCCATACTCGGCCGAATATCTTTCCTTGCGCGCGCGTCAGGGAAAATTGAAAGCGAGAAAAATTGACGGCGCTTGGTTTACCAAAAAAGAATGGTTGGATGAATATTTGAAAAACGGTTCAAAGGCAAGCCGGTTGGTATCGCGGGAAAATCAATTGAAAAATAGACTTTTGCCGATCAGCGAAGCGGCCAAGTTTAGTTTTTACTCGGCCGAATATCTTTCCTTGCGCGCGCGTCAGGGAAAATTGAAAGCGAGAAAAATTGACGGCGCTTGGTTTACCAGCCGGCGCTGGGTTTATGATTATCAGAAAACTTGTTCTCAAATTCCGACGGCGCAAGCTCAGTCCGGCGCGGTAGATGAAAAACAGATCGGAGAAAAATTGGAAGAGCAGATTAAAAAACTGGAAAATAAGTTTGAGGAAATAACAAAAAAAATTCTTTTTCCGGCGTCGCTGATTAAAAAAGATAAAAGTTCAGAAAACATCGTTCGGGCGGAAAAATCCAGAGAGGTGTCTTTAATTGATCTGTTAAATGGAACGGTTTTGGCTGTATCTTGTTTTTTTGAAAAAATTGAAAAGATGGCGGTGCGGGGAGCGGAAGAATTTTCTGCCTGGCGGACAAAGCTGGCCGCGGAGGCGCGAGATAATGAAAAATATTTTTGGCAGGGCGGCGCGGGCCGATTTTTAAAATACGCTTTGCCCTCGGTTTTTTTGGCGGTCAGTGGAATCTGGTCTTGGCAAAACCCCGGAGCTTTCGCGGAGATCGGCCGTTATTTTCAACAGAGCGCCAAAGAAAAAATTTCCGATGTCGCAAAATCGGTTTTTGCCGCGCCGCAAAAAATTTCTTGGGATTTTGCGGAATCTCCAAAGAATTTGAAAAATGATTTGGCGTCCAGCTTTGAAATTCTGGGCCAGGGATTTGAAGAATTCAAACTTTCAAGCGGGGGAGCGGCGGCCGACCTTATCCAAAAAATTAGACGTTCTTCTTTTGACGCTGGCCGAACTGGTGAAGAAACTTTTCTGGCGGCGGGCAAGGGGTTGAAAGATTTGGCCGAAAATACGAGCCAGGCGCCTTTTGAAGCTAAAAATCAGGTATTTTTAACCCAAAAGACCGCTCGGGAAGGCGCGAGAACCGCGGCTTCCGTGTTTTCCGAAAAAAGCTTTGTTTTGGCGGACGCGGTTGAAAATTTGCCTCGGAATCTAGCCGCTTTTTACAACTTGGCCGCTCAAAAAAACGATTCTTTGAAGGGAATTATGAGAAGATCAATTCAAACAACCGGTCAGAAAATTTATTCGTTTGATTTTAAAGAAACTATCCAAAAAACTTTTTCTTATTCCTTTGACAGGTTGTACAGTATTTCAGGGTACTGCGGGAGGCGCTAGTGGAGGAGGGGCGCAAGGAGGAAGTACCGTTACTACTGGTATTGTCGGCAATAATGGTACAGCGGGAACTGGTGATGCTTTTGGTTCAAGCGGCGGCGGCGGAGGAGGGGGTAGCGCTTTTGGTAAGGGAGGAGCAGGGGGTAATTATTACACTAGCGGTAGCGCTGGCACGGGTTACGGTTCTGGCGGTGGTGGCACTGGTAGCGGTGTCAGCGGTGCCACTACCGGCGGCGCCGGCACGGCCGGGTATGTAATTGTGGAATGGTATGAATAAGAATAAATGCAAAATTGAAAAATCAAAATGGAACAAGAAAAGATGTCAGGTGCCGTTACTTTAACACTTGGGTAAGAAAAGGTGTCCCTCCTTCGCCCCGCAAATGCGAGGCCACGGAAGGGTAAAACAGGTGCCGTTATTTTAATCTTGTATTAATTAAAGTTTATGAAATTATTAAAGCGATTAATCATTTTTATTTTTTTTCTCCCTCGCACTCTGCGGCGGGTTTTGACCTGGCGCGCGAATGAAGAAAAGGTGTCAGGTACCGTTATTTGATATAAGAGTACCAGATCCCGAAACAAGCCTGCCTGTCCGGTAGGCAGGTTCGGGATGACAAAATAAAAAACTAATTAAAAATTGTAAATTGGTAATTGAAAATTAAGTTTATGGATAAAAATACTAAAATAGCGATCTTTAAAGGGAAAAGAATAAGAAAAATTATTTATCAAAACGAATGGTGGTTTTCAGTTGCGGATGTTTGCGAAGCATTAACGGATAGCATTGACGCGGGAGCATATTGGAGAAAATTGAAACAAAGATTAAACGAAGAGGGAAGTGAAGTCGTGACATTTTGTCACGGGTTGAAATTATTAGCTCCAGACGGAAAAATGCGCGAAACTGATTGCGCCAATACCGAGGGTATGTTTCGCATTATCCAATCAATTCCCTCGCCCAAAGCCGAGCCGCTTAAGCGTTGGTTGGCCAAAGTCGGCTATGAGAGGATTCAGGAAATAGAAGATCCGGAATTGGCGACTAAACGCACAAGAATGCTCTATAAATTAAAAGGCTACAACGAAAATTGGATTGAAAAACGGATGCGCGGTATCGCTATCCGCGAAGAATTGACGGATGAGTGGCAAAAACGAGGAGTGCAAGAACAAAAAGATTACGAGATTTTGACCGCGGAAATCTCTCAAGCGACTTTTGGCGTTACCCCAAGTCAATACAAAAAATTGAAAGGATTAAAACGAGAAAATTTGCGCGATCATATGGATGATTTTGAATTAATTTTTACGATGCTCGGCGAACGCTCAACAACAGAAATTCATCGAACAGAAAATTCTCAAGGAGCGTTAAAGCTGAAAGCGGATGCAAAAGCCGGAGGGGATATCGCCGGTGGGGCGAGAAAACACCTGGAAAAGAGATTGGGACGTTCACTGATTTCAAAAAAGAATTTTAAGATGTTAAATGAAAGGAAAAAAATAAAATAAGGAATAATTCTAAATTATTTAAAAATCCATGAAGCGTTTTAAACAACTAATTCTATTGATTTTCTTCCTTCCCCGCACTCTCTGGCGGCTTTTGACCTGGCGCGAGACGCGAGTTTGGGCCTGGGGATTTTTGGGGCTTTTGTTCGGGATTTTTTTAGTCTGGCTTTTTTTGGAAAATCCAAAGATAGATTATTCTTTAAGCGACCTTAAAAACTTCGTCGGTCTCAAGGAAAATCCCGGTCAAAAATCGTTGGAAAAAAATCCGGTTCAGTTCAACGAAGAAGAATTTCGAATACCGGGGATTATTAATCCCAAAGGCCTGAATTTGGTTTTTTTCGCCGACCAATACGCTTCGTGGAGTGAATTTGAAAAAGACATTGAGATCCTGATGGGGGAGATAAAGATGATTGAACCCTGGCAGTCTTACAGCGCTTTCAATATTTTCAAAATCAATCCAAAAACGAACGGTCTTTGTTGGATAAAAATTAAAGATGAACGCAAGCCGGTTCTGCGTTGCGGGGAAGAGATTAATAATTACCTTGGCGTTTTTTCTTTTGAAAGATTTCGGCTGATCGTCCTTTCTCGTCAGGAGTTCCAGTCTTGGGCCAACATGACGCGTCTGCAAAATTCCGGTATCTTTTTTAGCCTGCCCCAAAGCCCGGCCGACTCCGCGGCCAAGAAAACCAACGGCTTGCTTTTGGCCCATCTTTTCGGGCATGTTTTTGGCCTAAAAGACGAAGAAATTTTCGTTTTGGCCAAAGCCGGCGGCGCGCCGCATACAGCCGACGGCCCAAATTGCGCGCCCGACGCCGCCACGGCCGAGAACTGGTGGGGAGGGCTCACCAAGCAATTTCCCCAGGTGGGTTATTTTAAGGGTTGTGGCGGAGACGAAAATTTAATCAAGCCTACCCAATCGTCAATTATGAATTTAAACACCGGCGCGGAGATGTCTTTCTCTTATGGGCCGGTTTCGGAGCAGTATCTCAAAAAAATATTGGATTATTGCTTTAATACCGAGGGTTTTAGCAGCGCCAAGAGCGATAAGGCCTTTTTTGAGCAATATCCGGAGTTTAAAGAATGCCTTAAAAGTTAAAAGTTTTAAGTGAAAAGTCAAGGTTAATAGTTAAAAGTTTAGAGATAAAAACACTTTCTCAACCGCTGGAAGGTGTTTTTTGTTGACACTTTATCAACGTTTATTAAAGTTTATGGTGTTTTGCGAGAAAAAAGATAGGAATTAGAAAAATAGAAAAAAATAAGAATGAGAATATCGTTTTTTCTGTCATTCCGGCCTTGAGCCGGAATCCAGATCCCGAAACAAGTTTGGGATGACAAGATAAGGACTGGATTCCCGCCTGCGCGGGAATGACAGATACGGGGCGGGAATGACAGAAAGAGATGGAATGATAGAAAATACCGACAGTTTAACTCTCCATCCGATATTTTACCGATATCAGCTTATCCACAAGGTATCGGATTGACTTATGAACAAATTAGCTTAAAATTAAAGGTAGAAGTTGGAATAAAAATAGTGTGATGGAATCGGAGGCAAAATCCAAAAAATTTATTTCTCTTTTTAAAGCCTCGAGGCTTTGTCCTTATTCGCAGGAGTATTTAAGTTTGCGCGCGAGGCAGGGAAAATTGAAAGCGGTGAAGATCGGCCGCAACTGGTTCACGACTCGCTCTTGGCTTAAAATATATTTGGCGGAATTTTCCGGTGAGACGAGGGAAGAAGAAAGAAATAAAATTCCTGTCATTCCGGAAGGCAAAATCCTATCCGGAATCCAGAAATTCATAAATCCAGAATCCTGGATCCCGCATCAAGTGCGGGATGACAGATTAAGAGAGGAGGACAGATATGAAGTGAGAGGACAGATTTTAAAACCTTGGCAAAAATTAAAAAAGATAGGGGATTTTTTGGAAATAGCGAGAGAGAGATGGGAAGAGATTATTGTTCAGGAAACAGAGAGCCTTTTCTATTGGCGAACTAAATTTGGTTTGGATTCGCGGGATTGTGAAAAATATTTTTGGCAAAGCGGGGCGGGCAAATCTTTAAAATATGTTTTGCCTTTGGTTTTTTTGGCCACGGCGGCTTTCTGGTCCCAGGCCAATCCCGGCGCTTTTGAAATGATCGGTCAAAATTGGCGGGAAAAAGCGATGGAATTTTCGGAAAAAATCAGCAATGGATTCAGCCAAGAATTAGGGCGTTTTGAAAATTCAATTTCTCTTTGGCCGCAAAAAACAACCAGGGGATTTAAAGAAAATTTGGCAGTCGCGGGCGAAGATCTTTCGGGTGTCAAAGAAGTTTTTTTGAAAAAAACTCCGGCTTTAATTTTCACGGCCCAATCTTCCGCCACAAAGATCAAAAATCAGTTTGGGATGTCGTTTTTTGAAACGGGAAAAGCGGGCAGAGATTTGATTTCTGAAATTTTCCGCGAGTCTGGCGCGGCCCTTGAAAATTTGGGCCGATTTTTGAAGGAAACGCCAAGCTTTATGGCTGTCAGTTTTGAGAAAACCGGTGAATTTTTAAGCCAATCAGGGATTTTTGTTTTTGAATATGCCGGCGACTTGCCTTCTAAAATCAGTCGCGCCTATCTTTCTTTATCGCAAGACAATGAAACGGCCAAAATCGGGCTCAAAAATCTTGTTTCTCAAAAGAAAACCGCTTTTTCACTCTATTTATCCGATACTTTTACCTGGGAATCGCTCGGTCGTTTTTCTTTTAAAGCGGAAAGTCAATTCCAAAAATTTGCCGACCTTTTTTCCTCCCAAACCCTCTCCTTTTCCCAATCCGCCTCTTCTCTCACCCAAGGCTCTCTTTCCTCTCTTTCTTCTCTTTGGCAAAAGACCAAAACAATTTTCACAAACCTCGTTCCTTCTCTGACTAACTTTTCCCAGCTTTTCTGGCTTCAGGATTCAAATCAGAAAGGGATTGCCCTCCCTTCCCCCCTCCCTTCCCCGCTATTTACCCCTACCCCCACCCCCCTTTACAAAGGGGAATCCCAAATCCCCCCCACCCCCCTTTACAAAGGGGGAATTAAAGAGCAAATCCTTTCTCCTCAAACCCGGATCATTGAAAGGATTGTTGAAAAAGCTCCAATCATTATCTACGCCACCCCCAACGACCTTTCGGCTCTTGAGAAAAAACTCATCACT
>CAYIFS010000017.1:0-9760 GCA_964362775.1 uncultured Candidatus Saccharibacteria bacterium
AAACCGAAACCCTCGCAAAAACTCGGATAAACCAGGGCGCGAGCGCGTTTATAAAGATAACAAAGCTGGTTATCGCTTACTTGGTCCAAAAAAATTGCTTTGTCTGCCATTCTTTCTTTTTTAATAAAATCTTTAATTCTTTTAAAATAGTTTCCCTGTCCCTTGCCGGCGATCACCAGTTTGAAATCCTGGTTAGTTTTTGCAAATTCACCAAAGGCCTGAACGGTTCCCAAAACATTCTTACGTTCTTTAATGACGCCTACCGTCAGGAAAAATTTTTGAGATGTTTCAATTTTTTCCTCCGGCAAAGCGCAAATTCTGTTAAAACCCAGCATCATAACCTTAATTTTTTGCTCGTCAATTCCGGCGAATTTAATAATATCTTCTTTGGTGGCCCGAGAGATCGCGATAATTTTATCGGCTTTTTTAATGGAAAAAATATGATACCAGAAAAGCAAAAGGTTCTTGAAAAATTCTTTTAAACTCTCGGCCTTGAATTTTTTATAGGCGAAGTCATAGACAATCGCGATTGATCTTTTCGGCTTAAAAAATAAAGGCAGAATCGGCGTGTTAAAAACATAAATATCCAGCGGGGGCGATTTTTCCAAACCCCTATCCAACCAAAAAAACTTCTTATCCAAAATCTCCACGCGCCAATTACACCCCGGCAGATCAAGCGGTTCTGAAAGTTTTTTTCTTAAAAAAATCACATATTCATTTTTGCTGTCCCGCGCCAAAATCGCCCGCGTCAATTCCCAAATCGCCCGAGAAAGTCCCGCTGGTTTCTTTTCGCCGAAAGGATGAAGCAAAATACCGATTTTCATAAATTATTTGATAACCTCTAATTCCCAAGTTAAACACTCCACCGGCAAAATCAAAGACAAAAATTTATCGTAAAAATCCGGGGAATGATGAATAATTTTTTTAAACAATCCAACAAAAGGGTTTTTTGATTTATGAGGCCAGCCGTACCAAAAACCGACCCTTTTGAATTGAAAATCCACGTAACCGGCTTGACTCAATTTTTCGCCAATAATTACAAAATCCAAAGAGCGAGAAGTAAAAAAGTGACGATGAGTCGGATCGGCCGAAGCATCCGGTGAGCGGAAAAAAGGCACCTGAATGATCACTCTTGCGCCCGGCCTTGCCACTCGATAAACTTCTCCTAAAATTTTAAAAATGTCACAACCGTGCTCTAGGGCTTGATTGAGCAAAATCAAATCGAAAGAATTCTCTCCCAAAGGCCAAGGAATTTGATTAAAATCGCAGATTATTTCCGCCTCGGATTTTTGACTGATATCCAAGCCAACCGCGCCCTTAAGCTTGCGCCGACCGCACCCCACGTCCAAGGCCTTCCGTCCCGCCAAAATATTTTCGCGGCAAAATCCCGAAAGAGAAAAAATTTTTTGCGCCCAAAGGTTTTCCATAAAATTAAAGGATTTGTGATCTAATCAAATTTAAAACATCCTCCGCTCTTTTTTGCCAAGAGAAATTTTTTACTTTTTCAAAACCATTTTCTATTTTTTCCGATGTCTCTTTTATTAAGGCTTCGCCAACCGCTCGAAACAAGCTTTCCGCGTCATCGGGCTCATAAAACCAAACCTCTTTTTCCGAAACGATTTGCTTGATAGCTGGCGTGGCGGAAGCAACAACAGGCCGGCGGCTGGCCAGATATTCAAAAAGCTTCATAGGAGAAGTATGAAGATAAGAATATTCATTCTTCTTTGTGCCAAGCACCAATAGAATATCCGCCGCCGCCAGCCATTCGGGAATTTCTTTATAATCGCGCTGGCCGACACAAATAATATTATTTCGAGAAAACGACTGGTTTGTTATTCTTTCCAATTCTTTCTTATCGCCTCCGACAAAATAAAGCAATGTATTTTCATCAAGCCTAGACGCCAATTCAATCAAGATTTCCAAACCTTTCCATTGATAGAATTTCCCCAAATAAAGCACGATCTTTTTATTAATCGGGAGATTCAAACGGTTCCGCGCGGCTAATCTTTCAAATCCTTCAAAAAACTCCAAATCAATGCCGTTAGGGAACACTAAAATCTTCTCATCGGCCAAAGAAAAATTTTTCTTGATTTCTTCTTTTATCAACTGGTTAATAACAATTAATCCCTTAATCCTTTTAAAAAAGAAATTCCAGAAAATATTTTTCTTTTTAGCATCGTGCAGTTCGGCAAAATAAGGTCTCTTCAAAAAAGGCACGGCTAAAAAAGAAAAATTATCCATATCTATTGTATAAATTACCATCTCTTCTCCGGAAATTTTTTTCCAAAAAAGATAGCCAAAATAAGAAACCATAAAACTCAAAGAGCCGATAAAAAATCCCAGCCAACCGAAATTGAAAAGATCAATCGCCGGTAATCTTTTCAAAGGAATGTCCAGTTTCAACCCATAAAATTCCCTGGAGGTTTTTTCCGACGTTTTTCGCCACGGGACCAATAATTTCAAGTCCGCGCCCGCCCTTAAAAAAGCCTCACTCATCTTGGCAATCTGGATCGCGTGAGCTTTCTCGGAAGGAATTCTGGCATTGGCTATATAATAAATTTTCATCGGTTGATCATTTGAATAAATTTTTCCAATGACTTTGAAAGATCAAACTTCCAAACCCAGGCCAACATTTCCGTTTTTATTTCTTTTAATTCATCCGGCGATCCGTGAAGCAATCTTCTGACTTTTTCCGAAAAATCATTCGGATTTTCGCTTTCCGCCAAAAATTTCTTCAGCGATGGAGGCGTGATTTCTTCCACCGCTCCGACCCTATTGGCCGCGTAAGGCACGCCCAGAGCCAGCGCCTCAAGCAAAACATGCGGAAATCCTTCCTCTTCCGAGGGCAATAAAAAAATATCGCTAAGCGCGAAGTATTTTAAAATTTCCCGCTGGGGCACCCAGCCGATAATTTTCACTCGTTGAGTCAAATTTATTTTTTCAAATTCTCGCTTGATCATTTGACATTCCGGTCCATCCCCCAAAATCAGAAGAAAAACTTTTTCTTCTTTTAATTTTTCCAAAATTTCAGGCAACCGATGAGCCCCCTTCCTTTTAGAAAGGCGGTGGACAAAAAGCAAAATTTTCGTTCCACTTTCTATCCCAAGCTCCATTTTTGCCTTCTCTGATTCCAAATTAAGCTCGCGATAATCAATTCGGGAAAGATTTATCCAGTTGGGCATCACCTTTGTTTTAGACAAAGGAATCTTATAATGTCGGCTATATTGCTTAGCCATCGATTCCGAACCGGTCACTAAAAAATTTATCAACCGATAGGTCGTTTTTTCAAAAAATTCGCGCCGAAACGAACGCCGATATTTCCAAGGTTCGCCGCAATTCCAATAAAACACCCGGCCGCCGAATATTCTAACGACCAAAGAAGCGCTAAAAGCTCCCGCGAAAGAATAATGAACATAAAAATCCCGCCAACCCGAAAAACGCGCCCTTAACATCCAGTAAAACAATTCCCCCAGGCGACCGACGGAAGATTTTGACCTTAAGACGACTGATTTTTCACAACCCAGATTCTCTTCCGGCTTTTCTCCTTTTTCCACCAACAAAAATATCTCAAAAGTTTTTGACATCTCGCTCAAAAAATCAACCAAATAAGAGAAATGCGTGGCACTCCTCGCTTCATATTTTGGCAGCACATAAAAAAGTTTTGGTTTTTTCTCTGTCATTTCAAGCAATCCTCAAATAAATTTTTGTATTTTTCCAAATAATTTTCGTAATTTCCCCACTCCAAGATCGTTTCTTTGGCGCCCAAAACCAGTTCTCTTGAAAGATCTTTTGAATCCAGAATTTTAAAAATTGCCAAAACCAATGACTCTTTATCTCCCACCGGCGTCACCAGCCCGTTTTTTCCGTCTTCCACAATTTCCCCGGCGCAACCCACTTCGGTCATTAAAACCGGCAAATCCGCCGCCATCGCCTCCACCACCGCCATCGCATAACCCTCATAATTTGAAGTTAAAAGGAATAAGTCCGCGGTTTTGAAATAAGAAATCAGATCTTCCCGCCAAGGCTCTAAAATAACATTTTTTTCCAGTTTTAATTTCTCAATCTTTTCTTTAAGATTCTTTTCTTCCGCCCCGGAGCCCACGATAATTAAACCTGTTCGCGGATATTCTTTAATAATTTCGGCCAACGACTCTATCGCCAAACCGATATTTTTTTCCCGGGCCAGGCGCGAAGCCATTAAAATCAGAAAGTCAAACTGCGGATATTTTTGGCGCAAGTTTTCTTTCGCGGACGTTTCTTTTATCTTTTGGACGTCCACAAAAATCGGTAAAATCGCGGGCTCTGATTTTAATTTTATTTCCGCCTTTTTTAAAGATTTAACTATTCTTTTTGAAACCACCCTAAGGCCATCAGCCCTGGGCAATAAAAATTTAGCCAGAATCACCCTGATTTTATTTAAAAAAGATTCTCGCCAAAAATAAGAGCTCAAAAAATCGGTATGGATTTGAGCTTGCCAGAAAATTTTAAATTTTCTTTTTAAAAGCCAGCCGAGCATCCCCGTGAAAAACGGATCTTGAGTTATGACTAAATCTATCTTTCGTTCTTTAATAATCTTCCCCGCTTTTTTGAGTGCTTCAAAAAAACGGCTGATCTTGTTTTTATTTTTTAATCCATAGATCCAAAAATTCGGTAAAATTTTCTCATCCCGGCCGTTTTTAAGCGCTAAAACATGAAATTCTTCCGAAAAAGAAGCTAAGTCCGCCTGGCGCCGGCGAACAACCGAATCTTTTTCAAATATTTTTTTGTCCAAGCTGATATTTAAGACTTTCATATTAAAATTTCCGCGGTTTTATTGATCATTCCTTCCAAGCTGAATTTTTTTAATTCCTCAAAAGAATTAACCGTAAATTTTTTTCTTAAATTTTCGTCGCTCCACAAAGTTAAAATCGCCCCTTTTAACGCCTCTTTATCATTATAGGAAATCAGAAGTCCGTTAAAACCGTCCTTAATAACTTCCGGGTTTCCTCCGATATTTGTTGTCACCACCGGCACGCCGACGGCCATCGCTTCCAAAACGCTATGAGGCAAACCCTCATATTGGGTGTTTAAAACGAATAATCGCGCCCGACCGAAATATTCATTTAACTCTTTTTTGCCGATTTGTCCGACTAATATCACCCTTTCGGCTAACTTTAAACTTTCGATCTTAGATCTTAAATTTTGTTCTTCCGTCCCGGAGCCCGCGATAACCAACTTAATTTCTTCGGGTAATTCTTTCATCAGATCAATCAGCGTTGAAAAACCCTTCCAGGGCACAAGTCGACCCACGGATAAAATAATATCTTTTTTTTCGGAAAAATCGGGTTTGAAGCTTTCCGAATCAAAAGTATTATAAATCACTTTGATTTTTTGCTCGGCTACGCCCCAACTCGCCACGATTTTTTTCAAATAAAAACTCGGGGTAATTATTGCCGAGGCGTTATGAGCCGTTAATTTTTCCATTTTTCGCAAAAGTTCGGTTTTAAACCCGTATTTTTTAATAACAAAATCATCCAGACTGTCTTTGACGCCGAATCTTTGGCGTGCCTGTTCCCAAGCATAATCGCCGACGATCTTCAAAATGAATTTTTTGCGCAAAATTTTGGCGGCGAGTATTGCGGGCAATCCAACGCTGACCGGATCCTGGGCAAAAATCATTTCCGCCTTTTGACCTAAAAATAGCGCCTTGAGAAAATAGATCAGGTGCCGCAGGATCTTGGGAAATTTAAGCAAATCACCGAAATTTAAAATTTCAACCTCAAAACCCTTTTTGGGCAATTCCCGCGCCAAAATCTTACTGTAAGTGGCCGGCCCGCCGATTTGCGGCGGGAAAAGACCGGTCGCGATCAAAATCTTTTTGTTTTTTTTCGGCTTGAATTCCATTCAATTGACTATTTTTGCCGACTAATTTAACTGATCTAAACAAGCTAAATTTTTGCGGAAGCAAAAAATTTCTTGGCGGATAGAACCAAAATAAACTCATAAACGCCAAAAAGAAGACCGGAATAAACCAGGTCACCCAAAAACGTATTGCGGAAAAATGGCAGAGCTAAAGTGAAGCAATTGATCAAACCCGACCAAGTGTGCGGATACCAATCAAAGAAAGCCCAAACGGCAAAATTGGTAATAAGAAAAAAAGCGATTGAAGAACTTAAAGAAGCCGAAAACACGTTATACCATTTCAGCCGGCGGCTCAAATACCAGCCGATGGCGAAAGTCAAAATAAAACTGAAATAGACCGAGGCCATTACCTGCCAATCGTAAAAGCCGAGAAAATAATCGCTAACCAGCATCGCTCCCAAAGGAAAAACGATCCCCCACCAACGTTTCAAATAACAACCCGCGAATAAAGCCATCGCGGCAATGGGCGTAAAATTAAAAGGATGTTCAACCAATCGCGAAGCGGCTGTCAAAAGAATCATCGCTAAAATAATAATAATCTTCTTTTTGTTGTTCATAGACTTTTCTTATTAATCATTAATTAATTTTGAAAAAATGCTGCCCATTTTTTGACTGATAATTTCCCATCGGTATTTTTTTTCAACGAGTTGGCGGGCATTCTTAATGATTTCTTTTTTCAGAAACTCGTTATTAAAGAGAAAAACAATTTTTTTGGCCAAATCATCCGGATTTTTAACTTCGCAAAATAAACCCGTTTCCCGGTCTTTCAAAAAATCTGGAATGCCCCCGACGCGCGTGCCGATAATCGGCACTCCGGCCGCCATCGCCTCCAAAAACGCGTTACCCAATCCTTCGGCCAACGAAGGACGGACAAAAACATCGCTGATTGCCAGATATTCCGGCACTGAATCATTCGTGATATTACCCAGAAACAAAATCTTATCTTCTAAATTCAAACCTCTGGCTTTGGACTTTAAACTTTTTTCAAGCGGCCCCGAACCTAAAATCATCAATCTAATCGGTTCTTTAATCTTCCCGACCGCTTCAATCAAATCTCCCACGCCGTTTTTCTCCACCAACCGCGAAACCGTAATAACCACTTTCTCATCTTCTTTAATTCCTAATTTTTCTTTGATTTTCTTTTTTGAAAATTGAAAATTGAAAATTGAAAATTTATTCAGGTCCACTCCATTGGGCACAATTTCAATTTTGGAAGCCTCCGCGCCTTGCGTCCGAGCGTAATCTTTCAAAAAATCGCTGATAGCCGTGATTATATCCGCTTTTTTAAACATCCGCCGATAAAAAGGTCCCAGCCATCGCGCCCGCTTTTTAATATGCCCCAGCGTGTCGCCTTCTTGAAGAGTCAAAATATAAGGCACGCCTTCAAATTGTTCTTTGAAAAATAAAGCGGCCAGAGCGCCGAACGAAGCCATTACCGCCCAAACCAAATCATAATTTTTTTGCCGATAAAGCTGTTGCGCCAGCCGAAAACCGCTCCAAGCCAAAAATATTTTATCCAATTTTCCCCAGCCTCGGCCCACTCGCCAAACTTCCACCGCGCCGATTTTTTCCCTTTTTGGCAATTCTTTCTTGATCCGAGCGCAGATCAAATCAAAAGCGAATTCACCTTTGAGGCGATCCGTGATTTCCTTGATGGCCAATTCCGCCCCGCCCTGCAATGGCAGATAGGCCGTGGAGAAAATCAGAACTTTCTTCATTTCACTTTGTGGTAAATTTTGTACCATTCAACGAACTTTTTTAAACCTTCTTCCACCGAAGTTTTGGGTTTAAAATTCAACAGTTTTTTAGCCTTGGAAATATCCGCCCAGTTTTGAGTGATGTCGGCCAAATTTGAACCTAAATAATTTCTTTCGGCTTTTTTACCTAAATTCTGTTCCAAAATTGAAATAAATTTTTCCAATTCCACGGTTTGACTGTTGCCCAAATTGAAAATTTCGTAATCAAAATCTTTTTCTATCGCGGCCGCGATCCCTTCTGCAATATCGTCAATATAAGTGAAATCTCGACGCATCTTGCCAAAATTATAAATGTCAATCGGCTTTCCTTGAGTGATAAGATTGGCAAATTTATAATAAGCCATGTCCGGCCGACCCCAAGGACCATAAACCGAAAAAAATCTTAAGCCCACGATTTTCAATCCGTGCAAATAATGATAAGCGTGAGCGATTGATTCATTGGCGATTTTAGTCGCCGCGTAGAGAGAAGAAGGGCTATCGGTTTTGTAACTTTCCCTGAAAGGCACCTTGGCTTTTTCGCCATAAACCGAAGAGGAAGAAGCGAAAATGAATTTCTCCACTTTAGCTTCTTTTGCCAAATCAATTAAATTGATCGTTCCCTGAACATTGGTTAAACCATAAATCCAAGGATTAATTAAACTATGCCGCACGCCAGCCTGCGCCGCCAAATGACAGACGATATCAATTTTGTGCTTTTTGAAAATTCCCCTCAAAGAAGGCAAATCGCAAATATCGGTTTTATAGAAAGTATAATTATGGCCAGTCAAGAGATGTTTTAGGCGATCTTTCTTTAATTCAGGGCTGTAATAATCATTCAAATTATCAATAATAATAACCCTGCAGCCGTCTTCCAGAAGCCGCTTGGCCAGGTGCGAACCAATGAATCCCGCTCCGCCGGTCACTAAAACCGTCCGCTTGTTCCGGGATTTTTTTAAAGCTATTTTTGTTTTTTTAATCTTTTTTTGTTTCATCTTTTTAACACCAAACCAGCCATTTTTCAGCTTTTTTATGGCCTTAAAAACATATTAAAAGATTAACAAAAATTCGCGAAAAAGTCAAAGAAAAATAAGACCCCGACGAGATGAAACTCGTCGGGGTCATTTGGGGAAAAGAACGAATGAACTACTGCTGATTCCGATATTCCGGCATCACTCCGCCTTCCAGGAAGGAGGGCTCAACGCCAATCTGGGCCAGCAACGCGCACTGGCGCTGGAACTTGGTTCCCATCTTGGCGATATGCCGTTTCCAGAGTTCGGGTTCCGCCGCGGGGTCGGGCGCCTGGTATCGCTGGATGCCTTCGCCCTGAGGCAGAATCGGCGCGATGCAGGGGCCGAAGATTTGAACCATTCGCGCCAGCGGAATCACTTCTTCCACGCCAGCCAGATGATAGAAAACATCCTCCTGTTTTTCCGAACTCCAGCCTTTCATATAAAAGGCGGAACGGTCATCCACTGGTTTGGCGGCCCGCAGATCAAACCCGCCGACCGTCATCAGAGACTCATTGTGCCACATCGCGAAAGTGTTGGCGATGCGACCGTCAAGAATTGACGGAGTCAATTCGTTGATAGCCACGCCAATAGCGAGAGCACCCTTGCGAGCCGCGTTCACCATAGCAGTCATAGTTTCGGGCGTCATATAGGAGAACGCCTCGGCCGAAACAATGATGGAATAATTAACGCCGTGCCGAAGTTGATGCGCGACGCCGTAATTCAGGATTCCGCAGAAGATATCACCGTAAGAAAAATCAGTAACAAAGAGATTTTTCTCGTGGCCGAAGTGGTCGGAAAGAGCATCCGCTGTTCTTCCGCAATCCGCGTCCGGATAGTTCTGATCGTTCCAGACCAGAACATCAATCCGTTGAATCAACTCTTTGTTGTCAACCGTGGCTTTCCGAGCCGCAGAGATTGCTTTCCCGATCATCTCCACCCGAGCCATAATCTGATTTTCTTCCTTGGCATAAACCCGAAGAATTAATCCGACTTTTTTTCGGGCCAAGAAGCTCTTTCTTGTTTCCATAAAAACCTCCCCTAGTTAGCCATTTGGCGAAACAGCCAAATGGGATCACGTTGGTTGTTGGAATCTTTAAAAACTCTGGACTTTTA
>CAYIFS010000017.1:9860-13410 GCA_964362775.1 uncultured Candidatus Saccharibacteria bacterium
GTCAAGCTTTTGCGCAAATTCCAAAATCTGGCTTTTAAAGCCCCTCCGGAGTTAAAATGAGAATAAGCGAATATGGCTAAAATACTCTACTTAATCACCCAATCCGAGCTTGGCGGCGCGCAAAAAAACGTGCTGGATTTGGCGCGGGTGCTGAAAGACAAGCACGAGATTCTAGTGGCGGCCGGCGAAGACGGCGGCGGCGGTTTTTTCGGAAAACTGGAACAGGCCGGCATTTCTTTCAAAAAGCTCCGATGGCTCCATCGCCCCCTCAATCCTCTTTTTGACCTTTTGGCTTTTTTTGAGATCAAAAGATTACTGGGAAAAGAAAAACCGTCCATCCTGCATCTTCATAGCTCCAAGGCTGGATTTTTGGGCTCTCTGGCCGCTGACCGAGAAAAAACCAAAATAATTTATACGGTGCACGGCGCGGTGTTTGAAGCGCCTTTCAAAATCCTGCCCAAAAAATTGTTTTTATGGCTGGAAAAATTGACCGCCCCGCGAAAACACAAAATTATCTGCGTTTCACAAAATGACAAAAACCTCTGGTTAAAAAACCAAGCGGCGAGCGAAGAAAAATTAGTTGTCGTGCGCAACGGCCTGGACTGGGAAAACATTTCTTTTTTGGAAAAAGAAAAAGCGCGCGAGGAACTCGCTTTGCCCAAAGAAGCCCAAATTATCGGCTGCATCGCCAATTTCTATCCGGAAAAAGGATTGGAATATCTGGTTGAAGCCGCCAATATTTTAAAACAAGAAAATAAAAATCTTATTTTCGCGGTCATCGGCGACGGAAAAGGAAGAAAAAATTTGGCAAGCCTGATAAAAAAATATCGTCTGGAAAATTTTCTTCTTCTGGGCCGCAAATCAAATTCCGCCCAATTTCTCAAGGCTTTTGACTCGTTCATCCTGCCTTCGGTCAAGGAAGGCCTGCCCTACGTCATTTTGGAAGCCATGGCCGCGGGTTTGCCGATAGTGGCGAGCGAAGTCGGCGGCATTCCGGAAATGGTTGAAAACGGCCAAAACGGATTTTTAGTTGAACCGAGAGACACTCAAACTCTGGCCCGAAAAATCGCCGAGGTTTTGGATAACCCGACCCTCGCCCAAAAATTCAGCCGGGCTTCCAAAGAAAAACTCCCCCAGTTTTCTCTTCAGAAAATGATTGACAAAACCGAACAAATTTATCTAAACTGAAGAAAAAGTTCTTTTCAAAGGAGGTCATCATGTTCGGGACCGCTCCAATTCTTCCTTTTATTATTCCCGCTATCGCTCTTTATTTGATGCTCGGCATCCTGATAGCACAAGTTTTTGAGTGGCTTTATCTCTTAATTAGAGAGACGAGACCCGAGTCCAGATCAAAAGAAGTCCTAATTTTTATCTTTTGGCCGATAATTCTCGTCTGGGGAATATTGATCATAATTTTGGGTCTCCTGACGGCAATTTTCAGCATCTGCGCTTTCGTCTTCGGCTCTCTTTTTTGTCTTCTGATTACTCGATTTTTAAATCTCTTGGAGTCGTTCTATAAAAAAAGAATCGAGCAGAAGCCCGCAGATTCGAGCCTGGATTCCGCGGAATCGGATTCGGGTTCCATACAGCCGTTTATGGATATCCTGCGCACCCCGCGCCATCCGTTCGGTTATGAGCCTCCCGTTCCCGGCACAATCTGCAAACATCGCGAAAGGTAGTTTAAAACCAACGAGTCAGCCAAAAACAGACCGACCACCAAAAAGAGGGCCAAACGCCCTCTTTTTTTAATTTCCCTTATTTCATCAACTCCATATTCTCAGTTAATCACTTCAATACTGCGAAGTATTGAAGTGATTAACTGGTACATTCTTTCTGCAGATTTTATTTTATGGGTTTTTTGAATCTTAAAAACTAATCCCCTATCCCATAAAGTTTTGTGGAATTGGCGGTATAGATTTCGCCACCGCTCCCCACCGCGCCAAAATAGGTATAAAAATCTTCGTTGTCCGGCGAATTGAAAGTAAAAATCAAATCGCCGCTGGCTGCGTCAAAAATTTTCAGCGCCCGCTGATCAGCCACGTAAATTTTCCCGTCGCTCGTTATTATCGGCGCGGCCAACCAAGGACCGTCTATTCTGTCGCTGATCCAGATCGGCGTGCTGGTGGCATTATACGCTTCCAATTTCTTGGCGCCGCCGCCATAAAACATCAAAGAATAAACATGGCCCGAAGGATCAATCGCTGGCGCCAAATCCGCGCGATCATTATAATTATTGCCGAGACTATTAGTCCAGATTTCCGAGCCGTCCAGCACGCTCACTGCTTTCATCGCGCCGTCCGGCCAAATTCTGCCGACGGAGAAATACAGAATGTTGCCATCAAGCGCCAAAGAAGAAGCGCGGCCGAAGCTTTTTTCCCAAAGTAAAATACCGCTGTTGGAAATCGCGTAAATATAATCATCAATGGAAACATAAATTTTATCGGCCGAATCAACGACAAAAGCGGAAATACCGGCGGCGCTTTGCAATGCCCGGCCCGGGTCAAAGATCCATTTTAGCGTCGCGTCCTGATTGATGGCGTAGATTTTTTCGGCCGCCTGTGTGATCAACGCGCCGTCAGACAAAATGACCGGAACAGCGTTTTGGCCGGCCGAACCGCTCAATTCATATTTCCATTTTAGTTGCCCGTTTTTATTGATGGCGTAAAGACCAAAACTGCCGCGGAAGAAAATCGTTCCGTCGGAAGCGACCAAAGGCGCGCTGGCCGCAGTGCTTGTCGCGAAAAGCCAAGAAAAATTTCCCGAAGAAGTATATTTAGCCAGTCCATCCGCCCGGCCGATATAAATATTGCCCTCATCGTCAAGAACGGGCCGCGAACTGAATTCGTGAGTTACGGTCGTGCTTGCCGTCCATTTGACAACCATTGTGGTGGAAGCCAAAGACGCCGCGCTCGTTTGCCCGTTGCGATTAAAATTATTCTGCCAAGTCGGCCAGGCCGAAGCCGTCATTAAATTTGGCCAACTGGTTCTTGGTTCTATTAGCATTAAAGAATTTTGCGGCGAAGGATTAGACTGTAAAACAAAATCTTGAGAATTATTATCCGAATCATAGCCATTACCCTGCCACTTGTCGCTTCCGTTAAACAGCAGAACAGCGTCCGAGCCGGCGGCGGCCTTGCGTTCCACTGACTGATGACTGCTGGGATTCCCAATTGTCGCTGATTCCGAACTGCTGGCGTTTCCCAAGCCGACCAGGTCAACGATTGTATCGCCCGCATCGCTATATAAAATTAAAGTGTTATTTTCGGCCAAAGAAGAAGCCGTCGAATAAGTGGCGTCGGTCGGCACCCCGCCATCATAGCCGGTCGGATGTGCTACCAGAAAATATCCCCTGGCCGGAATAATTTTATCGGGGAAAGAAGTCAACAAATTATTAGTTGTTGAGCCGGTCATTGATTTTTTAGTCAGGCGCCAATTTAATAAATTAATATCCGCGCTCGTTGGGTTATATAATTCCACGAATTCATCATAAGCGTTCGCGCCGCTGATCTGAATTTCGCTGATAACCACGTTCTCCGCCTGGGCCGTGGTG
>CAYIFS010000018.1:0-12899 GCA_964362775.1 uncultured Candidatus Saccharibacteria bacterium
GATAAACATAACCCTTAGTCTAAGCCCGCCAAAGGGGCATTTTTGGGTGTTTTTTTATCTATTTTGGAAGTTTTTCCCCCTTAAAGATCTCCCCTCAATTTTAAGCGGTTTCTCAATTTTTTGAGCAAATGATCAAAAAAGCGCTTCCGGAAAAATTTTTCGGCAAACATCCCAATGCCATGCCGCTGCCTGACTTGATTCAGGTCCAGTTGGATTCTTTTGAATGGTTCAGGGATAAAGGGCTCAAGGAACTTTTTGAAGAAGTTTCACCGATCCGCGACTGGAGCGGCAAGGAACTGGAACTTTATTTTTCCGATTACTATTTTGACGAACCGAAATATTCCGAAAGCGAAGCCAAGAAACAGAATGTTTCTTTTGAAGCGCCCCTGCGGGCGAAGTTGAGGCTTCTGAACAAAAAAACCGGCGAAGTCAAAGAACAAGAAATATATCTCGGAGAATTTCCGCTGATGACCGAACGCGGCACTTTCATCGTTAATGGCGTTGAACGCGTGGTGGTTTCCCAGCTGATCCGTTCTTCGGGAGTTTTTTTTACCGCGCAAAACGTGCGCGGCCGGAAGCTTTTTGGCGCCAAGATCATTCCCAATCGCGGCGCCTGGTTGGAACTGGAAACGGATTGGGATAACGCGATCTTCGTAAAAATAGACCGCAAGCGCAAAGTACCGATCACTTCTCTTTTGCGCGCTTTCGGCCTGGAAACTGACGAAAAACTTTTGGAAACTTTCAAAGATACGGATACTCATCCGGACAATAAATTCATTGAAGCGACCATTAAAAGAGACGTCGCCCATAACAAGGGTGAAGGATTCATTGAAGTTTACAAACGTATTCGGCCGGGAGATCTGGCGACGGTGGACAATGCCCAACAAATGATTGAGGCGATGTTTTTCAATTTTGAAAGATATGATCTGGCCAAGGTCGGCCGTTGGAAATTCAATTTGCGGCTCGGCTTGAACACTCCCTTGACCAAAGAATGCCGGATTTTGCGGCTGGAAGACCTGGTGGCGACGATCAAGGAAATAATCCGTTTGAACAACGACCCGCAAGCTCAACCCGACGACATTGACCATTTGGCCAATCGGCGGGTCAGGGCGCTCGGCGAACTTTTACAAAACAAATTAAGGATCGGGTTGGCCAGAATGGAAAGAATTATTAAAGACCGAATGACGACGCTGGATATTGCCACCATCGCGCCAGCGCAACTGGTCAACGTGCGGCCGTTCATGGCGGCGGTCAAGGAATTTTTCACCACCTCCCAGCTTTCGCAGTTCATGGACCAGGTGAATCCTTTGGCCGAACTTGAACATAAGCGCCGGATTTCGGCGATGGGGCCGGGGGGATTGACCCGCGAACGGGCCGGCTTTGAAGTTCGCGACGTGCACGCCACTTATTATGGCCGGATTTGTCCCATTCAAACTCCCGAAGGCCCGAACATCGGTTTGATCGGTACTTTGGCGTCTTTCGCGCGGGTGAATGAATTCGGTTTTTTGGAAACGCCTTACCGGGTGGTTAAAAATGGAAAAGTTACCAATGAGATTATTTATTTGAACGCTTTTGACGAACAGAAATATGATATCGCGCCCGCGAGCGTGGCGCTGGAAAAAGACGGCCGGTTTTCCGAAGAAAAAGTCCAGGCGCGCGTTCACGGACAAGCTTCCATTACCAAGCGGGAAAAAATTGATTTCGCGGATGTTTCGCCCCAGCAATTCATTTCCATCGCGACTTCCCTGATCCCGTTCCTGGAACACGACGATGCCACTCGCGCGCTAATGGGTTCAAACATGCAACGCCAAGCGGTTTCCTGCATTAAACCCCAAGCGCCGCTCGTCGGCACGGGCGTTGAAAAAAAGGCGGCGGCCGATTCAGGTCAGCTAATCTTTGCCGGCGCCGCGGGCGAAATTATGGAAGTTGACGCCGACCACATTGTTATTAAAAAAGAAGGTAAAGACATTTTAGAAAATAAAAAATCGAAATCTTTTCCGACGCTTTCATATAATCTGCAAACTTTCGCCCGCACCAACCAATTTACCGCCATCAACCAGCATCCCCTGGTTCTTAAAGGCCAGAAAGTGAAAAAAGGAGAACTTTTGAGCGACGGCGCGGGCACGGAGAATGGATGTCTGGCGCTTGGCCAAAATTTGCTCGTGGCTTTCGTTTCCTGGCGGGGCGCCAACTACGAAGACGCGATTATTCTTTCCGAACGCGTGGTGCAGGACGATCGTTTTACTTCAATCCATATTGAAGATTTTTCTTGCGATGTCAGAGAAACCAAGCTTGGTCCCGAAATTACGACCCCTGATATTCCCAATGTCGGCGAAGAGCGATTGAAAGATTTGGACGAGGAAGGTGTGGTGAGGATCGGCGCGGAAGTCGGGCCGAACGATATTTTGGTCGGAAAAATTTCACCCAAAGGCGAAGCCGATCTGACGGCGGAAGAAAGATTATTGCGCGCGATCTTCGGCGAAAAAGCGCGCGATGTCAAAGATACTTCGCTCCGATTGCCTCACGGCAAAAGAGGCCGGATCATCGGCATCAAAGTTTTTTCGCGCGAGAAAGGCGATAAACTTCCCGCCGGCGTCATCAAAACCATTCAGGTGGAAGTGGCCCAGCTCCGAAAAGTGATGGTGGGCGATAAATTGGCCGGCCGGCACGGAAACAAAGGCGTCATTTCCAAAATTTTACCGGTGGAAGAAATGCCTTATTTGGCCGACGGCACGCCGGTGGATATTATTTTAAATCCCTTGGGCGTGGCTTCCCGCATGAATATCGGGCAAATTTTGGAAACACATTTGGGCTGGGCGGCCCATGAGCTTGGTTTTCGGGCTTTGACGCCGTCGCTGGACGGAGCCAAAGAAGAGGATATAAAAGAAGAATTGAAAAAAACCGGTTTTCCGGAAAGCGGCAAGATCACTATTTTTGACGGCCACACGGGCGAAGCTTTCAAACAGCCGGTGACCGTGGGCTATATTTATATAATGAAGCTTCATCATTTGGTTGAAGACAAAATTCACATGCGTTCCATCGGGCCATATTCATTGATCACCCAACAGCCGCTCGGAGGCAAGGCGCAATTCGGCGGCCAAAGATTCGGCGAAATGGAAGTTTGGGCTTTGGAAGGTTATGGCGCCGCCCACACTTTGCAGGAAATGCTGACCATTAAATCGGACGACGTGATGGGCCGGGCGAACGCTTACGACGCGATTATCCGGGGGTTGCCGATCAAAACTCCCAACCTGCCCGCTTCTTTCAACGTTTTAATGTCGGAAATGAAAGCTTTGGGTCTGAATGTGGAATTGACAGGGATCAAAGAGCAGAAAGAGGAGGAAGAGAATACGGAGCCGAGGAATATGCAGAGTTGAAAATTAGAAGTGAAAAATTAAAAGTCAAAGTTTAAAATTAAAAGTTATTTTTATTCTTAAACTTTGAACTACTAACTTTGACTTTTCACTTCTAACTGATAACTTTTAACTTAATTTTGTGTCTTACAAAGTCACCGATTTTAACGCCATCAAACTGAAACTCGCTTCGCCCGAGGATATTTTGGGTTGGAGTCATGGGGAAGTAACGAAGCCCGAAACAATCAATTACCGCACGCAAAAGCCGGAAAAAGACGGTTTGTTTTGCGAACGGATCTTCGGTCCGGAAAAAGATTGGGAATGTTATTGCGGCAAATACCGCCGGATCCGCTACAAAGGCATTATTTGCGACAAATGCGGCGTGGAAGTGACGCGGGCGATCGTGCGGCGCGAACGGATGGGCCATATCGCCTTGGCTTCGCCGGTTTCGCATATTTGGTTTTTGCGCGGCGTGCCTTCAAAGATCGGTCTGATTTTGGATATGGGATTGCAAAATTTGGAAAAAGTTATTTATTTCGCCAGCTATTTGGTTATCAAGGTGGATGAAACCGCCCGCCAGAAAGCTTTGGAAGAAATTGACAAGGAATATAAATCAAAACTCAAAGAAATTCCCGCAAACGCCAATTTGCAGGAAAAAGTTTCGCTTAAAGAAATGCGCGACAAGTCCGTCGCCGAACTCAAGAATTTAAAACCATTAGAAACGCTTTCCGAGAACAGCTATTATGAATTAAGCATGAAATACGGGCAAGTTTTTGAAGCGAGCATCGGCGCGGAAGCGGTCAGAAAAGCCCTAAAACAAACCGATCTTTATGTTTTGCGCGAAGAGCTTTTGGCGGAAAAAGAAAATACTTCGGATCTCGCGCAGAAAAAAACCATCAAGCGCCTGAAGCTGACGGAAGCGATGATCCGCTCGGCTTTGCGGCCCGAATGGATGATTCTGACGGTTTTGCCGGTTTTGCCGCCCGATCTGCGGCCGATGGTGGCGCTGGACGGCGGCCGCTACGCCACTTCGGACCTGAATGATTTGTACCGCCGCGTGATCAATCGCAATAATCGCCTGAAAAAATTGATTGAGCTTAACGCGCCCGAGGTTATTTGCCGGAATGAAAAAAGAATGTTGCAGGAAGCGGTGGACGCTTTGATAGATAATTCCGCCCGCCGGGGGCAAGGTCCCGTGATGGCCGCCACCGGCCAAAAGCGCCAATTGCGGTCGCTCGCCGACATGCTCAAAGGAAAACAAGGAAGATTCCGCCAAAATTTGCTCGGCAAGCGCGTGGATTATTCAGGGCGTTCCGTGATCGTAGTCGGCCCGGAATTGAAATTTGATCAATGCGGTTTGCCCAAATACATGGCTTTGGAACTTTTTAAGCCCTTCGTGATCCAAAAGATTGTCGAGCGGGGATTAGCCCATAATATTCGCGGCGCGGGACATTTGATTGAACAGGAAATAGACGAGGTTTGGGCGATTTTGGAAGAAGTCATTCAAAACAAATACGTGCTTTTGAATCGCGCGCCGACGCTTCACCGTTTAGGCATTCAAGCTTTTCAGCCGGTTTTGATAGAAGGTTCGGCCATTCAAATCCATCCTTTGGTTTGTCAGGCATTCAACGCCGACTTTGACGGCGACCAGATGGCGGTCCATTTGCCTTTGACGGGCGAAGCCCAAAATGAAGCCGCGAAAATAATGCTTTCAGCTCAAAATCTTTTAAAGCCCGCCACGGGCGAGCCGATCGTTTCTCCGCGGCAGGATATGATCCTCGGTTGCTATTGGATGTCAAAAATGGAAGACGGCTTAAAGGGCGAGGGAAAACATTTCGTTTCTCCGGAAGAAGCGATCTTGAGATGGCAGTTCGGCGAGATTGACCTGCGGGCCAAGATCAAGCTCAAAACATCCTCGGTCAATTTTAAAAACTCCGCGGACAGATTTTTTGAAACTTGCGTCGGCCGGATAATTTTCAATCAAATTTTGCCGCCGGAAATCGGATTTTTAAATACCGATCTGAAGAAAAAAGCTTTGAATATTTTGGTGGCCGAGCTGATTGAAAAATGCGGCATCGGACGCACCGCGACAATTCTAGACCGGATAAAACAACTGGGTTTTGAATACGCCACTTACTCCGGTATTTCTTGGGGTATGGATGATTTGCAGGTGCCGATAGAGAAAAAAGAACTTTTGGCGCAGGCGGAAAAAGAAGTGGAAATCGTTCACGGCCAATACTTGGAAGGGTTGCTTACGCGCGAAGAACGGCGCAGCCGGATCATTGAAATTTGGTTTTCCATCGTGGATGAGCTCGGAAAATTGGTGATTAAAGAACTTAATCCGCACGGCCCGGTGCATTTGATGGTTGATTCGGGTTCCCGCGGTTCTTGGGGGCAGACCTCGCAGATGATGGGCATGAGAGGGCTCATGGTGAACCCGGCCGGCGAAATCATTGAATTGCCGGTGAAGAGCTCCTTCAAAGAAGGTTTGAATGTTTTGGAATATTTTATTTCCACTCACGGCGCGCGCAAAGGTTCTTCCGATACGGCGCTTCGCACTTCCACCGCCGGTTATTTGACGCGGCGCTTGGTTGACGTGGCGCAGGACTTGGTTGTGCGCGAAAGCGATTGCGGCGATAAAGAAGGGATTATGATTTGGCGGGAAGACGGAAAAGAGCTTGGGCGTTCGTTCACTTCGCGCCTTGTCGGCCGCGTGTCGTTGGAAGAAGTGCAAAAAGACGGCGAAGTGGTTGTGGCCAAGAATGCTTTGATTGATAAATACACCGCCGAGAAAATTGACAAAATGAATTTGGAAAGCTTGCGCGTGCGTTCGGTGGTTTCTTGCCAATCGCGCAAAGGCCTTTGCCAGATGTGCTATGGATACGATTTGGGCCGGAACCAGCTGGTCAAGCTCGGCGAAGCGGTCGGGGTTGTGACGGCCCAAGCCATCGGCGAACCGGGCACCCAGCTGACCATGAAAACTTTCCATACCGGAGGCGTAGCCGGCGGCGGCGACATTACGCAGGGCTTGCCGCGCGTGGAAGAGATTTTTGAGGCCCGTATTCCAAAAGGCAAAGCTCAAATGTCGGAAATTGACGGCAAAGTGGCGGAGATCCGGGAAGAAGGCTCTAGTAGGATAATCAAGATTATCGGCCAAGCGGAAATTGAATTACCCGGTATAAAGAAAAAAACAAAAACGATTAAATCTCTCAAAAAACCGGCTGACGCGTTGAAACTGATGGAAGAACAGGTGCGCGAGTATTCGGTGCCTCTGCGAGTGGGGATCTGGGTTTCCCAAAATCAGGAAGTCAAAAAAGGCCAACAGCTTTGCGAGGGCCATTTGGATCTGAAAGAACTTTTTAAACTGGCGGGCCGTTCGGCGGTTCAGCGCTATATTTTGAAAGAAGTGCAGACGATCTATACTTCCCAGGGGGAAGGCATCAATGACAAGCATATTGAAATAATTATTCGCCAGATGTTCTCGCGCTTGCGCGTGAAAGACCCGGGCGAAACCAATCTTTTGATTGGCCAAGTGGCGGAAAAACAGCGATTTTTGATAGAAAATGACCTTGCGCGGGAGAAGAAGATCAAACCCGCGATCGCCGGCCAATTATTGCTCGGTATCTCCAAAGTTTCTTTGAGCACGGAAAGCTGGCTCTCTTCCGCTTCTTTCCAAGAAACCACGCGCGTGCTCATTAACGCGGCGGTGCAAGCCAAAGAAGACCACTTGCGTGGCTTGAAAGAGAATGTGATCATCGGCCATCTCATTCCGGCCGGTACGGGGTTTAAGCCGTTGGAAGAAGGGGAAAAAGAGAAATAAAATTTTCATTTTGAAAAACCGCCCCGCGCTTTACGGGGCGGTTTTAGTTTGACATATTCTATTTAATCTGATAATATATAATATTCGTTAAGAGAGCGAAAAAAGTTTTTTAAAAATTCATTTTTTTAAACCCGGGAGGCGGCAAGTGGTGGATTTGGCGGTTTTGGAAGGCAAGAGAATCGTCGCCGTGGGCGGAGATTTAGGCGGGTGGAATGATACTTTGCCCGTGATTAACGAGCTTATTTATCTTGGCGCGCAGGTGAACATTTATTTTGACCCCGCGGGCGCGGCTTATCAAAAAGCCTTGAGAGATGGTCTCAAAGAGGGCGTGGATTTTGTAACGCGGGGTTTATATTTTCTTCAAAACAAACCCGACGCCATTCTTATCGGCGTCAGCGCTACCGCAATTCGTTCTCAAATCGCCTGGACGCGTTTCGGGCGCGAGAATCACATTCCGGTTTTCTGGGTGGAAGACATGTGGGGGACCGGAGAAATCAGGGAAGTGCGGGAAAAATTATTTCCCGTCTACGGCCCGGATATCATTTTTACGATGGACAATATCGCTTCTGATATTGTCAGTGCGTCCTGGCCCAAGGGAGTTTTGCCCGTCAAAGTCGGCAAGACCACCTTTGAAAGGCTCGGAGAAGTCCGCGAGATGAGAACGGAGGTTCGCGAATCGGTTCGCGGGCAACTCGGCGTGAAGGACAACGAGTTTCTCCTAACCTGGTGGTCGGGCGGAACGTCGCTGGAACGCGTGCGGGCGCAAATAGAAGCCGTTCTGCAAATCGCGACTGACGACCCGGAAGGAAAATTTTCCAAAATCATCGTCGCGCCCCGCTTTCATCCGAAGCTTGATCGTTTCCCCTGTTCCGGCGAACTGACCGTCACCCAAGAACTTTTCACGGATTTTCTGGGTTTCGCGGTTGACGCTCGGAATTTTCCGGCCGAAGACCTGATTCTTGCTTCGGACGTCACGGTGGCTGATTGGGGCGGAAATGAAGGTCTTCGCTCAACCGTACTTGGCGTGCCCGCCATTGTCACTCTATTCCCGGACGATGACAAGGAAGCGCGGCTGGCCAGGGGCTATAATTTTGGCTTCCCGCCGCTCGTGGCTGCTTGCGCGGTTCTCGGCGTCGAGAGTTCCAACGAACTTCTTGACGCGGTAGAAAGGATGAGGGATCACCCGAGCTGGCGCGATTCGCTTCTGGAAAGAGGCCTGCCCTATCAAGCGATGGGCGTTCCCGGCGCCACCGCCAAGATCGTGGATAAGATCGCCGAGGTTCTCGCAACGCCGCCCAAATCCGCCCGATCTCGGCCAATAGTTCTTTTCCAACAGCGGTTCTTTTTTCAACAGAAACAGCCTCGTAAAACACGGGGCTGTTTTTTTATCCCCATACCAAATTTGGTGTGGGGATAAATTTGCTTGATTTTCATTAATTTTATATAATTATCCTGTATGGCTAAGAAATTCAAAAACGATTACAAAATCAAAAGGCCTAAAATCAATCTGGAGGATGAGGTGAAGAAGGGAATTATCGCGGTGCTGTTTTTTCTTTTGGCTTTAATCACAGTCTTAAGTTATTTCAATTTGGCCGGGGAAGCCGGCGCTTGGATCCATAATATTTTAGCCGCGCTTTTCGGCTGGGGCTATTTTTTGGTGCCTTTAGGTTTGATGCTCGCCGGCGCGGCGATCCTGCAATCACTTCATAAAGATATTTACGGCACGCCGTTCATCGGCATGGCTCTTTTTATTTTGAGCTTTCTGGGAATTCTGCAAATGTTTCTTTTAGGACGGATAGAAAATGGCCGCGGAGGAGGATATCTTGGCGTGGCGGTGGTTTGGCCGTTTCTTAAACTTTTGGGAGTCTACGCGAGTTATTCGATCTTATTTTGTTTGGTTTTAATCTCCCTTCTTATAATTTTTAACGCTTCGCTCAAAGAGATGTTCTTGAAAATTTTCGGCCGGAAAGATAGATCGGAATTTATTAAAGACGCTGATGGCAATAAAAAAGAAGTTAAGATGGCCGAAGAAAATTCGCCTTTCGGCTCGTTGATGAAAAGAATTATGCCCGCGCCTTCTTTTGAAGTGAAGGGGCTTGGCAGCGAGAAAAAAGAAAAAACGCCGGAACTTACCAAAGAAGAAAAAGCTTTAAGAAAGAAAGACGATTTACTGGTGCTTTCAAGCAAGATGGTTCTGGAGAATTACCAGTTACCGTCGCTGGATTTGCTTGAACCGGATTCAGGAGAGCCGACCAGCGGCGATATTAAAGCGAACGCCAATATCATCAAACGCACTTTCCAGCATTTCGGCATTGAAGTGGAAATGGCGGAGGTAAACATCGGCCCGACGGTCACCCAATACACCTTGCGGCCGGCGCAGGGCGTCAAACTTTCGAAGATTACGACCTTGCAAAACGATCTGTCGCTGGCGCTGGCGGCCCATCCCATCAGAATTGAGGCGCCGATTCCCGGCCGTTCGCTCGTGGGCATTGAATTGCCCAATAAAGCCGCGACCAAGGTCCGTTTGCGCAATTTGCTTGAACAACCCGAATTCACGCAGGATCATAAACTTTTGACCTTGGGTGTCGGTCGGGATGTCGCCGGCGTGCCGGTTTTCGCGGGCTTGGAAAAAATGCCGCATATCTTGATTGCCGGCGCCACGGGTACGGGAAAATCCGTGTGTTTGAATTCCATAATTTTAAGTTTGCTCTATCGCCACGCGCCCAATTTTTTGAAATTGATTCTGATTGATCCCAAGCGCGTGGAATTTCCGATCTATAACGGCTTGCCCCATCTTTTGACGCCGGTGATTGTGGAGGCGGAAAAAACCGTCAATGCTTTGCGCTGGGCCGTGGCGGAAATGGAACGCCGTTTTGAGGTTTTGGCCGGAACGCAAACGCGCGATATCATGGCTTATAATAAAAAATTCATTGAGGGCGATTTGGAAGAGCCGATGCCTTATATCATAATCATCGTGGACGAATTGGCCGATTTGATGGCTTCGCACGGTCGGGAAATTGAAGCGACCGTGGTGCGATTGGCCCAGATGGCGCGGGCCGTCGGGATTCATTTGGTTTTGGCCACCCAGCGGCCTTCGGTGGAAGTCATCACCGGTTTGATCAAAGCGAATATCACGACGCGCGTGGCTTTCCAAGTCGCTTCCCAAATTGACTCGCGCACAATTTTGGATTCATCCGGCGCGGAAAAATTACTTGGCAACGGCGATATGCTTTATCTTTCCGGCGATTCCAGCAAGGCCAAAAGAATTCAAGCCACTTTTATTTCCGACCGGGAAGTGAAAAAAGTGGTGGAATTTATTACCAAACAAGCCAAAGAAGTGGAATATTCCGAGGAGGTGATTAAGGCACCGGGTTCGCAATCAAATCTTTGGAACAGCGCGGCCGGTGAAGATGGGGGCGTTATAGACGATGATCTGTACGAGACAGCCAAGAAAACGGTGATCCAGAGCGGTAAGGCTTCGGCTTCGCTTCTTCAGCGGCGTTTGAGAGTTGGTTACGCCCGCGCGGCCAGGCTCTTAGACATGTTGGAAGAGCAGGGGATAATTGGACCGGGCGAGGGAGCCAAACCGCGGGAAATTCTGCAGGGCGCCGTCCAAAATATTCCGGGGAATCCGACCAAAGGAAATGGAGACGAGGGGATGGGAGATTATTAATCATGTAACATATAACATAAAACAAAGATAAAATTAGATTGTTAATTGTTATATGTTACATGTTGTGTGTTACATGATTTATGGTTTTTACGGCTAAAAAAGTTGAAACGCCGATTTTCAGCGAAAAATTGAAGAAAGCGAGGGAGAGTTTGGGTTGGTCAATTCAAAAAGCCGCCCAAAGCCTGAATGTTCAAACGAAGTTTTTGGAAAAACTGGAAAAAGGGGATTGGGGAAATTTGCCGGCCGAAGTCTTTTTGACCGGATTTCTGCGCCGTTATTCCGGGATCCTCGGTTTGGCCGAAGAAAATCTGATCGCGGAATTCAAGCGGGAGTTTAACCTGGCTAATCGGCTCGCCGGCATCAAAAAATCGGATGATCTGCCTTTTTTGCGGCCGACGCGCATTTTTTTAACCCCTAAAATTTTGGCTTGGGCAACGGGAACCCTATTTATTTTAGCCGTTGTCGGCTATCTTTTTTTTCAACTGAATCATTTGATCGGCGCGCCGGGAATCGCGGATTTTGAACCTCAAAACGATCTTTCCACAACGGAAAAATCAATTTTTGTTTCCGGTCGGACAAAGCCCGAAGCCCAATTGACAATCAACGGAGGCGCGGTCTATATTGATAGAGACGGAAAATTTCAACAGGAAATAAATTTGAACGAAGGGTTGAATACCATAAGAGTGGAAGCGAGGAATCGTTTCGGCAAAACAACGATTTTAACCAAACAAATAATGCTAAAAGAGAATAACGAATAAAAAATATGCCAAAAGAAAATCAAGGAGGGGCGAAGACAGAAAAACAGAAAGCTTTGGAAGTGGCGGTTGAAGAAATCAAAGAAAAATTCGGCGAAGGCTCAATTATGAAGCTTGGCGAAGCGCGTCGGGTCAATGTTGACGCGATTCCGACCGGTTCAATTTCTTTGGATTTGGCGTTGGGCGTCGGCGGCATGCCGAAAGGCCGGATAATTGAAATTTACGGGCCGGAAAGTTCAGGCAAGACCACTTTAGCTTTGCAAACCGTGGCCCAAGCGCAGAAACGCGGCGGGCTTTGCGCGTTCGTGGACGCCGAACACGCGCTTGATCCGGAATACGCCAAAAGGCTTGGGGTTAAGGTGGATGAACTTTTAATTTCCCAGCCCGACAACGGCGAGCAGGCTTTGGATATCGTGGAAAGTTTGGTCAGATCCGGCGCGGCGGACGTGGTGGTGATTGACTCGGTGGCCGCTTTGACTCCGCGGGCGGAAATTGAAGGCGAAATGGGGGACGTGCACATGGGTTTGCAGGCGCGCCTGATGTCGCAAGCTTTGCGCAAGCTCACCGCCATTGTTTTTAAAACCACGACGACAGTGATTTTTATCAATCAAATCAGAATGAAAATTGGCGTGGTGTTCGGCAATCCCGAAACAACGCCGGGCGGCAAAGCGCTCAAATTTTACAGCTCCGTTCGCATAGAAGTGCGTCGCACCGCTCAAATAAAACAGGGCGAACAGATTGTGGGCAATCGTGTGAAGGCAAAAATAGTGAAAAACAAAGTGGCGCCGCCTTTTCGGACCACGGAGTTTGATATTTTGTATAACGAAGGCATTTCCGCCGAAAGCGATATAATCAATACCGGCATAAAATACGGTGTGGTAAATAAAGCCGGTTCCTGGATCCTTTTTGGCGAACAAAAACTCGGTCAGGGCTTTGAGACTTCGCGTAAATTTTTAAAGGAAAATCAAAAACTGGCGCAGGAAATTTCCAAGCTGATTATTGAAGCCGCGGCCAAAGAAGAAGCGGCAATCAGTCAATAATTTAAATAAAAAATTCCCTCCCGCGGAATGCGGGAGGGAATTTTGTTTCGTTATTTATTTGGAAGTGAAAGGGATAAATGCCATCATTCGAGCGCGTTTAATGGCTTGAGAAAGCAGGCGTTGGTGCTTGTGGCAAGCGCCGGTTCGCCGCGGCGGCAGAATCTTTCCCTGACTGGACAAAAAATTACGGAGTACGACCGTATTTTTGAAATCGATGTATTTTAAATTTTCTTGGCAAAAATAGCAGGATTTTTCCAT
>CAYIFS010000019.1:0-12781 GCA_964362775.1 uncultured Candidatus Saccharibacteria bacterium
TCATGGAAAATAAAGAAATTATCAAAGAAAGATTGCTGAAAAAGGGTTATTCTATTCTCAACGAGTACGATGATCCTCCAAACGAAATTTTTCCAGATCATGACCATCCTGGAGATCAGTTGTTGATTGTGATAAGAGGATTGATCGAAATTACTATGAATGGGAAAACAACTGTCCTAAATTCTGGAGACGAAATGTTTTTCCCAAAGAAAGTGGTTCATAGTGCTAAAGTCGGTCCAAAGGGATGTTTATATCTTGATGGCGAACGTCCCGCGGCAGGTTATTGAAAATTAAGAAGTGTTATGGCAAACAGGGCATTGTAATTAATTCCCCCTTTTTTAAAGGGAGTCCCCGGAGGGGGAGGGATTTATGAGACTTCATTATCAAAAATACCTCAATCCATTCGCGCGAAAATTGCGTCAAGGCGGCAATCTTTCAGAGGTTATTTTGTGGAATGAGCTGAAGTGTAAAAAATTGGGATATCGTTTTCTCCGCCAAAGACCAATAGGAAAATATATCGTGGATTTTTTCTGTCACGCGTTAAACTTGGCGATTGAGATTGATGGATCGGCAAGCCATGATAATAAAATTGAAACAGACGAGGTAAGGCAAAGAACGCTTGAATTGTCGGGGATAAAAATTATCCGATTCAGGGACGCCGAAGTGAGATATAATTTAGAAGGTGTCGTGGAAAACATAAAATCACAAATCCTCCGGCTCGCAGACTCGCCACCTCCTTTAAAAAAGGAGGAATAAATGTGGACGCAATTGCGAAAAACAGAAAATAATTGACAGATTCGGCCGGAGAGATTAAATTTTAGGAAACGACAAAAAACGCCGTTTTTCAAAAGGAGGGATAATGTCAATCGATCGTTCTTTGAAACAGGGTCGGGCTTCCGGGCGGATCAGAGGAAAATTGGTAATTCCTTCGCCGAATGTCATCCGCGCGAAGAGAAGGGATAAGGCAAGCCGTCAGTTTCGACTCGTCCGCCTGGCCGAAGAAGCGTCTTTCCGGGGAATTCCCGTTTTTGAGCTTCAGCGCGAAAAGTTCGCGGAAGTCGCGAGAATCAGGAAAAAAGATTACGTCGGCCGCTACTATCTCTAGCAACAGAGATGGGAAGACCCGCGATAAACAAAATCGCGGGTCTTATTTTTGACGAAACAGCTGATTTTTTATAAACTGATAAAATGACGCCCTGGCTTATTTTATCAGTTTTCGTGATTCTATTTTTGATTTCCGGCGGAATTATTTTGTTCCTGGCCGCGAATTTATATTTTTCAATTTTGACGCGGAATTGCCCGTATCTTGGCACGAGCCAAAAAACGATAGCAAAAATATTAAAAGAAGCGGGATTGAAAGAAGGGCAATATTTTTTGGAACTGGGCTGTGGGGATGGCCGGGTTTTGCGCCAAGCGGCGCGGGAATATAATATAAAAGGGCGGGGAATTGATATTCACGGTTGGGCAATCCTGAAAGCGAAGATCCTGTCGCGAAGCGAAAATATTTTTTTCAAGAAAGCGGATATTTTTAAAACGGATATTGGCGGAGCGGATGTCATTTATCTTTTTTTGACCCGTGAAATTTTGGCCAGGCTCGCGCCGAAATTGAAAAATGAAATAAAAAAGAACGCGCTTTTGATCTCTCACGGATTTGAAATGCCGGAATTTCAAAAACATCTTTTCAAAACCGTAGAACACGGCGGAGATTTGCCGGGATTTCAGAAAAAAACTTATTTTTACCGACGTAGGTAAAGGGTTTGACATTTCTATTTTAAGGGGTTATACTCCCTTTGTAAGTGTTTTCTCCAAGAGTTTATTCCCTCGCGCCACTCAAAAAAGGGCGCCGGGCGGAGGATTCGTCAGAGAAGAGGTCGCCTTACAAATTATTAGCCTAAATATACAAGGAAAATGGCAAAAAAATTATATATCGGCGGATTGCCTTACAGCACCACCGATGACGAGTTAAGAGACGCCTTTTCTCAAGCCGGCGCCGTTGAAAGCGCTTCGGTCGTGATGGACAAAATGTCCGGTCGTTCCCGCGGATTTGGTTTCGTGGAAATGACGAACGACGAAGACGCTTCCAAAGCGATTGAAATGTGGAACGGCAAAGAATTCGGCGGTCGCAACTTGACCGTCAATGAAGCTCGCCCGATGGGCGATCGTCCGACCAGACCCCGCCAAGGCGGCGGAGGTTTCGGCGGCAACCGCGGTCCGAGAAATTTCGGCCAGCGCAACAACTGGTAAATCTCTGACAGATAAAAAACAGCCCCGCAGTTGCGGGGCTGTTTTCATTGATCCCTCACCCATGAAGGAATGAGAGTTCTGCTCGCGAATAAATACTGGATAGGTAGATTATAATTATTGAAAGAATAAAAGTTAGTTGCCATAAACAATTTTTAAAAAGTTTCCTTCATAGGTGAGGGATTTTATTGACAAATTCCGATTGTTTGGTTAAACTAAGAATAATTCTATGAGTTTCGCCACTAAAATTTTTTCCGGAATTTTTGGCCAGAAAAAGATGTCGCGAACCGTTTGGATAGCGGTGGCGATTTTTTTGTTGGCGGTTTTCGCCGCTTTTTCCATCTATCCTCAAACCTGGGATAAGTCGGCGGATTTTTTGAACGCCAAAAAGAACGAAACCCCATTTCTAAAATCTCTTCCCAATCTCCCCCAATTTTTCAATATTCCTTTCCGATTGGGGTTGGATCTGCAGGGCGGGATCCATTTGGTTTATGAAGCGGATCTGTCTAGCATTAAAAAAGACCAATATACCGAATCCATGCAAGGCGTCAGAGATGTGATCGAGCGGCGGGTGAACCTTTTTGGCGTGGCCGAGCCGCTGGTGCAATTGGATAATGTGGGTGAACATCATCGCTTGATCGTGGAGCTGGCGGGCGTCAAGGATTTGCGTAAAGCCGTTGAAATGATTGGTGAAACTCCCTCTCTTGATTTTCGCGAGCAAAGAAACGAACAGCAAACTCAAGAAATTTTAACTCGTTTTAAGAATCTTCCCGCCGAGGAGCAGGCAAAATTTATTGAAGATCCTTATTTTCAAGGGCCTTCGGTTTTGACCGGCAAATATCTGAAAGGCGCGGTTTTGCAATTTGATTCAAACACCAACGAGCCGCAAGTGGGGCTGGAATTTGACAACGAAGGCGCCAAGCTTTTTGAAGAGTTGACGTCCCGAAATGTGGGCAAGAAAATCGCGATCTATCTGGACGGCGCGCCGATCTCCGCTCCCACGGTTGAAGAAGCGATCACCGGCGGCAAAGCCCAAATCTCCGGCAATTTTAAATATGACGAAGCCAAACAGCTGGTGCAAAGATTGAACGCCGGCGCTTTGCCCGTGCCGATCAAACTGGTCAACCAGCAAAGTGTGGGCGCGTCGCTGGGCGAAAAATCGCTCAATCAAAGTTTAAAGGCCGCGATGATCGGTATTCTGGCGGTGGCGATTTTTATGATCCTTTGGTATCGCTTGCCGGGTTTGATCGCGGTTTTGGCCTTGGTAATTTATACTTTGATCGTTCTGGCTATTTTCAAATTGATTCCGGTAACTTTGACTTTGGCCGGTATCGCTGGTTTCGTACTTTCAATCGGCATGGCGGTGGACGCCAACATTCTTATTTTTGAAAGACTGAAAGAAGAATTGCGCTGGGGCAAGTCCTTGGGCGGCGCGCTGGAAGAAGGATTTAACCGGGCCTGGACTTCCATTCGCGATTCCAATGTTTCTTCCCTTATCACTTGCGCGGTGCTTTTTTGGCTCGGCACGAGTATTATTAAAGGATTTGCTTTAACCTTGGCGATCGGAATTTTGGTCAGCATGTTTTCGGCCATCTTTGTCACGCGGAATTTTTTGAAATTGATTCTGGGCGAATGGGCGGGGAAGAGGTTGTGGCTGTTTGGGGTGAAAAAAATTAAAAATTGAAAAATCAAAATGTAAAATTTTGGTGTCCCGCAAGGCGGGACTGATTTAAACATTTTGCATTGTCATTTTCCATTTTGAGATTTTCATTTTAAATTTATTATGCTCAACGTCGTCGGCAAAAGAAAAATATTCTATACTTTTTCGCTCGCGCTAATCGGAGCGGGGATTTTCAGTTTAATCTTTTGGGGTTTGCGTTTCGGCATTGACTTCACCGGCGGCTCGCTGATGGAAATTGAATGGAAGGCGGAAGCGCCGGCTAACGCGGTGATCAAGGACAATTTTTCAAAACTTGAAATGGGGGAGGTCTTTTTACAATCAACGGGAGAAAAAGGTTTGATGTTGCGATTTAAAGACGTTGATGAAGCGGGCTATCAAAAAGTTTTTGATTCTTTAAAAAAGGCGGGGGAGTTGGAAGAAAAAAGATTTGATTCGGTGGGTCCGGTTATCGGCCAGGAATTGAAGAACCGAGCTTACTCGGCGATCCTGTTGGTTTTGGTCCTCATCGTGCTTTATATCGCCTTTGCTTTCCGAAAAGTTTCTCGGCCCATCGCTTCTTGGAAATACGGCCTGGCCGCGGTCATCGCGCTTTTTCATGATATCTTCATTCCGGCCGGCATCTTTTCCATTCTGGGCCATTTTAAAGGCGTGGAAATAGACCTGCTTTTTGTGACCGGACTTTTGACGATCTTGGGTTTTTCGGTCCATGACACTATCGTCGTTTTTGACCGGATCAGGGAAAATCTTCGCCGAGGAACGGGAAACGGTTTTGAAGACACGGTTAATTTAAGTATCAATCAAACCATCACTCGTTCCATTAACACCTCTCTGACGGTTTTTTTCACCTTGCTCGCCATTTTTATTTTCGGCGGGGAAAGCACCAAATATTTCGCGCTTCTTTTAATGATCGGCATATTTTTCGGGACTTATTCTTCCATTTTCGTGGCCAGTTCCCTTTTGGTCTCTTGGGAAAAATTTAGGCAGAAAAGAATTTCGCGCAAACTTGGCAGATGACCATTTTTTGGGAAAATATTCAATCCCGTTGACATATTGCTTGCCCTATGCTATCATAGAACTATTCTAAAAAGGCTTCAGGGGGAGCCGACAAAAATGATCAATCCTTTGAATCTGACCAACGAAATACTGGAGTCAATCCAAAACCCGCGGACTCGCGAAGTCATTATGCGGCGTTTTGGGTTAAAAGACGGCCATCGCCAGACCCTGGAAGCCATTGGCCAGAACTACGGCATTACTCGGGAACGGGTGCGTCAAATTGAGGAAAACGGCCTCGGTAGTTTGCGCCAGTCCAAGGTGATTGACCGGCTTAATCCGGTCTTTGAATCTTTCAAAAGCCATTTGGCGGAACACGGCGAACTCAAAAAGGAGAATCGGCTTTACGACGACCTGGCTTACGTTTGTTATCCCGTCAAAGAAATTGAGCGGTTGAAGAAGGAAAATCAGAAAGAACTGGCGCGTTGCCAGGCCGCTTTCTATCTTTTCTTAACCCTGGGCGACGGATTTGAACGCTTGCCCGAAGACGAACATTTTTATCCGGTCTGGACAATGAGCCGCGAGGCGCAAAAACGCGCCAAAAAAACCGTGGATTCTTTGGTCAAATATCTGGAAAGCAAGAAATCGGTCATGAAGGACGGCGCGCTTTTGAACGCGGCCAGGGAACTTTTTCCGGAACTTTCCGAAAAAGCGATCGCTTCCTACGTTGACGCCTCCAAACGCATTGAACAAAATCATTTGGGCGATTTCGGTTTGGCCCATTGGCCGGAGATCAGCCCCAAGGGTGTGAAAGACAAAGCTTTCATTATTTTAAAAAGAGAAGGCCGGCCGTTGCATTTCTCGGAAGTGACCGAGCTTATCAATAAAATTCTGCCTTCCAACCGCCAAGCCTATGTTCAGACCGTGCACAATGAATTGATCAAAGACGACCGATTCGTGCTCGTGGGCCGGGGCCTTTACGCTTTGAGCGAATGGGGCTATGAGAAAGGCACGGTTCTGGAAATTTTAAAGAATATTCTCAAAAAAGAAAGTCCGCTTTCCAAAGAAGAGATATTGAAAAAGGCTTTGGAAAAAAGAATGGTCAAGGAAAACACCGTTCTCATCAATTTACAGAACAAAAAATATTTCGTTCGGAACGAACAAGGCCGATATTGTTTGCGGAGCTAAATTATTGTATCCTGAAATAGAGGTCGGTTTTGGAATTTGTCTTTCGGTTTTTTAATAAAATGTTGGAGGAAATTTTCAATTTGTATTTGAAGGCAGCCATTTTTGTCCTGGAGTTTTCTTGGATTTGGTTGCCTGTTTTTTTTGCTTTTTTATTCTTTGAAAGCTGGATGTATTACATTCAGCGCCACCATTGGAAAAGCCTGGATTGGATAATTCTTGAGGTTAAGCCGCCGCGGGAGATGGAATTGACGCCCAAGAATATGGAACAGGTTTTCGCGGGCCTCTGGGGCGCCTGGGGCACCATTTCCACCAAGTGGGAAAAATATTTCAAAGGCGTTTTGCAAGATTATTTCAGTTTTGAACTTGTGGGAATGAACGGCGAGGTCCATTTTTATCTCCGCACTTTAAAAAAGTTCCGCGATATGGTGGAAGCGCAAGTTTACGCCCAATACCCGCGGGCCGAGATCAAAGAAGTGGACGATTACGTTTACAAGATCCCGGCCGATATTCCGAATAAAAACTGGAATCTTTGGGGATGCAAATTAAAACTTCCCCGCGAGGATTATTATCCCATCAGGACTTATCCTCATTTCATGGATTTGAGCAAGGCGGACGAAACTTTTTTGGATTCTATGGCCGCTTTCACGGAAGCCCTGGGAAAATTGCGTCCGGGCGAACAGGTTTGGATCCAGTTGCTTTTCCGGCCCAAACAAGATTCTTGGCAGAAAGATGCCAGAAAATTAGCCGATAAGCTTATGGGCAAAAAAACGCCCAAAGCCGCCGAAGGTTTATTGACCTTTGAAGGCCGGACTTGGTTTGAAGCGGTGGAAGATGTGACTTCCCAACTTTTGACCGATAAGCTTCCCGAGCGCGCCCAGCAACAAAAAGACGAAGGGCCGCCTTCTCTAATGATGTTTCTCTCGCCTAATGAAAAAGAGGTGATTCAAGAAGTTGAAGAAAAGGCCGCTAAAAAAGGATACGACGCGAAAATACAATGGGCTTATTTCGGCCGTAAAGATATTTTTACCATGGCTAATGTCTCGGCTTTTATGGGCATTTTCAATCAATTTTCCAATTTGAATATGAACAGTCTCGTGCCGGATAGAATTTCCATGACCAAGGCCGCTTATCTTTTCGCCAAATCCCGCAAAGTCTACAAACAGCGGAAGCTTTTGAGACTGCTTCGCCAGCGTTCCTTTTGGGAAAAAGGTTATATCTTCAATATTGAAGAATTGGCGACTCTTTATCATTTCCCGACCATCGGCGTGCGCAGTCCGGTGGCGCCTTATGTGGAAGTGGTAAAGGGCGGGGCGCCGGTGGATTTGCCGATAGAATAAAATTGAGAATATATTTTTATGGAAGAAAAAAACGAGATCATCATTTTTGCCGAAACAGATTTTCGCAACCAGCAACAGAAATTTGGCATCAAGAAAGACGACCGCCGTCGCCATATTTACATCATCGGTAAAACCGGTACGGGCAAAACCACTCTTTTGGAAAATATGGCCATCCAAGATATTCAGGAAGGCCGGGGCGTGGCGATTGTTGATCCGCACGGCGAATTCGCGGAAAAAATGCTGGATTTCGTGCCCTCGCACCGGATAAATGATATAATCTATTTTAATCCCGCGGATCTGGATTTTCCCATCGCTTTTAACGCGATTGAAAGAGTGGATGCCGAACACCGGCATTTGGTGGCTTCGGGACTGGTCGGCGTTTTTAAAAAAATCTGGTCCGAAACCTGGGGCCCGCGCCTGGAATATGTTTTGCGCAACGCGATTCTGGCTTTGCTTGAATATCCGGGTTCCACGCTTCTCGGCATCATGCGGCTTTTGGTTGATAAGGTTTATCGTCAGAAAGTGGTGGAAAAAATCAAGGACCCCGTGGTTAAAAGTTTTTGGGTGGACGAATTTTCCAAATATCGCGGCAATTTTGAGGTGGAAGCCATCGCGCCGATCCAAAACAAAGTCGGCCAGTTTTTGACCAATCCCTTGATCCGCAATATTGTGGGTCAGACCAAGTCCACCATCAACATCCGCGAGATAATGGACGAGCAGAAAATTTTTATCGTGAACCTTTCCAAGGGGCGCATCGGCGAAGATACTTCCAATTTGATGGGCGCGATGCTGATCACGCGTCTGCAATTGGCCGCGATGTCGCGCGTGGATATTGAAGAAGATAAACGCCGGGATTTTTATCTTTATGTTGACGAATTTCAAAACTTCGCCACGGAATCTTTCGCCAATATTTTGTCGGAAGCGAGAAAATATCATTTGAATCTGATTTTGGCGCATCAATATATTACTCAAGTGCCAGAAGAGGTGCGGGACGCGGTTTTTGGGAATGTCGGCACCATGATCTCTTTCCGCGTGGGAGCGAGCGACGCGGAATTTCTGGAAAAAGAATTTGAGCCCGAATTTACCGTTAACGATCTCGTCGGATTGGGTTTCGCTCAAATTTATTTGAAATTGATGATCAACGGTTTTTCTTCAAGGCCTTTTTCGGCCAAGACATTGCCGCCGATCCAAAAACCCGAAGTTTCTCATCGCGAGAGCATCATTAAAGTTTCGCGCGAACGCTACGGCCAGCCGCGGCAAGAGGTGGAAGAAAAAATCGCCCGCTGGAGCGGGATGTTGGAAGAAGAAAAAAGGGAGGACGAATTTTCGGAAATATTCCAGGGCGAAAGCCAATCTTTTCCGGCTCCAAGCCATTCTCCTTCTTTGATGTTTGAAGATAAATGCTGGGAATGCGGCAAAAGAGTGGAATTGAATTTCAAGCCGGATGGCGTGAGGCCCGTCTATTGCAAGGATTGTCTGGCCAAGAACCGTTCCCAAGCGGTCCATGGTCATCAAAATAAAGAAAAAGAGCCGTTTCGCGGGGGCGAGGCCATTCCTCGGGCGGTCGGCCAACCGGCCCATTTGAAAGATGTTTTGAAAAATAACGCCGGCGGGAATGATTTTTTAAAAAAGAAACCGCGGCGAGAAGTGAATTTGAGTGATTTGCGCCAGACCCTGAAAGAAGCGATGGAAACGGAAGAAACAAGGAAAAAAGAGAAACCGGTTATTCTTTCTCCTGCTCCCGTTCAAGTTCCTCCCGATAACCCTCCCCAAAAACAGGATCTAAATCCGGGAGAGACAGTGGAACTCTAACAAAAAACCCGCATTTTGCGGGGTTTTTGTTATGATTTTTATTTATTTATTCTTTCCGCGTATTGACCGGTTTCGGTGTTAAGACGGATGACGTCTCCTTCTTCAATGAAAAGCGGGGCGTTGACCATGGCGCCGGTTTCTATTTTTACGGCCTTGGTGCCGCCCTGGGCCGTGTTGCCTTTGATGGAAGGCGGCGCTTCAATGACTTTGAATTCCATTTTTATCGGCAATTTCACGCTGATGATCTTTTCGTTGAAGATCATCACTTCCACCTCGGAATTCGGTTTAAGGTAGACCGATTTTTCGCCAATGGCTTCTTCCGTCAGTTCAAAACGAAGCGAAGGGTTCTGAACTTCGGCAAAGACGAATTTGCCGCGGTGGCCGAAAAGGAATTTAACTTTTTTATAAATAATTTCCGCTTCGTTGAAGCTCTCGGAATTTTGAAAATTGCGGTTTAGGACTTTTCCGGTGATGAGGTTCTTTATCTTTGTTTGGGCCACGGGCTTGCGTTGCTGCATCCTTAAAAAATCAAATTCCAGCACCTCGTAGGGCTGGCCGTCCAAAATGAATAAAGTTCCGGGTTTGAGTTCGTTGTAGTTGATTATGAAATTTCGTTAAAATATAAAAATACGCTTGCGCGCTTTTTCTTTATAGCATAGAATGAAAAAAATTGCAATCGGAATTTATGTTAAAAAAGAAAACTTTAAAAGTTATTGTGGCGATGTCCCCGTATAAATCCCTTCGGGATTCTACGGGGCAAGCTGGCGGTGATAAAAGAAGGCGCGTAGTTGTGGCAATGTCGGGTGGTGTAGACTCGTCTGTGGCCGCCGCCTTGCTCAAAAAACAGGGATTTGAAGTTGAGGGCGTTTTTATGCGTTTTTGGAAAGCGCCGGGCAAACGGGATAACCTTTGCTGTTCGGCCGAGGCCGAAAGAGCCGCGCGGGCGGTCGCGGAAAAATTAAAGATCCCGTTTTTGGTCCTTGATTTTTCAAAAGAGTTCAAAAGAATGGTGGTGGACTATTTTTTGAGCGAACAAAAAAAAGGCCGGACGCCGAATCCCTGCGTGGTTTGCAATAAAAGAGTAAAATTCGGTTTGCTTTTTGATCACGCCAAAAAAGTGAAAGCCGATTTTTTGGCCTCGGGCCATTACGCGAAGATCATCCGTTCGCGCGACGGCGAATCCAAAATTTTCGCGGCCAAGGACAAGCAGAAAGACCAGACATATTTTTTGTGGGGGTTGAACCAAAAAAAACTGGCCAAAATGGTTTTCCCTTTGGCCGGGATGGAGAAAGACGAAGTTAGACGATTAGCCAAGAAATGGCGCTTGCCTTTTTGGCAAGCGGAAAGCTTTGATTTGTGTTTTGCGCCCGAAGGCGGCGAAAATTTCATTGAAAAATATTTGGATCAAAAACCGGGATTGATAAAAAATATCCGGGGCGAGATCTTGGGAAAGCACCGGGGTTTGGCTTTCTATACTATTGGCCAGCGCAAAAGATTGGATTTTCCGCGCGGCCCTTGGCGAGTGGTGAAAAAAAATGAAAAGAAGAACGAAATTTTTGTGAGCAATCAGCCGAAAGACTTATTTTCTAAAGAATTGATCTTGGAAAAAGTGAATTGGTTGGCCGGGGAATCCCCGGCTTGGCCGTTTTCGGCCAAGGTCAAAATTCGTTTCAAAAGCGAGGCGGCGGACGCGGTAATAAAACCGGTCATTGCGAGGAGTCCCACTTTTGGCGGGACGACGAAGCAATCTCGAAATTTTACCGCCGTCCGCGGGATTGCTTCGCCCCGCCGAGGCGGGGCTCGCAATGACAACTTAAAAATCGTTTTCAAAAAACCGCAATTCGCGCCCACTCCCGGCCAGAGCGCGGTGTTTTATTCAAAAAGAGGCGAGATGCTTGGCGGAGGAGTAATAAAGAAAGTTTATCCTGAGCGAAGCTTGTCCTGAGCTTGTCAAAGGGAAGGGTTATTTGTCATCCCGAACTTGTTTCGGGATCTGGATTCCGGGTCAAGCCCGGAATGACAGATATGAAAAGAAAAAGCCCTCGTTGTTTTGAGGGCTTTTTTTATTTTTTGTCTGAAGAACTTTTTGGAATGAGAGAGGGGGTTCCGCCCTGTTTTTTGAGAGGAAAAGCATTGGGTCAATGGGACTCTCAGTGGGGGGACAAGGGGAATACGGACGGAAGATTTTTGGCTGAAAACGCTACCGCCGTATTTTTGTCCGCTTTGGAGGCAGCTTGGAACCGCCCCTCTCAATTCTCTGTTTTTTCTCCTGGGCCGACCAGCTCGATTATCTCGGCTGTTCTGTCTGAGCCGCGAGGAGTGGAAACCGCTTGGCGGTTTCTTTCTGGTGGTACTCTGCGGAGATAATAAGGATAAAACAGAGATCGATCCGAGAAGCGATCTTTTAGTGATCCACCCCAACGAATCTCTCTTTTTCGATAATAGCGCCGAAGGAAATGTCTGTCAATAATCCCTCACTTATAAAGGAATATGAGCTCCGCTCGCGAATAAATATTGGATAGGTAAAATTCGGTTATTGAAAGAATAAAAGTTAGCTGCCATGGATAATTTTTAAAAATTCTCTTCATAGGCGAGGGGTTGACAAGGTTTTGCTTATATGATAGTATGTAAATATAGTCATTTATGGCTTGTTCTTTAAAGCTTCGTATTATATGGTTTATTCGGTCCGCCTTGGCGGACCCTTCCGGGCAGGTTGGCTCAAAAGAGCTTGTTGCCTGACCCCAACTCCGAACGGGCCGGAACGGTGCCGGTCCTTTTTCTCCGCGCTATTGGGCGCAAGGAGGAAGAAATATGTCCAGCTGGCGAATCAGAGACGGGACTGTTTTGAGCCCCGCTGGTCTTTGCACGGGTTTCCCAAACCCGTTCAATCGTTCCGTTCGCGCCCAGAACGCGCGCGCGCTGAAGGCCGTGTAACTCCGGGGGTCTCCGGCGGGTATATAAAAGTTTCCGCCAGTTCCTCGATCCTATGACTCGGGCGCGATCGCCCCGGTCGTGATATTTCATCGGTCAAGGGGGGTATCTTAGTCCCCGAAATCCGGCTCATGCGCGGACGTCCGGCCAGAGAGGCCCTTGAAAGAACTCCCGCTTGGGAGAAGGGTCTGTCTCAACAAATAGACATCGCGCGGTTCGCCCGCGGAACCCTTATTTTGGGTTCAAGATTTTCTACCTTCAGGACCGGCGGGTTTTCATCCGGTCCAGAATGATTCGGGCGCACGCCGCTCTGCTTCGCGGGCTCAAGAACCCCCCGACAAAAAACAACAAGGAGAACATCGATGATTCTCCTCTACTGCCATTACGGCTAGCGACGATAGCCTTTAATGGAGGCTGGCGCGACCTCGTTTGTTATTCAAAATTTTCCGCGCCTATAGTACGAAGTGAAAAAAGATGTCAGCCCCCGCCAAAAAACGGGGGCTTTTTTTATTTTTTTAAAGGGTGTCATCCCTGCGAAAGCCCCGCTAAGCGGGGCGAAAGCAGGGATCCAGGTTTTTGAATTCTGGATTCCCGCCTTCGC
>CAYIFS010000020.1:0-12354 GCA_964362775.1 uncultured Candidatus Saccharibacteria bacterium
CAAACCGGCTATCTGACGGAACTTGTCATCAAAAAAAATGAAACGGTGTTTGAATACGGCGGCGGCGTCTGCCAAATTTCCACCACCGTTTTCCGCGCGGCCGTGAATTCCGGGCTCAAAATTTTGGAACGCCACCCGCACGCTTTTCCCATCCGCTATTATAATCCCCCGGGCTTTGACGCCACTGTCTACCCCCCTTCGCCCGACCTCCGCTTTTTGAACGACACGCCGGGCCATCTTTTGATTCAAGGAAAGGTTTCCGGCAATAAATTGACCTTTGATTTTTACGGCTCAAGCGATGGCCGAGAAATAAAGATCAAAGGGCCGACGACCCTGGAATCCAAACCTGACGGTTCAATGAAAACGATCCTGACGCAAGAAATTTGGAGAAACGGCCAAATGGAACGACAGGATATTTTCCGGTCAAATTATAAATCTCCCGACCTTTATCCGACGCCCCTTCCTTCGTCAGGGCAAGCTTCCCCTTCGCCCACGCCTTAGTTTATAATCTATAATCTACACTCCAATGCCGGAGTGGTGAAATTGGCAGATTCACCTCCTCACCTTTGTTAATAATTTAGCCGGGGGCGTGGCGGAATTGGCAGACGCACTAGCTTTAGGAGCTAGCGGAGTAATCCATGAGAGTTCGACTCTCTCCGCCCCCACCAAATAGTTTCACCCTTCGGGTGATCACCCGAAGGGTGGCAAATCTCTCCTCCGGCACAAAAAAATAGACGCGTCCCGCTTAGCGGGATGGAGCAACCCATGGGAGTCCGACCCTCCCCCAAAGTACAACCAAACCCTACCCTTATTTTTAAGGGTTTTTTATTATTTTTTAAAAAATTGACAATTAATCACCTTATGGTTTATAATATTATATTCTTAGGAAACCCCGCCTTACTCGATATTTCCTAGGCGCGCACCTTAAAAACCCTATATAAGAGGCCTAAAAGGCCAAGGAGGAGATCATGAATGATCGGCCGCAGCCACAACAACAGAATAAGCCCAAACCACCAACCGGGCCGAAGATTTCCGTGGTGTTAACGCCCACGGAAATATCGAGCAAAGAAGTGAAAGTAAAGGCGCAAATTCTGAACGCCATGGGAGAGAAAACTCTGAGATTCAGCCTTAATGGAACTTTTTCTCCGGATTGCGTCAAACCGACCCAATCGGGCGAAGCGGAATTCACTTTTTCCATACCTCCAAACACCACCGAACTGAAAGCAAAAGCGGAGGTTATGGACGGCTCCCGCGTCTTCGACGAGATTCATATCGCGATCCCGCCGGCCGGCAAAAAACAGTCGACCAAAAAAGATTCGGATGGGCTTCTGGTCCAAATTTCCGGACCGAGCGAGACCGAAACTTTCTTTGTCTCTATTACCACTGCCCAACCCGATGAAAAAGTGATTATTTCCAGCTCTCGGGAATTAAGAATCGTTCCCAAAAAGAAAAAAGTGGTCTCCGGAAATCAGTTTGTTTTTTCTTCCGGGGCCGACAAAACCCTTCTGCTGGAAATAAGCCTTGAGGGACAAAAGACCGTTTGTTTCTTCAACGGACGGAAAAGAATGCTCATCAAGTGAAGGGAAATCCGATGGCTAGCGCGAAAAGTATTGTAGAAACTGTTGGGAAAGAAATGCTCATGCCTTTCATTTCCGACATCATCGCCATAGGCCTTTTAGGAAAAAAAGGCGGCGGCAACAAGATTATTGAAAATTCGGAGCAGGCCAGGGAACTCATTCTAAAAATCGCTCCACATCTTTTCGGCCTCGGCCTAACCGACGAGGCGCTATTTAATAGCGCTCTGGCCAAACTGGAAGACGGCCGTCAGAAAGAAATCAATCGGTTTCTATCCTCTCTCGACGAACCCGACCAAGCCAGATTCATGTTGGCGATCACCATCCTTCCGGAAGAAAAAGACCGGATTGAGATCCTCAACATGTATTCCGAGATGGAGACGGTTGAGGAGATGACGGAACTCGCCAAAGCGACTCATTTTATCACCAAAGGCGAAAATCAGATTGGAAGATTGAGCCTCAAGGCGAAGGCGGCGGCAATTGCCATCGCCGCGAAGATGACGACGATTTTCCTTCCAATTCTCAAAGACATAGACATCTGGCTTAGGGACAAAGCCGCCCCCGCCGTCGCCGATTGGTCGGGAAGCAAATCCCGGCCTTCCAAAAGCAATCTCGTCAACCTCGCCCACCTCCTTTTCCGATAGGAGTTTCCTATGTGGACTCTCTTTAAACAGCTTTTAAACTGGGATACAATCCAAGCTGGCCGGAAAACGGCAAAGCTTTGTCTTTCGGCCCTGGCGCTTGAAACCCTGTTGCTCATCTGCCTCAACACTTTCATTCTCGCAATCCTGCAAAAGCAGATGAGCCCGATTATCTCGGCTCTCGGTCTTTTCTGGATTCTCCTCACCGCGTCCGCCATCTGGTTTTTAGGCGGCGTGGAAGTTGACAGTTTGTTCCTGGCCCGAATTTTCAAATTGGAAGCCGGAAAAGAATTCACCAAGGTGCTCAATATCTTCTTCTTGATTCAGAGCACCATTGTGTTATTCTTCTTCTTCATTCCTTTTTGGAAATTCTATGGAGGGTTTTTCCTTCTGCCGCTCCTGATTCTGGGCGCGATCCAAAGCGGATTTCTCGCCAACGAGGGAGTGAACTGGAAATATTTTTACCGGGCTTACTGGGGGCTGATAATTTTCGCCCTCTCCGCGATGTTTGTTTTCTCGGCGCTGAATCTTAACGCCGGCAAACCCCTTCTCCCCCAAATCGATGCCTTAACTTTTCCGGGATCCCCCTTCTCCGGTTCAACGGGCTCTGGCGCGATGGCCGGTCTGGCGGGCGCGGCTCTTCTCCTTGGAATTATACTAATCGCTTTCAAGAAGAAAGTCGGCTCCAAATTCATCTGGCTCGGTATTATCATCATTATCGCCTTGACCGTCTGGCAGATGAAAAGCCCGAATGCTTCCGCAAGGCCGGCCGTGGTCCAAGGGACAATATCCACCCAACTGGTTTCCACCGGCTATGAGCTGGTTCAGGACGAAAGACTGGTCATCATCAAGGAAAATCCCGGCTCCCCTTCCCCCAAAAAGGTTTGGTCAAAAACCACCTCCGGGCGATGGGGCTACCTGAATGAATGGGCGCAAAACCCGTCTTGGCCCAGCTGGTATTTCAAAAACGACACGGCGGAAACGATTGAGATATATCTTGAACTTCCGTCGGGTCTGGCTCTTTCCGATTTCCGGTTTGAAAAAGAAAAAATCTGACCGAAGACCAAAACCGACCCCGCGTCAAACTTGATACGGGGTCTTTTTTTTAGAAATAGTTTACAATATAGCTCCCTCTCTTAAATTAAGAGAGGGCTGGGGCGAGTTAACTCATAACTCCTCCTAACCTCCTCTTATCTTAAGAGGAGGAAATATAAGGAATTCTTATCTTTAAAATCTCCCTCTTCGAGCCTGAGGCTCTCAGAGCCGAATGGCCTAACCCCTCTTTTTTAAAGAGGGGTACCTTTTCTATTTATAACCAAAAACCCCGCAGCTGCGGGGTTTTTGAAACGAAAAAATATATTTTTTCTTTTAGAATTGCGGCACGATCGGCGTTCCGCCCGGACTAACATCCAAGGTGCTCCAAATAATTGCCGCGATTCCCCAAGCCGCTCCCGCCACCGCCATCCCGATAATGCCCCAAAGCATGTGGCGCTTGGCGTCCACCACCTTCTTTTCATCGCCGCCGGACCGAACATAACCCACAACGCCCCAAACGAAATAAAGCGTCAGAATAATGAAAGCGATAACAATAACGGTGTTCAACCAACCCTTCACCTTTACCAATAGCGAATCCACGGTTGCCGCCAAAGCCAACATAGGCAAAGCTAGTCCCGCGATCGCGGCTTTAAGTGAATTCTTCATATTTCCGATTGTCATTAAAATTCACCTCCTTCCGAATTTTGTTTCTAACAAAATATTATATTCCCAAAGAATTCTTGATTAATAACACTATTCCCCAAGCGCCGCCCATAATCACCATTCCGATTATACCATAGATCATCGTTTTTTTGCCCTGCTCAAAAGCTTTCTGGTCGCCGGCCGAACGCACGTATTGCGTCACGCCCCAGACAAAATAAATCGTCGCCAGCGCGAAGATTATCACAATTATCTGATTAAGATACCCGAGCAACCTGTTATAAAGAGGACTCCATTGGCTCTTGGCGCCCTGGACGCCCAAAGCCTCCTGCAAAAGTCCCAGAATGATTTCCGCGCCGAGAACTATTGCCACTCCGGCCACAGTCCAGATCAGATTTTGCCGCGCTTTTTTGATCTTTTCCTCGCTTCCCTGCGCGGTTATAAATTTAAAACCAGCCAAAACCAGCATAAAAAACGCCACGGGCATCACAATATAAGTTATCAAAAAATTAGTGATCTTGGCGATCAGTCCAACCAGGCTCGTCTCGCCGATAGGATTTGGCAACTCCATTGAACCGCTTTGAGTTTGGCTCTGGGAGCCGCCGGGCAGTTGCCCTTGGCTTTGGTTCGCCGCCAAAACTCCCGTCACTGAAAAAACTCCAAGACCGCCGATGAGCAAAAGGCCGAGTAAAAACGCTAAAATTTTATTAGAATGTTTCATTATTCTTTTTTTGTCATCTATACTTCACTCCTCCTCTTAAATTAAGAGGGGGCTGGGAGGAGTTATTCATAACTCACCCTCACCCTCTCTTATCTTAAGAGAGGGAAACAGATTCAGAATCAGGTAAGCGGGAATGACAGATAGGGGGGTTATTTACAATTTATCTGAAACCAATTAGTCGGATTGAAACTTCCCACATTCACCGCGCCTTTCGCCAGCGTCGTAATCAACGCGTTGACTATGAACCAGGCGCCAACAACGATGATAAAAGCGATTACCGTGTTTTTCAAAATTTCCTTGCCCTTTTTATAATTCTCTTCTTTTCCGCCCGCGGTTATCATCATTATACCACCCCATAAAATTAAGAGTCCAGCCAGCGGGAAAAAAATATTATAGATTCCGAAATTGACCAAATTCACGATTAATTGCATCAGACTGCAAAAGTTGCAGTCTGGCCCGCTGCAAGGCACGAGCCCCCCGGTCACTTGCGCCGCCCGGGCGAAAAGAGGAAGAAATAGGGAAAGAGCGAAAATTTTTAGCAGATGCTTCATATTATTGATCGTTCTTCTCTGTCATTCCCGCCCGCTCCGACTCGGAGACGAGGCGAGCGAAAGCGGGAATCCACCCCGCAGTTGCGGGGCGGGTCAAGCCCGGGATGACAATAGAGTTTTACTCATTTTATATTTTACATTGTCATTTTCCCTGCCTGCCAAAGCCGATAATGATTAGCTTGACGGATAAGCCGAAGCGAATTTGGATCATAATTTGAATATCGTTCCGGCTAATCAGCTTTGGTTATCGGCGGGCACGGCATTTTGATTTTTCAATTTTAAATTTCTACTCCCTCCTCATCAACTCCGTCACCTGAACCTCGGCGTCTTTGACTATTTCGTCCGTCAAAGAAGGCGAAGACAAGGCCCGATCAATCATATCGGCGAAGATCTTTTCTATGACCGCGCTGTCCGTTTGCCACCAAGACCTCGCGGTCAAAACTTGTTTGGCGAAAACGGAAAGTTCCGGATCATTTTGCTGGTCAATCAAATCGCGGCGGCTGGCCGGTTTTTGAGTGGCCTGAAGATACTGAATTGAGTTTTCCGGCTGGGCGAGCCAAGCGATAAATTGCCAGGCCGCGGCGCTGTTTTGCGAACCCTTGGACACCGCCTGGCCCCAATAATTGGCGTAGGAAACCGTCGCTCCTTTTTGCGAAATTTGAGGCAAAGCGGCCACGCCAAAATCCAAATGGGGCGCTTTGGCGCGCAAAACCGGGATTTGATAGGAATAGCTGATCATCATCGCCACTTCCCCTTGGCTGAAAGCGTCCAGGGAATAATGCTGGCGCGAATTCCAGGAATAAACTTTTTTGGATGGACTGGCAAAATTAGAGTAGAAAGAAAGAGCGCGGCTTCCCGGCCGAAAATTTTCGCCGTTCAAATTGATGGAATCGGCGAAAGTCGCCTCGGTCTTATCCAGAGAAACCATCTGACTGCCGCTTTGGATCATTAAAAGCGCCAAAATATCGGTTGAACGATTGATATTCCGGCTCGCGCCGAGCGCCGCCCCGGCCTGCGAAATTTCTCCCTGTTCGTCCTTTTGGGTCAATTTTTCCGTGGCCGCGTTGAATTCTTCCCAGGTTTTTGGCAAAAGAGCCACGCCCGCGGAATTCAAAAGATCTTTATTATAGAAAAGCGCCAGAGTATCAATGGAAAGAGGCAAAGCGTAGATCTTTTCATTCAAAACGAAATCCTGCCTCGCCACGTCGGGAAAAACTTCAAGAAAACGCGAAAGAGCGATCAAGTTATCGGGCACCGGCGTCAACTTTTCAAAATAGCGCGGCATCCAAAAATTATTGACGGAAAAAATATCCGGGCCGCGGCCGGAAGCCAAAGCGTCCAAAAGTTCCTGTTCGTAGCTCGCGATATTTTTCTTGCGGTAATTGACGGTGATATAAGGATATTGCTGTTGAAAGGAAGCGATCAGGGGCGCGTAAATATCCGAATCGTCAAACACGCTCCAGAATTCCAAAGTGACGGGCGGGGGCGCTTTTTCCTTGCAAAGCGAAATATCGGCGAACATGCCCGAGAAAAATAAGGGCACAACCAGAAAAGAAACTAAAATGGTGGAATGAGAATTTTTGGACACTATTTTAAATATTTTTAATGTAAAATGTAAAATGATTCGGAAAATCCCCCTTAATCCCCCTTTAAAAAAGGGGGAATTTCGCCTCCCTCCTTTAGAAAGGAGGGTTGGGGTGGATTTTTTAAATTTTACACTGTCATTTTACATTTTGATTTTTCAATTTTAAATTTATGGTTTCACAAACACCAACCCGAAATGAAATTCTCCCGCCTCAAACTCCCGTTCAAAATTAAAGCCGCCGGCCTCGGCCAATTTTTTGGCTTCTTCCGCTGAAATCCGCCAGCCCTCTTGTGGGCCGAAAGCGTTTTTTTCCGGCCGCCAATCTATCAGTTCAAGCTGGCCGTTGCTTTTTAAAACTCGCGCGGCTTCTTTAACAATCTCCGTTTTCTTTTGCGACTGAAATAAAACATTATGCAATAAAACCATATCGGCTGTTTCGCTTTCCACTTTTGAACCCCCTAAAATTTCCAAATTTCCCCTAATGGCTTCTATATTCAAAATGCCCTGAAGTTGGGCTTGCGATTTTACCGCTTCCAACGCTTCTTCCTGAACGTCAATCGCTAAAACCCTTCCTTTCTCCCCCACTATTTTGGCCACCGGTAAAGTGAAATAGCCGTGGCCGCAACCAAAATCAGCCACCGTGATTCCCAAAGGAATATTCAACTGGCTTAAAACTTTTTCTGGATTGATGAACCCTCCGGTACCAGTGCTCATGTAACATGTAACACGCAACATGTAACAATTTTTATTCGGATAAGAGTTTTAAATCTCTTTTTTGTTACATGTTATATGTTTTGTGATTTGTGATTTGTGATTTTAGATGCACGCGACAGAGGCCACTTTATCGCCCGCTTCCAGGCGCATAATGCGCACGCCCTGGGTCGCTCGGCCAAGCGTGGAAATTGAACCAATGGCCGTGCGAATCACCTGGCCCTTTTCGGAAATAGCGATTAAATCCTGCTCTTTGCCTTCCAAAATCTTGGCGGCCACGAGGCAACCGGTTTTTGAAGTTACTTGCGCGGCTTTGATGCCCGAGCCGCCACGCTTCTGAATTTTAAATTGCTTGAGTTCCGTTTTTTTGCCATAGCCGTTCTCCATCACCACCAAAAGCAGAGGCTTTAAGTTTTGAGCTTTCAGTTTGGAACTGATTACTTCCATAGTAATCGCTTCGTCGCCTTTGTGCAATCTCATCGCCCGAACGCCACTCGCGGTCCGGCCCATGGACCGGACGTCTTTTTCGTTAAAATGAATGCTCTGCCCCTTGAGGCTCACCAAAATTATTTCATCCGAGCCCGAAGAGGTTTTGGCCCACAAAAGCTCATCGCCTTTTTGAAGCTTTATGGCGATGAGGCCGGAACGGCGGACATTGGCGAAATCCTCAATCGCCGTTTTTTTGATGACGCCGTTCTTTGTGGCCATCACCAAGAAATTTTCGTTTTCGGCGACGCCCGAAACGGACTTTGGCGCGCCTTTCTTTTTATCTTTCAAATTTTCTTTAACCGCGACCAGCGCGTTCACGCGTTCCCCCCCGGGCAGTTGCAAAAAATTGACAATGGCCTGGCCCCGCGCCACGCGGCTCGCTTCAGGGATTTCATAGGCTTTGGTTTGGAAAACCCGGCCCAGGCTCGTAAAAAATAAAAGGCTGTCATGCGTGTTCACGCAACTCATTTCCTCCACCGAATCCTCATCGCGGGTCGTAATGCCCATTACTCCTTTGCCCCCGCGCTTTTGAATTTTGTAGTTTTTCGGATTCAAACGCTTGATATAACCGCCCTGGGTCAAAGTGATAATACATTCTTCCTGCGCCACCAGATCCTCTTCTTTAAATTCCCCGACGGGCGACGAATAAACTTTCGTCCGGCGTTCGTCGCCGTATTTTTCTTTAAGATAATTCAATTCGCTTTTAACGACCCCGAGGATCTTTTTGGGCGACTTGAGCAATTCTTCCCATCCTTCTATCAATCGCTCTTTTTCTTTCAATTCATCCTCTATTTTTTTCCGTTCCAGGCCCGCCAGAGTCTGTAATTTCATTTCCAAGATCGCCGTGGCCTGGACATCAGAAAATTTAAATTTTTGACAGAGTGCCGCGTGCGCCGCTTCTTTATTATCCGATTTTTTGATTAAAGTGATTATCGCGTCAATGTGGTCCAGCGCCTTTTTGAGCCCTTCCAGAATATGAGTGCGCTCGCGGGCCCGCGCCAGGTCAAACTGGGTGCGGCGCGTCACAATTTTATAACGGTGCTCCACATACTGCTCCAAAATTCCTTTCAATGAAAGAACCTGCGGCTGGAGCCCATCCACTAAAGCCAAAAGATTGAAATGGAAAGATTTTTGCAGATCAGTGAGCTTGTAAAGCCGGTTCAAAACTTTTTGTGGATAGGCGTCGTTTTTCAGATCAATCACAATGCGGACGCCGTCTTTGTCCGATTCGTCGCGAATGTCCCTGATGCCTTCCAATTTTTTTTCTTTGACAAAATCCGCGATGGTTTCAAGAAGTGTGGCCTTGTTCACCTGAAAAGGAATTTCCGAAACGATGATCTGCTGGTTGCCCTTTTTCTCTTCCGTGATTTCCGCCGTGGCGCGATTCACAATAGAACCCTTGCCCGTGGAATAAGCCTGCAAGATCGCCTGTTTGTCATAGATCGCGCCGCCCGTGGGAAAATCCGGCCCTTTGACGAATTTCAAAAGATCCTCCACCGGCGCGCGGGGATTTTCTATCAAATAGTTGATCGCGTCCACGAGTTCGGAAAGATTGTGAGGCGGAATGGTGGTCGCCATGCCGACAGCGATCCCCCATTGGCCGTTCAAAAGCAACTGCGGCAATTTTGAAGGCAGAACCACCGGCTCTTTGCGCGTGCCGTCGTAGTTGTCCACCCAATCAACCGTGTCTTTATCAATATCGTCCATCATTTCCTCGGCGAGTGGCGTCAAGCGGCATTCGGTGTAACGCATCGCCGCGGCGCCGTCGCCGTCCAATGAACCGAAGTTTCCCTGACCTTGGATCAAAGGATAGCGCATAGAAAAATCCTGCGCGAGACGCACCATTGTGTCATAGACCGCGGTATCGCCGTGCGGGTGGTATTTTCCGAGCACTTCGCCGACCACGAGAGCGGACTTTCTGAATTTAACGTTGGAACGCAATCCGATGTCCCACATGGCGTAAAGAATTCGCCGATGCACAGGCTTCATGCCGTCCCGCACGTCCGGCAGGGCGCGGCCCACGATCACCGACATCGCGTAATCCAAATAGGAGTTTTGCATCTCCTCAATAATCTCCTGCGATTTGACGTTTTGATTGTTGTTCTCGCTCATAGATTTCTATTCCACCGGCAATATTTCTTGAGAAGGATTTTCAACGGAGGCGGCGGGATTATCCGATTCGTATTTTATTTCCGGGTTTTTAAAATTAAGGATGTCCGAAAGCCCGGCGGTCAAACTCTGCCATAAGGTCGGCAGATCATTTTTTAATTTTTTAATTTCGCTCGCGGCTTCCAGGCTGACCGTCGGATTATTCTCTTTTTGGCCCAGGCTTTCTTTGAGCGAAAAATTAAGGGAAACAAGCCAAAAAACGAAAATCACCGCCATACAGACAATGACCGCCGTCCACAAGATTACTGTCTTTTCCTCGGCCGGTTTTTGGCGAAGCTTCGCTAAAAAGTTTTTCCAATCCATAAATTTAAATCCTCATCACCTGAATTTCCATATCTTCCTGGGGCAGATCTTTTTTCTTCAAGGTTAATTTATCCACGGTTTCTTTCTTGCCGACCCCCATCTCTTTCAAGAAATCCTCCACGCCGGCGAATTTAAGCTCCAGGCCCGGAATTTTGTAATGCATCGGAATTACGATTCTCGGTTCTATCTGATTAATAATTTCCGCCGCTTGTTCCGCGTCAATAAAAGGACCGCTCACCGGGATCATCAAAATATCCACTTCATCAATTTGTTCCAGTTGCTCATCGGTTAATTTTTTTTGGCCCAGATCCCCCAAATGGCAAATTTTTATGCCTTCAACTTCAATGACAAAAATGGTATTCTCCCCGCGTTCTTTCCCTTCTTTATCATCGTGAAAAGAAAAAATCCCTTTGACCGAAACACCTTTAGTCTCATACTCGCCCGGGCCGTCAATAACGAGAGGTTCCCCGGAAAGCGATTCGGTGTTGGCGTGGTCAAAATGCCCATGGGAAACGGTCACAATATTAGCCGATCCCCGAGGCGGGGTCAGGCCGACGGACTTGTCAAAAGGGTCCGTAAAAATCACGGTTTCTCCGCTTTGGATCTTAAAACAAGATTGGCCGTACCAAGTGATGACCATATTGGCTTCATTTTATCATATAATTTTTCTCTTGCCAAGCCTTCTTTTTTAGATTATACTGAATTCAGGCAAACAACGGCAAATAACCACTTTCGGGCGCAATTTCAAATATAATTAGCTTAACCCCTTTGCGCTTAAACGGGTATTTGCTGTCTTTTTTAGCTTAATATTTATGCCAATTAAAAACGAAAACGAAAAAACGGGTTTGATGGCGGATCTCCTTAAACAGGCTTCCAAACGGCCCAAAACCGGCGAAATTATCAAAGGCCAAGTTCTGGAAGTCGGTAAAAACACGGTTTTTATTGATCTGGGAAACACGGGAACCGGCGTTCTGCTCGGCCGCGAAGTCAAAGAAAACAAGGAGCTCATCAAAAGCCTGAAGCCGGGCGATGAAATTTCGGCCATGGTGTTGGAAGAAGAAAATGAGAACGGCTTGATTGAGCTCTCTCTCCAGGCCGCCCACCGAGAACAGGTCTGGGATATTTTAAAAGACCTAATGATCAAAAAAGAAATAACCAAAGCCAAGATCACGGCCGCCAACCGCGGAGGCTTAATGGCGGAAATAAAGAATGTGGTCGGTTTTTTACCCGTCTCCCAATTGAATTTCGAACACTACCCGCGAGTGGAAGACGGTGATAAAACTAAAATTCTGCAAGCGCTGAATAAATTTGTTAATAAAGAGTTGGACGTGCGAGTCATTGACGTGGACCAGAGCCAGCAAAAATTAATCGTTTCGGAAAAAGCGATTGACGAAGAAAAGATAAAAGAAGCCCTGCGCAATTATCAGATCGGCGATCTGATTGAAGGTACGATTTCCGGCGTCGTGGACTTCGGCGCGTTCGTGCGCTTCAACTTGCCGGGCAAAGAAAAAGAAAGCAAAGAAAATCAGGAGATGGTTGAAGGCCTTATCCATATTTCCGAAATTGACTGGCAATTGATTGAAAATCCCCGTCAGGTTTTGAAAGTCGGCCAAAAAGTCACGGCCAAAATAATCGGCATTGACGGCGACAAGCTTTCTCTTTCCCTCAAAGCCCTGAAAAAAGACCCGTGGCTGGACATTGATCAAAAATACAAAAAAGACCAAATCGCGGAAGGCGAGATCACCCGAATCAATCCTTTCGGCGCGTTCGTGCAGTTGGATAAAGATATTCACGGCTTGGTCCATGTCTCGGATTTTTCAACACTTGAAGACATGCAAAAAGATCTGGTCGTCGGTCAAAAATACCAATTCAAGATCCTGTCCATTGAAGCCCAAAATCACAAAATGGCGTTGTC
>CAYIFS010000021.1:0-5500 GCA_964362775.1 uncultured Candidatus Saccharibacteria bacterium
CTCGCGCGCCATTGCCTTTCAAGATCAAAACTTCGGCGATGAAACGCGCTGTCCTGTTCGCCCGTGACAACGAATTTTTCCGTCGCCATGACAAACCTCCTTGTTTGATGTTTTAATTTTAAAGAACCGCGAAGTTCCAACTAAAAAGGCTCGTTTTGAGCCTTTTTAGGATATCTGAAATATAAAATATTAAAGGCTATATGTCAAGGTTCTTCACTTTTTTCGCGTGCGTCTGGATAAATCTTTTGCGCGGCGCGACTTCGTCGCCCATCAAAATGTTAAAAACCTTATCCGCTTCTTTGGCGTCCGCCACGGTCACTTGTTTCAAAACGCGCCGCGCCGGATCCATGGTCGTTTCCCAAAGCTGGCCCGGATTCATTTCGCCAAGACCCTTGTAGCGTTGAATATTCAAACCGCTAACTTTTCCGCCTATCTCACCCTCTTCTTCCTCGCCTTTTTCTTCTTTAACCGCTTTGCCCGCTTCGCCGGAGCGCAAGCGAGGCGAGCCCGATTTTTCCGCTTTTTCCAATTTCGCTTTTTTCAACATCGCGATAACTTTTTCTTTTTCCTCGTCGCTGTAAGCATAATGCGCTTCTTTGCCGCGGGAAATTTTGTAAAGCGGTGGCTGGGCGATATAAATATGGCCGGCGTCAATCACCGGCAAAAAATACCGGAAAAAAAGAGTCAAAAGCAAAGTGCGGATATGCGCGCCGTCAACGTCCGCGTCCGTCATAATTACAAGCTTATGATAGCGCAATTCCGCCAAATCAAATTCTTCGGCAATCGCCGTGCCCATCGCGATGATCAGCGCTTTTATTTCTTTGGAAGCCAAAGCCTTGTCCAACCGCGCTTTTTCCACGTTCAAAATTTTGCCGCGCAAAGGTAAAATTGCCTGAAATCGCCGATTGCGACCCTGTTTGGCCGAGCCGCCGGCCGAATCACCCTCCACAATAAAAAGTTCCGAATCTTTGGGATCGCGAGAAGAACAATCCGCCAATTTTCCGGGTAAAGCCAAGCCGTCCAAAATCCCCTTGCGCAAAACCGTTTCTTTGGCCGCTTTGGCCGCTTGGCGGGCCTTGGAAGACAGAATACATTTACCCAAAATTTCCTTAGCGTCATTGGGATTTTTCTCCAGATATTCTTCCAGAGCGGCCGCGACCACCGTGTCCACCGCGGTCCGAGCTTCGGGATTCCCCAATTTCGCTTTGGTCTGACCTTCAAACTGCGGCTCGCGCAATTTCACCGAGATGACGGCGGTCAAACCGTCGCGCGCGTCATCACCCGTCAAATTTTCATCGGAAGTTTTCAAATAACCGTTTTTTCTGGCGTAATCGTTGAGCCCGCGCGTCAAGGCCGTGCGAAAACCCGTCAAATGCATGCCGCCTTCCATCGTGTAAATATTATTGGCAAAAGTCATTTCATAGCCCTGCATATCTTTGGTATATTGAAAAGCCGCTTCTACCTGGATGCCTTCGGCTTCGCGATTGGCGTAAAAAATATTTTGATGCGCTCCTTCTTCATCTTCGTTTAAAAATTTAACGTAAGAAATAATGCCGCCTTCAAAGAAAAAGCCGTAAGAACGTTCGCCGTTGTAGGGCTTCTGCTCTTTTTTAATTTTATTCTTTCCCGAAACTTCGCACACGCCAAAAAACGATTCGGCCGATGAAGGACTTTGGCGCAAATCGCGGATGATGATTTTCACTCCTTTGGTCAAATAAGCCTGTTGGCGCAAATGGCCCAAAATTTTATCCCAATCAAATTTTATTTCTTTGAAAATTTCCGGGTCCGGTTCAAAAAATATCGTCGTGCCGGTGGCATTACATTTACCGATCTTTTTGACGGCGCTTTTGGATTTGCCTTGCAGATATTCCTGGACGTAAAGAAAACCGTCGCGCGCCACCTCGGCCCGCACCCACTTGGAAAGCGCGTTCACCACCGAAACGCCGACGCCGTGAAGGCCTCCCGAAACTTTGTACGATTCGCCGCCGAATTTTCCGCCCGCGTGCAAGGTACACATCACGGTTTCCAGCGCCGATTTTTTGGTTTGCTTGTGGATGTCCACCGGAATGCCACGGCCGTTGTCTTTTACTTTCACCCGGTTTTGCGGCAAAAGCGAAATTTCTATTTCATTGCAAAAACCGCCCATCGCTTCATCAATGGAATTATCCGCCACCTCCCAAACCAAATGATGCAAGCCGTCCACGCCGGTTGAGCCGATATACATGCCGGGGCGCTTCCGCACCGGATCCAGTCCTTCCAAAACATAAATATCTTTGGCTTCGTAGGAAACGTTGTTTTGACCGTTGGTTTTTGCCATACCCAGTATATCAACCTCGACCGCCGCCCGGGGCGGCAAAATAACCGCCTCCGAAACGATGGCTAAGATTAAAATTTAGTTTATCTTTCATATAAAATAATTTTCTAAACAGATTAAAAGTCGAGGTTGTATTGCTGGGCATAAATTATTTTTCTTTATATAAAAATATCGCTTCGCTCGCGACAATCGCCAAAAGCAAAATTAACGCGCTCCACCAATAAAAAAATCCCAAAGAACGCATCAATAAAAATCCGACCACCAGAATGCTCAAAAGCGTCCCTTCGCGAAAAGAAATTCCCAAATGCGAAATCAAAACTTCTTCTTTCAAACGCTTGCGCCGGACATAAAATCCCAACAAACCGAAAAAGCCGCAAAGCGCCAAAAAAAGGCTAAAAAAAAGAAGAGAGAGAACGGCGGTATCGGCGTTTTCGGGCGCGAAAAACCAGATGATGGCCAGGAACGAACCCAGCGCCAACGCGCTCGCCAGAGCTATCCCCCAAAGGTAGATTTTCAGGGTCATTTTGATTCTATTTTCTTACCTCAATTTTACCGCGTTTTGAGAACAAAAGCAAGCGCCAAAAACAAGGAAAATGTGGACAAAAAACCGCCGAGAAAGACGGTTTTTCAATGGCGGGCCCGATGGGATTTGAACCCACGATCTGCTCCGTGACAGGGAGCCGAGGACGGCCAGACTCCTCTACAGGCCCATTTAATTGTCAACTTATCTTATCTTAAAATATTTTTCAAATTTTTTCCTTTTACGGAGTAAAAATAAATCATTTTTAGTATCTTTATATAAAAAGTGGTATAAAGCCAAACTATCTTTTACCGAGAAAGACAGTCGGTAACCTTTATCGTGGAAGTATAAAATTCCCCCATTAATATTTGAAAGTTTTTTAAGCTCAATGTGCAATTTTTTGAGAAACTTTTTGCTTCCAGACACAAATCCTGATAATATGGTCGTGTATTTTTTTCCGTTTCTATCGGCTCTAACATATTTACTAATTGTCACATTGCCGTCACCATCAAAATATCCCCTTGCGAAATGAGAAAAATAATGCGGTTTCACTTGAGGTAAACCGATACTCTTGCTTTTATTTGGTGTGATACCCAGCTTGATTAAATCACGAAAGATTTCTTTACTACCTACTTGCAAACGATAAGATGTTTTCCATCTTTTATTCCTTTTGCGCGCGGTAATCTTATGATTTGAACCTAACGCCTCTCTGATCTTAATCAACAAATCTCTATCCGTAATCTGAAATTCAATAAAATGAGCTCCTCTCTTATTTTTTATCATACTGCCATCGGCGGTAAAGAATCCCAGAATATAAGCCATTTCCGGCGACCACTTTTTAAAAAAATCCTCATTTTTCTTTTTGAAAATTGGCATGAAACCAAAAACTCTTTTTTCCGCCTACTTTTTCAAATGTTTGAAATATTCTATCTGCTGTAATCTTTTCTTAGCTTCTTTCAGTGTCCGATAAGCGCCAAACTGGCGGCCGCTTTTCTCGCTCAAAACCACGTATTTGCTTTTTATTTTCTTTATCATACTTTGTAGCTGCGAGTGGACTCGAACCACTGACCTGACGCTTATGAAGCGTCCGCTCTAACCGACTGAGCTACGCAGCCAAAGTGAAAGGATTAAAATCCCAGCCTGCCTGGCCGACAGGCAGACTCTACCAACTGAGCTACCCTGGCCCAACTACACTCCGATGATTACATCGGAGCTTCGATGGGCGAGCATGCGTTCCAATGTTGATTCTCGCCCGTCCGAAGCTCAAATGCAATTTGAGAGAAGGAGGGAGCTACGGGGGCTAAAAACAGTTTATACTGAACGAAGCGAAGTGTTGCGGGGCCCGGAATTGCACCGGGGTCTGGGGCTTATGAGACCCCCGAGATACTTCTTCTCTACCCCGCGATAATATAAAAGCTTTAATAATATAACAAAAAAATAAAATCGACGCAAGACCGATATGCTTTTCGCCCGACAAATAATTTATTCCATATACTCCAACTCTTTCAACCCGGTTTCGTAGTATTTCACCGCGGTTTCGGCTTGTTCGCGCGAGATCGGCACTTTGGGTTCATGGACGATGAAATCGCGCAAACGGTGCGCTTCCCAAACCAAGTCCACGCTTTGGAGTTCGTGCTTCTCAAACTGCCCCAAGCGGTCTTCAAAAGTTTCGCCGGGCAGCGACATCCTTTTTAAAATATCGGCGAAGATATTATCCGCTTCAATGACCGCCAGTTTCAAATTGGCGTCATCCCCTCTTTCCAGACGCTTCAAAATATTTTGCCATTTTTTATTAAGCCTTTCTTCCCCCTTCACCGATTCGGCGGAATAGAACCGTTCGCGCACCCACCAAAAAGCGTCGGCTCGCCGATAAAGCAGAATGGCTAAAAACAGAAGGAACGCGGACAGAAGATAACCGAAAATTTTCAACGCCAAAAATTCCTGGGAAAAATCCTCGGTGAAAAAAATATAGACCCTTTCATAAATTTTAAAGAAAAAAGTTCTCATTTGAGCAATGATTCAACTTGGCTGGCCGCGTCAAAGATCAAATCTTCGGAAAATTGCGGGCCGATAATTTGAAGTCCCACGGGCAGGTTATTCGCGAGACCGCAAGGCAGAGAAAGCGCCGGCAGACCGGCCAAATTCACGGAAATCGTATAAATATCGGAAAGGTACATTTGAAGCGGGTCGGCTATTTTTTCGCCGATCTTGAACGCGGTTGTGGGAGAGACCGGCGAAAAAATCAAATCCACTTTTTCAAACGCTTTTTTAAAATCTTCAATTATTTTAGTGCGTACTTTTTGGGCCTTTAAATAATAGGCATCGTAATAGCCGGCGGAAAGAACGAAAGTGCCGAGCATAATCCGGCGTTTAGCCTCAACGCCAAAATTCCGGCCGCGAGATTTCAAATAAACTTCTTCCAAATTTTTTAGAACCGCTTCCTTATCGCGAATCGCCGAAGCGCCGTATTTGATGCCGTCGTATCGCGCCAAATTCGCCGAAACTTCGGCCGGCATAATTATATAATAACACGCCAGCGCGTATTTGGTGTAAGGCAGACTGATCTCTTTTATTTCCGCGCCCGCCTGCGCCATTTTTTCAACCGCGTTTCTCACTAATTTTTCCACATTTTTATCCAGGCCTTCCGCGAAATATTCTTTGGGGAG
>CAYIFS010000021.1:5600-12061 GCA_964362775.1 uncultured Candidatus Saccharibacteria bacterium
CCTTTAATCGCGTCAAAGATCAGCCGACAATCTTCCACGGTCTTGGCCAACGGCCCGACCTGGTCAAGCGAAGAAGCCATGGCGATAACGCCCGCCCGTGAAACCGCGCCGTAAGTCGGCTTGAGCCCCACGACTCCGCAAAAAGAAGCCGGCAAACGGATGGAACCGCCCGTGTCGGAGCCCAAAGCGAAAACGCATTCGTCCGCCGCCACCGCCGCGGCTGAACCGCCCGATGACCCTCCCGGCACGCGCTGCAAATCCCGCGGGTTGCGCGTTGGCCCGAACGCCGAATTTTCCGTGGAAGAACCCATGGCAAATTCATCCAAATTCGCTTTGCCCAAAAGAACCGCGCCTTGCTTTTTCAATTTTTTTATCACACCCGCGTCATAAGGCGCAATAAAATTCTCCAAGATCTTTGACCCCGCGGTGCATTTTTCCCCTTCAACCAAAATATTGTCTTTGATGGCGCCGGGCACGCCGGCCAAAATTCCGAGAGTCGCGCCCGCGGAAATCTTTTCGTCGGTTTCTTTGGCTTGTTTCCTGGCCAGTTCCTCGGTCAAATTTAAATAGGCGTGAATTTTCGGATCGTCTTTTTTTATCTTGTCAAAAAACGCCGCGGTCAATTCCAACGCCGAGAATTCTTTGACTTTTAAACCCTCGTGGATTTTTTTGATAGTAAGACGGGTTAAATCCATAATTTCTTTATAAAATATGAAAGGTTTTTAAATCCCCCTTAATCCCCCTTTACAAAGGGGGAATTTTTTGTATATTCGTATGTTTTAGTATTTCGTAGCTATCATTCAAACACCGCCTTTACTTTAATATAGTCTTCTTTTGTTTCCGGCGCGTTGGCCAGGATCTCTTGCCGCTTTTTTTCATCCGATCTTTCCGCTTCGTCCGATCGCATCACGTTTTCCAGCCCCGTCACTTGGCTCGTCGGCGTTGTTTTTTCCGTGTTCACTTCTTTTAACTGCTCCACGAAATCCAAAATTTCCGCCAAATCTTTTTCCATTTTGGGAATTTCTTTTTCTTCAAATTCCAGCCTTGCTAATTTGGCGATACGCTTAACGTCAAACATTTTTATTTGATCATCTTTAAAAACTCTTTTTCTTCTATTATCTTAATCTCCAGTTTCTTAGCTTTATCATATTTTGAACCCAGATTTTCTCCGGCTACGACCAGATCGGTCTTTTGGGAAACCGAAGAAGCAATATCCCCGCCCCTGACTCTGATTGCCTCTTTTGCTTGGTCGCGGCTCAACGAAGCCAGCTCGCCCGTTAAAACCACAACCATGTTTTTGAAAACCTGTTTTAAGCGTACCCGGCTTTGATCCTCAATTTTTATATTCGCCAGAAGCCTGGCCAAGAATTTCCGATTCTTTGAATTTTGAAACCATTCAAAAATGCTTTGCGCCACCACTTCGCCGATATTTTGCACGCTCCCCAATTCCTCCCGAGAAACATTTTTGAGTTTTTCAATTGAAGAAAAATTATTGGCCAGGTCAATCGCGGTTTCCTCGCCCACGTGCAGAATTCCCAAAGCGTTGATGAATTTGGCCAAAGGAATTTTCCGAGATCTGTCTATCGCCTCCACTAAATTTTTGGCCGACTTGTCCGCGAATCTTTCCAGCGCCGCCAAATCCCCTTCCTTTAAATCATATAAGTCCGCCGCGTCTTGCGCCAGCCCTTCTTTTATCAATTGTTCTATGATCTGCGGACCAAGCCCTTCAATATCCATCGCGCCTTTTGAAGCAAAATGGCTTATTTTCCTCCTCGTCACGGCGAAACATTTTTTATTGGCGCAAAAATGGCCGACGCTTTTTTCTTTGCCCGAAGAAATTTCCCGTTTTTCCACGCGCGAGCCGCAAACCGGACAAATCTTCGGCATCTTAAATTCTTTTTCGCGCCCGGTTCGGAGAGCCGGTAAAACTTTGATAATGTCGGGAATCACGTCGCCGGCTCGCTGAATGATGACCGTATCGCCGATCTTCAAACCCAGCCGTTTGATTTCGTCTTCGTTGTGCAACGTGGCGCGCGAAACCGTGACGCCGCCCACGCTCACTGGCTTAAGATGGGCCACCGGCGTCAAAATCCCCGTCCGGCCCACTTGTGTCAAAATATTTTCCACGATGGTCGTCGCTTCTTCGCCGGAAAATTTGTAAGCCTGCATCCAGCGCGGCGCCTTGCCCACGACCCCCAACTTTTTATGAAGCAAAATATCGTTCACCACTACTACTACTCCATCACAGCCAAACGGCAGATTGGCGCGATTTTTGGCCCAAAAATCATGGAATTTTTCCACCGCAACCAAATTCTCGCCGAAAGCCGCATAGCGTTTCAGCCCTTCATTCGCGGGGGTAAAACAGGGAAAACCCAAGGCCCGCATTATCAAATGCTCCTCCAAATGTTTTTTCTGACCAAGATCGGTCAAAAGCGCGTAAGCGAAAAAATTCAATCGGCGTTCGGCCGTGATCCTGGGGTCAAGCTGGCGAATGGAACCGGCCGCGCCGTTCCGGGGATTGGCCAATATCGCCCGGTCTTCTTTTTGATATTTTTTATTTAATCCCTCAAAGGTTTTTTTCAACATAATCGCCTCACCCCGCGCCTCCAGGCGGCCGGATCTCGCCGCGCTGACGATTTTTTTGATTCGCGCGTTTTCAAAACCCAGTTTTTTCAATTCCGCTTCAGTCGGTTCTCGCAATTGGAGCGGCACCGCCTCAATGGTTTTAACGTTTTGCGTTACGTCTTCCCCGATCTTTCCGTCGCCCCGAGTTGCCGCTTGGACCAAAATTCCGTTCTCATATCTTAAAGAGATTGCCAGGCCGTCCAATTTCAATTCGCAAAAATATTCAAGCTGGAATCGCGGCACGATCTTTTGAATTCTTTCCTCCCAATCTCCGACCTCCTGCTCCCCGAAAGCGTCATTTAGCGAAAGCATGGGCGAAGAATGCGCCACTTTTTCAAATTTATCCAAGGCCTCGCCCCCCACCCGCTGGGTCGGGGAATCCGGCGTCACCAGATCCGGGAATTTCAATTCCAATTCTTCCAGCTCGTTTTTGAGCGAATCCAAAGCCGCGTCGGAAATTTCAATTTTATCCAAAACATGGTAAAGATACCGGTGATGATTTATTTCCTTGCGCAGTTTTTCTATTCGTTTTTTAGCCTGTCTCTTTTCCATATTTTATACTCTAATTGTATCGGAATGCCTGTCTTTTGACAATAAATAAAAACTGCCCCGCATTTTGCGGGGAGTTTTTATTTTTAGCTATCTCAAAATTATCTGCCTTAACGATTGCAAGCGCAAATCCGAAAATAATCTCCCCAACTTTTGTCACAGTACCCGCGCCACTGGTAGTAAAAATAACAAGCATTTCCTCTATAATTAGGACCCCCCTCATTCCCCCCGCCACAATACGACCCGGGATTAAAAAGGAAACAAGTGGAACAATTAGGGGGATCATTCCACCATTCGCAGGAACCATTATACACACCGAGGCGGCTTGAGCACACATCAGTACATGATTGCCAAGCTCCACCGTTATACCAACAATAACCCGCGTTCATCTGGCCGCCGCAAGTAACGCAGGAACCGTTGTAACATCTTTTATCAGAGCCCGCGCACCCAACCGGGCCGGCGCCCCAATTAGTATCCCCGGCCGTGCAAACAGGCAGAGGCGTGGGGGTGGGCGCTGGTTTTTCGACGCATAGGAATCTTGAAACACCCCAAGGACCCGGACCAAAATAGGTGAAGCTGGTAAATGCCGACCGGTCGCTTTCATAAAATGTATGGGCGCCCATTGCTCTCTCCGCCCAAAGCTCCCAATTTATTTTCGATGGCCTGCAATATATTCTGTCGCCCGCTCCCATTTGCTGGGCTTTGGTTAGATTATCGTACTTCCAACCGTATCTCTTGCAATTTCCGTTTCCGTCGCACCAATTAGTGTATTCGCCATTATTGTAAGTCCCGGCGCAAGTCGCCGTCTGCGTATCAATCGGAACATTAGAACAAGTCCCCACCTTGCCGGCAAGATTACATGATTTACAACTTTCCAAGCAGGGTGAATTACAGCAAACTCCGCCGGAACAAGATCCCGAAGCGCATTGCGATCCCGTCCCACAAGATTCTCCGTTTCCTTTTAAGGCTGGAGTTGGCGTGGGAGTCGGTGTTGGGGTCGGAGTCGGAATTACAATTTCCGCCCAAGCGAGTTCCACCGAGCGTCGGCTCAAGGAAAAAGCGCCGATTGAAGACAATTTTTCCTGGTCGCGGACGGCTGAATAGCTTTCTTGGCCCGAAAGCAAAGAAACGCTTTCGGAACTGGAAGTTATTTGCCCATTATTTTTTTGGGCGCAACCCTGATTTGTCCCTTCGCCCGTTTCGGCCTTGCAGGCCGCCGTGGCATCGCTCCCCAGCTCCGCGCACCTTAATTGATAAAGACACCTTTCGGCTCCGGAATCCGCCGCGTAAAAAGCCGGAATGGAATCGGTCAGCTCGCGCGACATTTTAACTTCCGTCATCACGATTACCGCGGAACTCAAAGCGATCAATAAAATGATTGAAGAGATAAAAGAAATAATTAAGATGGTGGTCGCGCCCCGCTGAAATTTTTTCATTTTATATTCATTACTTTTCGCTTTCCTGCGCGTATTGCCTGGAGGAAATCGTGTTTTGTAAATTTATTTCCACCCCGCCGCTTTCAAGCTTCATTGCCAAGGTGGTCCTTGGCTGAAGATAACATTTTTTCTGGACATAAAATTGGCCAAAAAGCACGTTCACTTTGCCCGAATTCAATGGCTGGCCGTTGCGCAAAAAATCCGAACCGGAAAAACCGTAAGAAACCGATTCCCCTTTTGAATTGGTCAAAGAAAGAGAAGAAAGCGTTTGCGTCGCTTCGCCGCAACTCACCCCCTGAAGAACGCTCATTCGAATCTCCTTGGCCGCGGCTTCCATCATAAAACGGCCGGACTCTTGGATATTCTGTTTCACCAAAATTTGTTTTGAACCCTCCAGCGAGGTTAAAAATACTTCCACCGCGATCACCGAGACCAGCGAAAAAACCGAAAGAGCTACGAGGAGCTCGATCATGGTAAAGCCCCATTCTTTATTTTTATCTTTTCGAAAAATTATCATAACAATAATTTGTCATTCCCGCCCGCTCCGACTCGGAGACGAGGCGAGCGAAAGCGGGAATCCAGACTAATTTATAACCTGGATCCCGGGTCACCCGCCTCGCCCGACGAGCGTGCGAGTCGAGGCGGGAGCCCGGGATGACAACAGACTTCTTCTTATTTTATATTTTTGCCTTGTCATTTTACGCTTTGATTTTTCAATTTTACATTTGTTTTCACTTCCAGTTCCAAAGCCGGCTGTCGGCTTTAACCGAATAATTCCGGTCTTTTTCGGTCCAAAAAACTTCGGCGGTCACGATCGCTTCCACGCCCGAAGCCAGGCGTTGAACATGAATTTTTCTTTTAAAAGGCGTCTCTTCGCCCGTTTGATATTGGTAGAGGCCGCTTGAAGAATCAAAAAGAAGGAATCTGTCCCAGTCGGACGAAAGACCCGCGGTATCGTTATATTGAACGCGCCAATCGCCGTCCGACGGGCCACAATTGCAAGTGAACCAATAATTCCAACCCATTTGCCCGCCCACGTCCGAGGTCAAATCGCGCATATTGCGCATCACTTCCAGTCCCTCTTGGGCGAGGTTGGCCGCGATCACCCGATTGACGCTCGCAGAACTGTTGGCCAAAACATAAGTGATCAGGGTCAACGAGCCCGCGAGACTGATCAAAATAATGTAAATGCCAACGATAACTTCAAAGAGAGTGAAACCACGCCGGCTATTTTTCTTTTTTCTTCCAAAAAATCCCATAAATAGTTAAAAGTTTTGAGTTAAAAATTAAAAGTCAAAGTTTTAAGTTCAAAGTTATTCTTTCTTTCAATTTTTAACTGTTAACTTTGACTTCTCACTTTAAACTTTTAACTTCAAACTCCTAGTTGATTTCTATTCTCCCGTTCCCTTCCACTTTCACGGTTTTTTGGATCGCGTTGTCCGAACTTTGAATGATGAATTCGCCGTTCGCGCCGGGCGAGCCGTTAAAAAAAGTCGTGGGGTCGGGCGGCGTGAAAAAAGCCGAAGAACCGGTTTGAGAAAATTTCAAACCGCCGGCCAAATAAATTCTTTCGATCGGCTGGCTTTCGGGCGGCTGGTAGAGGCGACTCGCTCCGGTGTTATAGAATAAGAGATAGAAATTTTGAGCGTCAACATAAATGCCAAATCCCTTGGCCGAATTTTGGGTATTCCCGGCCAAAGCCAGAGTCTGGGCGCGCCGGAGATTAGACGTCAATTCTTGCGCCGCTTGAGAAACTTTATAAACGCGCTGACCGGCGAAATGGCCGGCCAGCGTGAGTCCGGAAATTAAAGCGATAATAAAAACGCTCACTAAAAGCTCGATTAGAGTGAA
>CAYIFS010000022.1:0-11194 GCA_964362775.1 uncultured Candidatus Saccharibacteria bacterium
GGCTTAACGCCTAATGAAGCGTTAATTAAGGTGCAATATGTATGTGCCTAGAACAAAAAGAAAACAGAAATAAATCCTCTTCTCAACAAAACCGCGATTATGCGGTATAATGAAAGATATAAATTTAAGCAACTTTTATGGAACTAAAATATCAAAATGTTTCCTGGCTTAATTTCGCCAATCCGGACGAAAAAGACCTGGATTTTTTAAAAACCGAACTGAAGATCGCCCCTTCGGTCATCCAACAGCTTTTAAACCCCAACAAACGCCCCAAAATAGAAGAATACGAAAACTATCTTTTTTTAGCGATGCACTTTCCGATTTTTGACTCCCAAAACCGCCAAACTCTGCCCACCGAACTGGATTTTATAATCGCCGACGGCCAGCTCATCACCATCTATCAAAACACAAATCCGGTTTTGGAAAGCTTCTTCAAAGACTGCGAGAAAAGCACCGAATTGCAAACCCTCTATTTCAAAAACACCGGCTTTTTGCTTTTTTCCATTTTAGACAAGCTCGTGGATTCCTGCCTGCCGATGCTTGACCATATCTACGAAAAGATAGAGGAGATAGAAAAGCATATCTTCCAAGGCAAAGAAAGCCAGATGCTGAAAGAAATCGCCATTCTGAAGCGGGATATTATTGATTTTCGCCGCACCATCAAACCCCAGCGTTCGGTCTTGGAAACCCTGGCCAGAAAAGACCTGCGCTTCTTCAAAGAGAATCTGGAAATGATCTCCCAAGAAGTCATCGGGTCGGAGATCCGCGTTTGGAATATTTTGGAAAACCACAAAGAGATGATTGAAGCCATTGAAAAAACCAACGAAAGTCTCCTCTCTTTCCAGATCAGCCGCGTGATGCACACTCTCACCTATTTTTCTATCCTTCTTTTTACCTTGACTTTTATCGCCTCTTTCTTCAGTATGAAAGCCATCTCGCCGGCTCATCTTGGCGGCGCGCTTTTGCCCGGCGGCATTATGGTTCTGGCGGTCATAATAATTTCCGCTGTCTTCAAATGGAAAAAGTGGATATGATAAAAAGTTGCGCGCCCGAGGCGCATCCGCCTTAGGCGGAAAAGTGAAAAGTTTATGCTTCGTCTTTTCAATACCCTCACTCGCGAAAAAGAAATTTTCCGGCCGCTTAAGGATAAGCGCGTCGGCTTTTACGCTTGCGGGCCGACGGTTTATGATTTCGCTCACGTCGGAAATTTGCGCACTTATCTTTTTGAAGATATTCTGCGCCGCGTTCTGGAAGAGAACGGCTACCAAGTGAAGCACGTGATGAATTTAACGGACGTGGGCCATTTGACCTCGGACGCGGACACCGGGGAAGATAAAATGGAAAAAGGCGCGAAACGCGAAGGCAAAAGCGCCTGGGAAATCGCCGATCTTTACATCAACGCCTTCAAAAAAGATCTGGCAATCCTGAATATCAAATCGCCGCAAATCTTTTGCCGCGCCACCGACCACATCAAAGAACAAATAAAACTGGTCCAAATTCTGGAAGAAAAAGGATTCGCTTATCAAATCGCCGACGGCGTTTATTTTGACACCTCCAAGATCAGCGGCTACGGAAAAATGGCCCGGCTTGACGCGGAAGGCCAAAAAGCCGGCGCCCGGGTGGAAATGGTTGAAGGCAAAAAAAATCCGACGGATTTCGCGCTCTGGAAACTAACGCCCGAAGGCGTCAAAAGGCAAATGGAGTGGCCCTCTCCTTGGGGCCGAGGGTTCCCCGGCTGGCACCTGGAATGTTCGGCCATGTCGCAAAAATATCTGGGGGAACAGTTTGATATCCATTGCGGCGGGGTTGATTTTATTCCAATCCACCACACCAACGAGATCGCCCAAAGCGAGGCCGCTTACGGCGTCATTCCGGCCAAATTTTGGGTGCACGGCGAATTTCTTTTAATTGATGGCGGACGCATGGGCAAATCAGTCGGCAATTTCATCACCTTGGAAAAAATAACCAAAAGATTCCATCCTTTGGCTTATCGGTATTTGATTTTGACCGCTCATTACCGCTCCCAGCTTAATCTCACCTGGGAATCTTTGGAAGCGGCCCAAAACGCGCTTTTCAATCTCTACGGAAAAATGGCTGAATTTTCCAAATCGGTTTCTTTTTTCTGGCGGCTGAAAATGTTTTTGAAAAAAATCGGGCTGGCCGGAGAAAAAACCAAAGAAGCGATTCAAGCTTTCCGGCAATATCGCGAAAAATTCAAAGAAGCGGTGAGCGACGATCTGGACACGCCCCGCGCCTTGAGCATTATGTGGCAGATGATAGAAAACGAACTTTTGCCAGCTGATGCCAAAAGAATGCTTCTGCTTAATTTTGACAAAGTTCTTGGACTAAAACTTGGCGGCATCAAAGCGGCCAGGGCGCCGAAAGAAATGAAAGAATTAGTGGAACGAAGAGAAAAGGCCCGCAGACAGAAAGACTGGAATGAAGCCGATCTTTTGCGCGAAGAAATAGAAAAACTAAATTGGCTGGTTGAAGATACGCCCCAGGGCCCAAAACTAAAAAAGAAAAAATAAAGACTCTCCGTCCCTAAAGAAAAAAGCCCCGCAGCTGCGGGGCTTTTTGGCTGTCATTCGCCGGCTTGATTATTATTCGTCGGTCCGAAGCAGGTCATTGATTATCTTCTGAATCGTTTGAACGGAAGAAGGCTTTTCCAGATAAGGAATACCCCTATCCTTCAAGGCCGGAAGATTCTCGTCGTTGCCGGTCATCGCTGCCACCTTTATCCCGACAAACCCTGAAACGAAATTAATTATCTCCCAACCCTGGCCGTAGCGAGAAGATGCCAGGTTAATGTCGGTGATCACCAGCGATATTTCTTTCAAGTTTGCCAGAAAAATTTTCTTCGCTTCTTCGGGATTCCTGGCGACGAGCACCTCAACCGGAAATTCAAAAAAATCGTATGTTGCCAAAGAAGCAAACATCTCTCTGATGGCTTCTTCGTCATCCACCACCAAAATTGTCCTTTTTTCCGACACCTTTTTTCTCCTTTGAATGGGTTATTTGAAGAACTGGATATTTATATATTATCATATTTTAATATAAGTGTCAATGCCAATGAGCTTATCCCCCTGAAATCCACTTTTTCTTCTTTTGCCTGCCTTGCCAGAGAAAAAAGCGATGCTATACTGGAAACGGAGGGCAAATAGTTTTTTGTTTGCCTTATTTTTATCACTGGCGGATTTTTACAAAAACCCATGGCTCAAAATCTTGAAACCAGGCTTCCCCCTCAAAACCTTGAAGCCGAGCAATCGGTGCTTGGTTCTTTAATGCTGGAAAAAAACGCCATCTTCCGCGTGGCCGATATTCTCCGGCCGGAAGATTTTTACAGCCAGACGCACGGTTTGATTTTCGCGGCCATGATGGACCTGTTTGAAAAAAGCATTCCCGTGGATCTATTGAGCCTGAACAATCGCCTGGAAGAAACGAAAAAATTGGGGGATGTCGGCGGCCCGGCTTATCTGACGGAACTCGTGAACACCGTGCCCACAGCCGCGCACGTCTTGCATTACGCCAAGATCGTTCATCACAAAAAAGTCCTGCGCGACCTGATTGAAGCGGCCGAACACATCGCCCGCCTCGGTTTTAACGAGAAAGAAGATATTGAAAGAATTTTAGACGAAGCCGAACAAAAGATCTTTTCCATTTCCCAACGTTCGCTCTCCCAAGAATTCATGCCGGTTAAAAACGCCCTGGAAGAAGCGTTTGAACGCATTGATAAACTCCATAAAGGCGAAGGAGCTTTGCGCGGCGTGGCCACGGGCTTTACGGATCTAGACGAAATTTTGGGCGGGCTACAAAAATCGGACCTGGTCATTTTGGCCGCGCGGCCTTCGCTCGGTAAAACATCGCTTGCCATTGACATCGCGCGGCACGTCGCCATCAAAGGGAAAATTCCGGTCGGCATCTTTTCCCTGGAAATGTCCAAAAACGACGTAGTGGACCGCTTGATCGCTTCCGAGGCGGCCGTGGACCTGTGGCGCCTGCGCACCGGCCGGCTTTCCAGCGAGGGAATTGACAATGATTTTACGCGAATTCAGGAAGCGCTTGGATTATTGTCTGAAGCGCCGATCTATATTGACGACGCGCCTTCGCCGACCGTTCTGCAAATGCGCACCATGGGACGGCGCCTTCAATCGGATAAAGGATTAGGACTCATCATTGTTGACTATCTTCAACTTATCCAACCCCGCACCACAAGCGACAATATGGTCCAGCAGGTAAGCGAAATCTCCCGCTCTTTGAAGGCTCTGGCCAGAGAGCTGGAAGTGCCGGTGCTCGCCCTTTCCCAGCTTTCGCGCGCGGTGGAGAGCCGACCCGACCAGATGCCACGCTTGGCGGACCTGCGCGAATCCGGCTCCATTGAACAGGACGCGGACGTGGTGCTTTTAATCTACCGCGAAGACAAAGTAAAAAAAGATTCTTCCCGCCCCAATATCGCCGATATTTTAATTGGCAAACACCGCAACGGCCCCATCGGCCGCGTGGAGCTTTATTTCAACGAATCGCAGGTCAGCTTTAAGAATTTAGAGAAACACTTTAATGAATAGAATTGAAAATGAAAAAATCAAAATGAAAAATGATAATATAAAATGCTAAAATCAAACCCAACCTACACAATTAATTACTCCCTTTTGTCATTCCCGCCCGCTCCGACTCGGAGACGAGGCGAGCGAAAGCGGGAATCCAGGCTCGATTTTAAATCTGGATTCCGGGTCACCCGCCTCGCCCGACGAGCGCGCGAGTCGAGGCGGGAGCCCGGGATGACAATGAACCTTTATTAATTTTACATTTTGAGATTTACATTTTACATTAGTAATTTCATGCTTCCTCTTCCCCTAAAAAACCTCATAGACAAACTCTCTAACCTCCCCGGCCTTGGCCAACGTTCGGCCACGCGGCTGGCTTTCCATCTTTTGAACGAACCCAAAGACCAAATTTTGGCGTTGGCGCAGGCGCTAAAAGACCTGCCGGAAAAAACCAAAACCTGTTGCCAATGTTTCAATCTGACGAGCGGCGCGGACTTTTGTCTGATCTGCTCGGACCCAAAGCGCCGCCAAAATTTGATCTGCGTGGTGGAAGATATTTTGGACATTATTCCCCTTGAACGCACGCGGCAATTTTCAGGCGTCTATCATGTTTTGGGCGGCTTAATCTCGCCGGCCGAAGGGCTGACGCCCGACAAGCTTCATATTAAAGAACTCGCCCTAAGAATAAAAAATCTGCTCGTGAAAAACGCGAATCAAGAAACCATAGAAATTATTTTAGCCCTAAATCCCACCGTTGAGGGTGATACAACTTCCCTTTATCTTGAAAAACTGCTGGCGCCTTTTGGCACAAAAATTACCAAGCTCAACCGCGGCCTTTCCACAGGTTCAGATTTGGAATACGCGGACGAAGCCACCCTTTTGAACGCGCTGAAATTTAGGCACTAGTATCACTTTTCACAAATCGCATATCTCAAAAACGTCCCGCAGCTGCGGGACGTTTTTAAAATTCAGAATCTTAAATTATCGCGCGGTCTGGGGCTGTTTTTCCGGAACCGGCAACTCCGCGGGCTGCGGTGAAACGAGCGCCGATTTGCCCGCCCTTAAATTTTCGATGATCGTTTTCACTTCGGCGTTGTCGGGGTTCAATTCGGCGATCTTCAAAAACTGTTCCAACGCCTGCCCTTTTTCATTCTGGCGGTCGTAAATCAAACCGAGGAAATAACGGGCGTTGGAATAATTTTTATCCAACGTCACCGCTCTTTCAAATTCCGCTTGCGCCGCTTTCCAATTATTGTCTTTGTAATAAAGCAAGCCCAGCTGGAAAGCGATGCCCGTATCTTGGGTATAGATGCTTTTGGCTTGTTCCATTTTAGCGATGGCCGCGACAGATTTGTTTTGGCTGTCATAAAGCACGGCCTGCTGGAAAAGCGAAGGCGCGTAGTCGCTCTTCAAAGAAATAGATTTATCAAACGCTTCTTCGGCGGCCCTAGTATATTCTTCTTTTTGCGTTTTTTTGTTTTCATTTGAACCAATCAGTTCCGCCGCCAAAAGATAACTCCGGCCAAGCTCCATGTAATAGAACGGGTTGTTCGGTTCAAGTTGGGTGGCTTTTTTGTAAGAATCAATCGCCCACTGGTCCGCGCCGCTTGTGTAAGACATCACCGCGCGATAATTTGAACCGCGTTGGACCCAGTTATCCACCTCCAACGGCCCAAAATCGGTTGACTGTTTGGCGATATCAATCGCCGCGGCGGTTAAATTCCTAATTCGGCTGTCGCGTTCGTTGGATTGCGGCTTCTGAAATTCTTCGCTGACCCGCAAAACCGCGTTCTGGGCCAAAGCCCTTAAATAAAGGTCATTAAAAGGATTAAGTTGAACGGTCTTGGAAAGCAAACTGAAAGAATTTTCCAGATTATTAGCGCCCGCCGCTACCAGACCCCGCTGATAGAGAATATCCGCGTAATAATAATTGCCGCCGAGATACAGAGCGCTGATGCTTAAAACCAGCACCACGACGAAAGAAAATGAAAGAATGGAGGCTAAGGGCGAGGTGCGGCCAAATTCCATTGCTATCATTTTTTCTTCACTCTTTTCATCCAAATTTCTGAAAATCAAGAAAGCCAACCCCATCATTATCCAAAAGGCAAACTCCAGCGTCAGATTGGAATAATAGAAAAATTGGCCGAGCGCCAGAACCAACCAAGCGGAAAAGACCGCCAGCCCCAGCGTCCAGTTTTCACCCTTGTTTTTGATAAGTTTCCAAAAACCGTAGATCATAAAACCCAGAAGGATCAAAATCCAGAAAAGCGAACCTAAGATGCCCAAGGTGGCCGGTTGGGTCAAAACCTTGGAAAAACTCTGCGTAAAGCGGATATTCCAAAAATTGGTCTGATTCAGTTCAAACGAACGATATTTGCCGTAAATGTAAGGATAATTTCCTTGTCCGGCGCCAAGGAACGGACTGGCTTTTATCGCTTCTTTGTCTATATCCACCGAAGCGCTGAAAGAAGGAAAAACTTCAGTCGGCACATTCAAAACATTAAAAACATTAAAACGAATAAAAAGCATCAAAACCGAAAAGACCAAAATGACCATCGGCAAAACCAGGCGAAATTGGCTAACTTGTTCCCGGTTGATAATGCCCAGCGCCACCACCACGATTGAGCCGATCAGAAGAATGAACCAGACGCTGGAAAAATTGATTGATAAAATCATGAAAAGGAAAAAAAGCGCCGCTACTCCGAAAAAAATTTTGCGAGAGAGAGAAGCCTTGGCTTCGGCAAAAAGCACCGCGGCCATCAAAAGAAGACTTCCTAAAAATATTTCCAAAGAATTCACCGAACCCACCGTGTTGAAATTGCTGGTCCTGGAAAAATCAAAAGGCAAGACGAAATTTTCGGTCATCTGCAAAAGGGCGTAAATTCCCGCCAAGAATCCACTGACAGTGAGCGTCATGGCTAAATTTAAAATCCCCCTCCATCCTCCGATGTTATTCACTAAAACGAAGAAAATAATAAACAGAGCCATGAAACTAAAGAAAGATTCAGAAATTCCGGAGCTGAAACCCACTAAGCTTTGATAAAGATTTTCGGAAAAAATCGCGCTCAAAAAAGAAGCGATAAAAAAGAGAGCCAGTCCGACGTTCAAAAAACTCTTTTTGATCTGAATTTTTGATTCAACGATGAATTTGCCAAGCCAGGCAATCAACATCACGATCGCAAGAACCAAAATCAGCGATTGTTTGTTCAGTTCCAGAATGTTGGCGTTGTAAGGCAAAAAGAAAAGAGGAACAAAAAACACGAGAAGATAAAGCCCTCCTTTTATCACCCAATCGCACAAATTCAAGATCTTGGATTTCTCCATTTTTTTCGGCTTTTTTTCTTCAAGATTATTGAAAAAAGTCAAAAATCCCGAAAAACGAATAGCCGCCTAGTTAATGAAAAGCTATATTCAGTATAACAAAATCAATTTTTCAAAACAAGGTCTTTTAGAGAGAAGCAAAATCTCCCCGCAGCTGCGGGGGGATTTTTGGGTTATTCAATATTTTCAATTTCCACGAGGCTGTAGGGCTGGCGATGGCCGCGTTTGACGCTATAGCGTTTTTTGGCCTTATATTTCAAAACCGTTATTTTTTGAGCCCGATCCTGTTTTAAAATTTTGGCCGTCACTTTGGCGCCCGGAACGAAAGGCGCGCCGATCTTGGTTTTTTGGCCGTCTGCCACCAAAAGCACTTCGCCAAAAACCGCTTTTTCGCCTTCCCGGCCCTCAATTTTTTCTATCTTGATCTTGTCTCCGGCAGAAACTTTATATTGCTTTCCGCCTGTTTTAATGACTGCAAACATGATTTTTGGGATTAATTTTGTTTAAATATCCTATCAAAATAGGCCTAAAATGTCAATCTTAAAGTTCTTCATCTTCATTTCGCGCCGGGCCTTCAATTTGCGCGGGTTCAATTTCGCCCGCCTTGCCCGTAATTTTGAAAACATCTTTATCTATTTTGCCGAATTCCTTGTAGGCGCGGTTGTACATGTTCACGGTCGTGCCGAGGTTATTGCCAAGCTTCTTTAAAAATTCGTCGTAGCTTAAAAGGTGTTTCTGCAAGGCTTCCACGTATTTGCGGATTTCTTTGGCCGATTCCTCTATTTGCAGCGCCCGCAAGCCCTGCATCACGGTTTGGAGATACGCGAAAAATGAGGTCGGGGAAACAATGATGACGTGTTTTTCTTTGAACGCGTATTCAATCAGATCGCGCGTGTTCACCTTAACGGCGCCCACTTGGTTTATCAATAAGTCATAATAAATTCCCTCGGCCGGAATGAACATAAAAGCGAAATCCATGGTTTTTTCGCCCGGCCGGATATATTTTGAGGTTTCATCAATCCGATTTTTCAGATCCATCTTGAATTGTTTTTCCAAAACTTCGCGCGCGGCGGGGTCTTTTTCCTGGACAATGCGGTTATAATTTTCCAGCGAAAATTTGGAGTCAATCGGAATGATTTTGTCTTTCACAAAAACCACCGCGTCCACGATTTCGCCGTTCTTAAATTCATATTGCATCTGGTAATTTTTGGGCGGCAGAACGTTTTTTAAAACATTCTCCAAATAATATTCGCCGAGCACCCCGCGGTGCTTGGGATTTTTTAAAACATCTTCCAAACCCTGTAATTGCTCGGCTACGCCCATCACTTGCTTGTTGGTTTCATCCAATTTCGTCAAACGCTCGGTCACGTCCGTGATGATTTTGGCGCTTTGGGCAAATTGTTGCTGGAACATCTTGGCGGAATCGCCCATTTTCAGATCCACTTGCGAGCCAAAATTCTGCAAGGTCTGGCGCATTTCTTTCAATTGCTCCTGCATCATCAAAATCGCCGAATTGTCCTCTTTCGGTTTTTCTTCGGGCTTTTTACGCCAGGCCAAAAAAACCAAAAGACCCGTGCCGGCCACCAAAATTATTAGAACGATTAAAAGGATATTTTGCGTCATTGAAATGATAATAGCATATTTACTTATTCCTGTCATTCCCGCCCCCCATATCTGTCATTCCCGCCTGCGCTTCGCCGACGGCTTCCCGCCGAAGGCGAGGCTCGCCAAGGGCGGCGGCAAGTTCCGCGCAGGCGGGAATCCAGTAACAGGGTAAACTCCAGCGGGAATCCACCCCGCAGTTGCGGGGCGGATCAAGTGCGGGATGACAATTAAAAAAGGGAGTTCATCCGAGCTCCCTTTTGAAAATATTGAAAGGACTGTTTCTATTTTATGTTATGCCGGATTATGCCATTGCGGGGCCCGCCGCGTTTTTTGACAATTTCAAGTTTTTCTTTGGCGGCAAATTCTTTGTTTTTTAAATTCTAAAAAAGAAACCCGCCAGAGGTCTTGCGACATGGCGGGAAGCAGTTGGTCTGCTTGGTCCTTGTTGTGCTACGCGGGAGTGGTCTCCTTTTCTTCATGTACATAGTAGTGCGAGTATTCCAACCAAGGTTGTAAATCCTTGTAGGTCTTGACGCCATCCACCTTCGGTATGGCCACCACACGGGAAAGCACCGGACGCTGGATTTTCTGCCCAGACTGGATCGCCTTAGTGAGAAGCTTGCGGGCTTGTTCCTGAGCGGCCTCGTCTGACTCGGCCTCGAAGTCCCGTTTCTCCTTCTTCCAGTCCTGCATCTCGTTGGGGAAACCGTCTGATGTGGTATTTCCTTCCCATGTCTTCCAGCACTCGTACGTGAGCATGTAAAGGTTTATCTGTTTCTCCTTCCTGTTTTGTTTGGGAACTGTTCATTTTCCCCTTTAAATAAGCCATTTTTCATCCATTCTTATTATACCAAATCAACAGGTTTTGTCAATATCTTGGGTTTTTTTCTGAATTTATAGTAAAAGATGCTCAAAACGCCGATGATTGCCCAGATTGAAACCCACTGGCTGGTAAATAAACCAAAAAATCGCGGATCGGCCAGAGGGCCGGCGGCGGCGCGAAAGAAATCGAGAAAGAAACGAATAAGAGAATAACCGATTAAAAAAATTAAGAATAGCGAACCTCCTGATTTATCAATCTCATCTTTTTTGTCATTCCCGCCTGCGCTTCGCCGAAGGCTTCGGCAAGGCGAGCGAAAGCGGGAATCCAAGATTCTGGATCCCGGCTCTTCGGCTGGGATGACAGCCTCTTCTTGCCTCTTCCGCCACCATAAAAGCGCGAAAAATAAAATAATCATCGCCAGTATCTCATAAAGCGCCACGGGATGCCGCGCTACGCCGTCCGGCCATAAAATTCCCCAAGGCAAATTCGTCGGCGCGCCCTGATGGTCGTTTATTAAAAAACAACCCAGACGCCCAATAGCGATGCCCAGCGCCGCCGCCGGCGCGAAAATATCGGCCAAATGCCAGAAATCCATCTTTTTTCCTCCCTCCTTTAGAAAGGAGGGTCGGGGTGGATTTATTCCTCCTTTTGTAAAGGAGGTGGCGAGTCCGCGAGCCGGAGGATTTATTTCTTGTGTTCCCAAAATCCCCCTTAATCCCCCTTTACAAAGGGGGAAACAAACCCAAAACAGCCAGCCAAAAACTATTCCACCCAAAATTCCGCCCCAGATCATCATTCCTCCGTTAAATCGCCAAAACAAAGAAATATCGTTTAAAAATACCTTGGGTGCTTGAAGCAAAAACAAAAGCCGCGCGCCGAGCGCCGCGCCCAAAAATATCGC
>CAYIFS010000023.1:0-1329 GCA_964362775.1 uncultured Candidatus Saccharibacteria bacterium
GTTGTCAGGCAGATTTAAATTTATGAAAATACTCATTACCGGCGGAGCGGGTTTTATGGGTAGCAATTTTATTAAATATATTTTAAAAAACCATTCCGATTGGCAGGTGGTAAATTTGGATAAATTGACTTACGCGGGGAATTTGGAAAATTTATGCGAAATTGAAAACAATAAAAATTACAGTTTTGTGAAAGGGGATATAGCCGATAGGGAAGACGTGGAAAAAGCGATTGGCTCGGGCGTGGATGAAATCATTAACTACGCGGCGGAAACTCACGTTGATCGTTCCATTTTGGAACCCGATGCTTTCGTTAAAACCGATGTTTTCGGAACTTATACTCTACTTGAAGCGGCCAAAAAATATAACGTCGCACAATATATTCAAATTTCCACGGATGAAGTTTTCGGTTCAATTGAAAAAGGTTTGTTTGATGAAAAAAGTCCGTTTCAGCCAAACAGTCCCTACGCCGCCTCCAAGGCCGGCGCCGACCTTCTTTGCCGCGCCTATTTTAAAACTTTCAATTTGCCCGTTATTGTGACTCATTCCTGCAATTTTTTAGGCCCGAACCAATATCCGGAAAAATTAATTCCGCTTTTGATCACAAATTTGCTGGAAGATAAAAAAATTCCGATCTACGGAGACGGGAACCAAACACGGGAATGGATTTTTACCGAGGACCATTGCCGCGCGATAGAAAAAATAATGGAAAGAGGCGAGCCGGGAGAAGTTTATAATATCGGTACGGGAAGCGAAAAAAAGAATCTGGAAACGGCGAAATTCATTTTGCGGGAACTGGGGTTTGGCGAAGACAAAATTGAATTTGTTAAAGACCGGCCAGGCCATGACCGGCGCTACGCGCTGAATTCGGAAAAATTGAGGAGGTTAGGATGGCAGCCGGAGATTTCTTTTGAAGAAGCTTTGCGTCGCACAATAAAATGGTACCGGGAAAATGAAAATTGGTGGCAGAAAATAAAATCAGGCGATTATTTGGAATATTACAAAAAACAATACGGCAAGTAAGATTCGTTTCGCTTGCCTTTTTATTTTAATAGAGATTATTGTCATTCCGGCGAAAGCCGGAATCCAGAATTCTGGATTCCGGGTCAAGCCCGGAATGACAAAAGAGTGAAAAAAGTTTTGATCTTGGGCGCCAAAGGAATGCTCGGCCAGGAACTGGTTCAGGTTTTTTTGTCGGACGAAAATTACGAGGTTTTCGGCTGGGGTTCGGCGGAAATCGATATTTCGGATAAAAAACAGGTTGAAGAAAAAATAGGCGAGACTCGGCCGGAAATTATTATTAACGCCGCGGCTTACAACGCGGTGGACAA
>CAYIFS010000023.1:1429-7141 GCA_964362775.1 uncultured Candidatus Saccharibacteria bacterium
CGCGATTTTCGTCCATTTCAGCACGGATTATGTTTTTGACGGAGAAAAAAAAGAGGGCTACAAAGAAAATGATTCCCCTTCCCCTATTTCCAATTACGGCCGATCAAAGCTTTTGGGCGAAACAGAAGTTCAGCGAGTCGGCGGCCGTTTCTATTTGATTCGTCTCCAGCGGCTTTTCGGGGGCTCGGCCCGGAGCGCGACCGCCAAAAAAAGCTTTTTTGAAGCGATGTTGAAATTGGCGGAAATTAAAAATGAGATGGAAGTTGTGGACGAAGAATTGGCGAATTTTACTTTCGCGCCGGACCTGGCGGAACGCACTAAATATTTGGTTGAAAATAATTTGCCTTTCGGCATTTATCATATTACCAACGAGGGCCGGCCGGCCACTTGGTTTGGCGCGGCTAAAATTTTGTTTGAAATAGCGGGGAAAAATATCAAACTGGTCCCGGTGCCGGCTTCAAAATTTCCTCGGCCGGCTAAACGGCCCAAATACTCGGTTCTTATAAACACCGAACTTCCGCCTTTAAGAAATTGGACGGAGGCGCTGAAAGAAAGCCTGAAACAAGTTTAAAAAACCCGCCAAAGGCGGATTTTTTAATTTGTTGACCCCGACAAAGTTTTGGGATTAAGATTAATCCATGCTCAGTAATACAACCTCGACTTTTAATATTCTTAAAAAATTATTTTATATGGAAGATAACCTTAATTTCAATCTTGGTCATCATTTCGGAGGCGGTTATTTTGCCGCCTTCGGCGGCGGTCGAGGTTGCTATACTGGGCATGATTGAGAGCCAAAATATTTTACGGAGGGCTCTGAATTTGACTTTAGCCATCTATCGCTTGACGCGGCTTTTGCCGCCGGAAGAGCCGATCGGCTGGCAAATCAGAAAATTGGCGAATGAGATAATCGGCGATTTGGCGCTGGAAAATTTTAAAATTGTCCAAAAAAGGATAAGATTGATTTTACTTTTTTTTGAAACGGCCAAAATCCAGGCCTGGGTGAAGCCCCAGAATTGGGAGGCGCTTGAAAAAGAATACGGAGATCTTTTGGCTGAAGCGATTTTTCTCGATTTGAAAAAGGGGGGCGAAGGAAAGGAAAAAGAAAATTTGAAAAGCGACTCGCCTATCAAAAAAAATAAGAAAGAAAGGAAAAATAAAAACCAAGAAAAAATGAAGTTGAGGCGGGAAAATATTTTGAATGAATTTAAGTTGAAAAAACAATTGAAAATTTCGGAAATAAGCGCTTTATTTCGGGGAAAAACAATGGAAAGGACATTAAGGAATGACCTTCAAAATTTAATTGACAAAGATTTGATTTCAAAAAAAGGTTCAACGCATTCGGCCATTTATTTTTTAAACGATTTTCCAAAAGAATGATAAAAAAAGGCATAATTTTGGCCGGCGGCACAGCGACGCGTCTTTTCCCCTTGACCGCCACCACTTCCAAGCAGCTTTTGCCGATCTACGACCGGCAGATGATTTTTTATCCTCTTAATACTCTGATAAAAGCTGGCATCAGAGATATTTTAATGATCGTCGCGCCCGAGCACAGCGGTCAATTTTTGAATCTGCTGGGCTCTCTCCTAAAAAAATACGGCGTGAGGATTATCTTTGAGGTCCAAAAAATACCGCGAGGCTTGGCCGACGCTTTTATTTTAGGCGCCAGCTTTATCGGCCAAGACAACGTGGCGATGATCCTGGGGGATAATATTTTTGAAGACGATTTTTCCAAAGAGATAAAAAAATTCCGTTCTGGCGGTCATGTTTTTGCCGTTAAGGTGCCGGATCCGGAACGTTCGGGCGCGATCAAATTTGACGCCAAAGGCCGGGTTGAGAAAATTGTTGAAAAACCCAAAGAATGGATAAGCGATTATATTATTCCCGGACTCTATCTTTATGATCATCGGGTAGTTGAGGCGGCGAGGAAATTGAATCCCTCAGCGCGCGGCGAGATAGAAATTACCGATTTGCATAATTTTTATCTGAAAAAGAAAGAATTGAGAGTCTCGGTTCTGAAGGGAGCTTGGTTGGACGCCGGAACATTCGATTCGCTGTTGGAAGCGGGCCGGATCGTGAAAGAAAAAAAACTTTATCAAAAATTTCACCCGATCATTGAGAAGGCCATCGCGGAATTCAACGCGGAATTGAAAGAAATCGCAAAAAAGAAATTATGAAAATAAGGAAAGCCATTATTCCGGTCGCCGGTTTTGGGACGCGGTTTTTGCCCGCGACCAAAGCCCAGCCTAAAGAAATGTTGCCGGTGGTTGACAAGCCGGTCATTCAGTATTTGGTGGAGGAAGCGGTGGCTTCGGGAATTGAAGAAATTATTTTCGTCACGGGCCGCGGCAAACGCGCCATTGAAGACCATTTTGACCATTCTTTCGAGCTGGAATATAATTTGGTGGAAAAAGGGAAAAATCAGCTTTTAAAGAAAGTGCGTCAGATATCCAACTTGGCGAATTTTGCTTATGTGCGCCAGTCCCGGCCGCTCGGCGACGGCCACGCCTTGCTTTGCGCCCGAAAGCTTGTTAACCATGAACCCGTGGCCGTGCTCTTTGGCGATGATTTGGTGGATGCCAAGGTTCCGTGTTTAAAACAGCTGATAAGCGTTTTTGAAAAATACCAAGCGCCGGTGGTGGCCCTGGAAAAAGTGCCGCGAAAGGAAGTTTCTCAATACGGCGTGGTTTCGGGCCGAAAGATCGCCGAGCGCCTTTTTGAGATCAATGACGTGGTGGAAAAACCGAAAGCCTCGGAAGCGCCTTCGAATCTGATTATTATCGGAAAATATATCATCACACCCGAAGTTTTTGACGAATTGGAAAAAATAGAGATTCGGAAAAATAAAGAAATTCGTTTAATAGACGGCCTTAAAAGATTTTTGGCCAAAAACAAGATTTTCGGCTATCAGTTCGAAGGCCGGCGTTTTGATTGCGGAGACAAACTCGGTTTTTTGAAGGCGGCCGTGGAATTCGGTTTAAAGCACGAAGAGATCGGCCGGGAATTCAATCAGTATCTCAAAAATAAATTCAAGCGTTAGCCATGAACCAATCGGAGGTCCAATTTTTGGAGTTTTACGACCGGAATGTAGCGAAAATTTATCGCTACATTTATTTTCGCGTGGGCTCGGAAGAACAGGCGCAAGACCTGACCAGCGAGGTTTTTTTGAAGTGCTGGCAGAGACTCAATTCCAGGCAAGAAAGCATTTCCAATCTCCGCGCTTTTTTTTATCAGGTAGCCAGAAATTCCATCGCCGATTTTTTCCGCCAGCGCGACCGCTCGCCTCTTTCTCTTCTGGAAATAACGGATAGTCCCGTCGCGGATAATTTTTCCGATAAAAAGAAGGGCTTGATGGATGAGGTTTCAACGACCCTGGAAATTGAATTGATAAAAAAAGCGCTGAAAGGATTGAGCGAGGATTATCAAGAAATCATCATTTGGCGATATTTGGATGAATTGGAGATTGCGGAGATTGCCGAGATCATGGAAAAAAGGGAGGGAACAGTGCGGACGCTTCTCTCTCGGGCCTTGGCGGAGTTGAGAAAAGTGCTGGAAAAAAGATAAGACAGCTCTCTCCTCTATATTAGTGGCCGGAAATGAGATTCGCCATATAGGTGCGCGCATTACCCCAAGCTATTGACAAAAATGTTTAATGGGTGTACACTTATTAAATAGTTCTCTTTATAATAACTTGCGAATGGCCATGGTCAAAAGACACTGGTTTTCAGCGTTTTCTGGCCATGGTCTGATTTCATAGTATTCGTTCCTAACAGGAACGAATAAAATTCAACTAGCAGTTGAAAAAGGAGGTCGTCATGAAATACCCGGACGTAACATTAGGTCGCGTAGAGGCAGTATGGAATAAACTTGGAGGAGAAGAGGGTGTTGACTGTTTTCTCCGCGGCGAATTGACGGTTTCCGAACCAGCGCGTCGCTGGCGGGAACAGGACGGCGTCATTTTCTTCTTGGTCACTTCCTACGGCACGACCGGCGATGAATGGATCAAGCGTCTCGAGGACAAAGACTTCCGCGTCAGTGATTACGCCAAAAGCCTGCTTCGTTCGCCGGACTTCAAACCGACCAGCGGCGTGACTCATGAGATCGCCGTCCTCAAGGGAATGCTTTTCAAGGATGATGACCTAATCACGGAGAAGATTCGCGCCGAGGCCGACAAGCGCAAGCTTGGAAAGCCCAACGCCGAAGTTGCCTGTCTAATCCGCGAAGCGTTCACAGATGAGGAGTTTGAGGCCATGGGGCTTTGGGGGATCGTCGCCATGCACGAACCCATTAATGATTCCGGTGGCGGTCCGGATCTTCTCAGCGCGTACCGTGGCGGCGATGGTCGTTGGTTGGGCGCGGATTACGCTGAGCCCGGCAGCAGGTGGGTTCGCGGCGGTGGATTCGCGTTCGTCGCCTCGCAAGTTGGCGCTTAAAACTAAGATCCTTTGAGCTTCGGTTCTTTGATCTTAGTCCTTTGAATCTGCAAAATTAGCCTCGCACGGAAAAATCGTGCGAGGCTTTTCTTTTTGTGATAAGATAGAAAAGGTAGTAGGCGATTATGCGGGCAATCAAGATTTCTCGCTGCCGAATCCAGTATCCATACATCCAGAATATTCTTGACTATGGTTTAGAATAGAGCGATGTATGCAGAAACTTCAAAAAAAGAAGAAGTCCGCTGGCTGGCTTTCAGCGGTTAGTCTGTTCTTTAAATCTTGAAGAGCGAACGGGGCTTGAAAAAGTGTTAATTCGGGACGGGAACTTTGTGCCAAGGTGGGGCATCACCGAGGGTATAAAATCTAGGGAGGGTTCCGGAGGAAATATGCCTAAGGCATCCCCAACTCCAGCGCTTCTTATGTCCGAGAAGCTAAACAGATTAAAAGATTAACTGTTTAGTCTGTTCTCATTCGCTCTTTAAGCATTACAAACCGAATCGGGGTTAACCCCGATTCGGTTTTTTTATTATTTTATTTTTATCTCTTCCCTTCTGTCTGTAATACTTTTCCCCCATTCTCCGTCTTCTTTATTGAACATGGAGGAAAAACAGCTAATAAATCTTATAAAGAGCCTGAAAAGCGTCAAGCCCGATGAAAATTGGGTGATTTTGAATCGGTCCCGCTTGGCTTTCCGTCTGGAAATGGAACACAAAAAAGATTTATTGAACAAAGACTTTTCGGTTTTGGGGGAGCTTTTCTCTTTTTGGAAGAATGGCCAGCCAATGGCCTGGAGAATGGCAAGGGGCTTTTTGGCCGGCCTATTGATCTTTTTGGGAATGGGCGGAGCGACGGTCTGGGCGGCTAAGCAGAGTTTGCCCGGTGCACCGCTTTACCGGGTTAAAATTGCTCTGGAAAAAGTGAGAATGACGGTCAGCTTCTCTCAACAAGACAGGATGAACCTTCAGGCCGAAATGGCGGAAATCCGGCTTTCAGAATTGAAAGAAGTGATGCAAACCTCGGATTCAATCAGTCAGAAAAAAGAGAAGGCGGCGGAAGTAATGGAAAATATGGAAAACCAATTGAGCGACGTGAATAACCGTTTATCCAAGGGCCAGCCAATTAAGGCGACAGATATGATAAAAGCCGCTTCCAAGGTCCAAAAGACCGTTTCTCAAGTTAAGGGGGTTTTGCCGGAAGAAGTAAAAGGGGATTTAAACAGGCGATTGATCGCGCTGGCGGACATGGCGGATGAGGCCGGGATTCAGGCCTTAGAGATGATTCT
>CAYIFS010000023.1:7241-10468 GCA_964362775.1 uncultured Candidatus Saccharibacteria bacterium
GGTTCTGGAGACGATAAATTTGGCTAAAACCATGATAAAAAGCGCCCAAACCATCGTTGACGATGCTGAAGTAAATCCAGGCCAAATTACCGAAACAAAAGAACCGGGAACCGGAGATAATTCCACCTCTTCAGCCCCGATAAAATAGGCGGAGTGAAATTTAAGCGATTATGGCTTGATTTCGTTGACAATCAGGTCGTTAACTGATAAATTACCAGTAGTTTAAAAAAAGACCATTTTGGGCCAAAAACAAGCTTTTTTGGAATTTTTGTCCGCCTTCGCAGAAGACCGCGGGCGTTAGCCCGTGGACGAATGCGAACGGTGGACCCTCCAAAGCTCGAAGAGCGAATGAGGGTGCTTCGGCGGATTCCGCCGAAGAAATGAAAGCTTCATTTTTGGTCGGGGGACGGAATAAAAGGTCGAGGAATATTTGAGGTTGAAATTCCTTGGATATTTCCGGATTTCGTTTCTCAAATGGCTTTGAAATAAAAAAATAAAAGTAAAGTCGATCTTTCAGAAAAAATTGAAAACTTTGCCCCATTGCATTTGAGCGGTTAAAGGGCCTTAAAAACCCAAAGCCAGTTTAGATGTAGTGCGAAAGGGGGGTGGCAGATTAATCTGTTCCACCCTATCCGGTTTGAAAAACAGGCCAGATAAAAGGGTGGGGCAGGCTTCTTTATTTAAAAAATAGAGAAGTGTTAACCTCGAGGACACCTCGCTTTTAAGCGAAATCCCGTTTAACGGGATAATGGGGAAAAATTCTTTGTCAGGTCGACAGGGAATTTCCAAAGGGAAAATTTTTTCTGAAATCAAATCCCGCAAATTAATCAATTAATTTCGGGATGAAAAAATTAATTAAACAATGAGTAAAAAAATTCAAAAGATTGTTTCTGTGACCACGAGTGTCGCGACAATCGCTTGGTTGAGCGGCGTTGGAATGCTTGCTCCGATGGCAGCGATGGCGACCACCATCAATGAAGGTGATACCATCAAAACTGCCGTGAACCCGGATGTTTATATTGCGAAATATGTGGGCGCGAATAAGTATAAAAGACTTATTTTGAACCCGGATGTTTTCAATAGTTATAAGCATTTGAGTTGGGGCGCAATCAAAACCGTGACCCAGGCGGAACTGGATGTTTTCACCACCTCCGAGTTAGTGAGAGCCCAGGGCGACACCAAAGTCTTTAAACTTGTTCCTAACGGCGATGTCGGCGACAAAGAATGGGTGAATATGACCGCGGAGGCCTTTACGGCCAATGGCTGGGATTGGAATTCAATCTATGTCATCAACAATGTTGACCGCGACAATTACACCGCTGGTTCCGATATCACCGGCGGCACCCCGGCGGCTCCAGTTAAGACTACTCCGACTACTCCGGTTGTCAGCGGCGCGGTGTCAGTGTCTTTAGCTTCTGACACTCCGGTGGCGGGCGTAACCGCGGAGAACGCGGCGCGCGTTCCGTTCACCAAAATTTCTTTGACGGCCGGTTCGGCCGATGCGACGATCACCGGTTTGACGGTCCAACGGGTTGGTTTAATGGATGACGCGGCAATCACTTCTCTCTCTTTGATTGATAACCAAACCAATCTGCAAGTCGGTTTAAGCCAGACCTTGAACGCGCTTCATCAAGTGACTTTTACCGAATCAATAACCATTTCGGCTAACACCACGAAATACTATACTCTGTCGGCCAATATGCCTGCCAGTGATAATGATTACCAAGGGCAGACCGGCGCTTTGAGTTTGGTAGCGGTGACGACCACCGCGACGGTGTCCGGCACTTTGCCGATTACCGGCAATTCCCAGACCGTTAACTCCAACTTAGTTATCGGCACCGCGACCGTGGCGGCCGGTTCTTTAGACCCGGGCACGACCGCGACCAAAGAAGTTGGCACTACCGGTTATAATTTTGCCGGCATTAAGATTACGGCTGGCTCAACCGAAAGTATCACGATTTATTCCATCAAATGGAATCAAGCGGGTTCAGCCGCTTCTTCCGATTTGGCGAATATCGTAGTTTCCGACGGCACGACTAATTACGCCTCGACCGTTTCTTCCGACGGCAAATACTATACCGCCAGCTTTGGCACCGGACTTGTCTTGGCCAAGGGCTTGAACAAAGAATTCACCATTAAAGGTGATATCAAAGACGGTTCAGCCCGCACCATTGACTTCAATATCTACAAGAGAGTGGATATTTCGGTCAAAGGCGATACCTACGGATATTATCTGACGCCCACCAGCGCCGGCACCGGGGTCTTCAATAACTCCGATTATCCGTTCTTTAACGCCTACGCGGCGACCATTGGTGCGGGTTCTCTGCGCGTTGATAAAAGCGCGTTGCTTGCTCCAGCGGCCAATATCACTACTGGCGCGGCTGGCCAAACCTTGGGCGCGTTTGATTTCGTTGTCCAGGGCGAATCCGTTAATGTGGCGAGCACCGTGGTGAACTTTATATTCACCGGCACCGGCACTTCTTCCGACCTGACTAACATCACTTTGTATAAAGCTGATGGCACAGTGTTGGCGGGTCCGGTGAACCCTTCCAGCGGTATTGTGACCTTCTCCACCACTATCACCTATCCGGTGGGCACCACCCAGATATTAGTTAAAGGTGATTTGGACACTTCTTTCTTAGCTGAAGACACGATTGTCGTCGGCTTTGATACGCCGGCGGCTAAAGTCACCAGCGCGACTGGCGTAACTACCGGTACTACTATCACCACTACTCCGGCTTCCAACGTTCGCGGCAACACCATGACCGTGAAAGCTGGTTCTGTGTCAGTGACCGTCAGCGGTATTCCGGTGGCCCAGACCGTCATTCGGGGCACGACTGGTTATACTTTAGCCAGGATCCTTTTTGATGCGTCCGGTTCCGGCGAAGATATCAGAGTGACGACCGTCCAATTGACTCAAACCGTGGACGCTTTGGCGAACGCCATTGCGGTGGCCTCGGTGCAGTTGTATGATGGCGCTACTACTCTAAACACCGGTTCCAATGTCTTGAATCCGACCAATAATTCCACTTACTGCACAGGCACGACTTGCGACTGGACTATTTCTTTGGACACTAACTTAGTGGTTCCTAAGGGTACGATTAAGACAGTGACCATCAAGGCAAATATTTCCGCGACGGCGACTGACCAAGGAACTCAATCTTGGGGTTTGAAAGCCAGCCCGACGGTTACCGCGACCGGTGTTTCCACTGGTTCAACGATTACCG
>CAYIFS010000024.1:0-10375 GCA_964362775.1 uncultured Candidatus Saccharibacteria bacterium
TTCCCTTCACTCGCTCCATAACAAGTTAAATGCCGGAGTAGCTCAGTGGTAGAGCAGGCGCTTCGTAAGCGTCAGGTCGTGAGTCCAATCCTCACCTCCGGCTCAAAACGCGCGGTCGTCCCGCAGTTGCGGGACGGGTGGCTCCATTTGTTTTTTCGGCCTTTTTATGTTAAATTTAGAGAAACTTGAATGGATAATCCCGATAAAATTTTAGCCGAGTTAACCGACCGGGTCCAAAAGGCCAAGGACTGTCTTTGAGTTGGTTGAGCACGAAAGATTGATCAAGGAAATTGAGGCGCGCATGGCCGATTCTTCTTTTTGGCAAGACCAGGAAGCGGCCAAGGACGCGAGTCGCCAACTGGCGGAATTAAAAGAAGAGCGTCAAAAATGGGAAAATATTGATCTGTCTTTGGCGGTTTTGGCGGAAGAAGCGGCCAAGATTGGAGACAAAGAAGAAGCGCGCCAGAATTTTGAAAAACAGGTGAAAGATTTTGAAAAAGAGATAGGGCGGGAAGAACTCAAGATTTTTTTTGGCGGGCCTTATGACCGGAATAACGCGATCCTGACGGTCATGAGCGGCGCCGGCGGCACCGAAGCCCAAGATTGGAGCGGAATGCTTTGGCGCATGTATCAAAGATTTTGCGAACGGCGAGGGTTTAAAATAAAAACTTTAGATGAACACGTTGGCCAGGAAGCGGGGCTCAAAAGTGCCGCGATGGAAATTTCCGGGCCTTTCGCTTACGGTTATTTAAAAGGGGAATCGGGCGTTCATCGGCTGGTTCGTCTTTCGCCTTTCAACGCCAATAATCTCCGCCATACTTCTTTCGCTTTAATCGAAGTTTTACCGGAAATTGAAGATATTTCAAAAATAAAGATAAAACCCGACGAATTAAAAATTGACACTTTCCGATCTTCCGGACCCGGCGGTCAGAATGTGAATAAACTTGAAACGGCCATCCGGATCACCCACTTGCCTTCGGGAATCGTTGTGGCTTGCCAAGTGGAGCGTTCGCAAAGCGCGAACCGCGAACAAGCCATGAAATTGCTTTACGCCAAACTTTACCAATTGGAAGAAAAAAAGAAGAAAGAAAAAATTCAGCAAATCCGTTCCGGCATTAAAGTCGGCGAAGGCACGGCTGAATGGGGTGGTCAGATCAGGAATTATGTTTTGCATCCTTACAAGCTCGTGAAAGATTTGCGCACCGGCGTGGAGTCAAAAAATCCGGAGCGGGTGTTGGATGGAGAGTTAGACGAATTTGTAGAAGCTGAAATCAAATTTCACAAAACACACAACATATAACAATTTTGTTACATGTTGTGTGTTATATGTTACATGATTTTTTATCAAAACGTTTCTAAAATTTATGACGGCTGTGCGGCGTTGGATAAAGTGAATATTGAAATCAAGCCCAAAGAATTTGTTTCCATTGCTGGGCCTTCGGGTTCGGGCAAAAGCACTTTGCTTAAGCTTTTGATCGGCGAAGAAAAGCCCACGAAAGGCAAAATTTTTTTGGATAAGCAGAATGTTCAATTGATCAAAGAAAAAGATTTGCCGATCTTGCGCCGGAAAATCGGCATGATCTTTCAGGATTTTCGCCTTTTGTCTGACCGCACGGCCTACGAAAACGTGGCTTTCGCCATGGAGGTGGCCGGTTCTTCCAATAAAGAAATTGAGCAGGATGTGCCTCAACTTTTGGAACTGGTGGGGTTGGCCGGAAAACTGACTCAATTTCCCAATCAGCTTTCCGGCGGTGAACGCCAGCGGGTCGCCATCGCCCGGGCGTTGATCCATCGGCCGGCCGTTATTTTGGCGGACGAGCCGACGGGCAACCTGGATCTATTGAATACTTGGGATATTGTGCGCCTGCTTCTGAAGATCAACGAACTTGGCACGACGATAATTCTGGCGACCCACGACCGGGAAGTGATCAATAACCTTGGCCGGCGGGTGATTACTTTGGATAAAGGCCGGGTCATCAGAGACGAAGAGAACGGCCGTTATATTTTTTAATTTTTCAGTTTTTCACTCAAAAATTATGAATATTAAAACAACTTTATTGCGGATTTTAAAATCGGGCTGGCAAAGTTTTTGGCGCAATCTTTGGCTTTCCACCGCCACGATAATCGTGATGATCTTGACTTTGATGGGGGTGGCGGGGCTTTCTCTTTTTAACGTGATGACGCAGGCGGTGGTGAAGAGCTTGGAAGAAAAAGTGGATATCAGCGTCTATTTCCAGAAAGACGCGGAGAAGGGGAAGATCTTGGAGATCAGACAGGAATTGATGGGTCTGGAAGAAATAAAAAGCGTGGACTATATTTCGCAAGAGCAGGCCCTGGTGAATTTCCGCGAACGCCATAAAGACGACGCGATGCTTTTGCAAAGCCTCCAGGAATTGGAAGAAAACCCTCTGGAAGCGAGCTTGAATATCAAAGCGAATTTCGCTTCGCAATACGAATCAGTGGCTAATTATTTGGCCCAGGACCGTTTTTCGGGTTTGATTGATAAGATTAATTATAAGCAGAACAAGGAAATTATTGAGCGCTTGAGCCGGATCACAAATAATATTCAAAAAGGCGGCTGGGCGATTTCTCTAGTCTTGGCGCTGACCGCGATTTTTGTCACTTTCAACACCGTGAGATTGACGATGTTTAATTGGCGGGATGAAATTTCGGTGATGCGTCTGGTGGGCGCGTCCAGCTGGTTCATTCGCGGGCCGTTTTTGGTGGAGGGCGTGATTTACGGCCTCGTGGCCGCGATCATCACTTTAATTCTGCTTTTCCCGATCCTTTATTTTGTTTCGCCCAAAATAACTTCTTTTTTGCCGGGCGTGGATTTGCTTTATTTTTATCAAGCCAATTTTTGGCAATACTTTTTGCTCTTGCTTTTTGTCGGCGCGGCTTTGGGCGGGGTCTCCAGTTTTATCGCCATCCGCCGCTACTTGAAAGCCTAAGGGGATTTTTGTAATATAGCTAATTGCTCGCGCCTCCGCGCGCTGTCATTCTAAACCCCGCGAAAGCCTTGCTGAGCGGGGTGAAGAATCTATTCCGGGATCGTATAATGGTAGTACGTCGCTCTCTGGAAGCGAAAATCGGGGTTCGAATCCCTGTCCCGGAACCGTCCTTCGCTAAAGCTACGGAATGATAAACCAAACAGCCTCCAATTTTTTGGAGTTTTTTGTTTGGGAAGTGAGTTGACTTGACTTGAAAAAATTGCTAAAATTCAAGAGCAAAAATTATATTTTTATGGTTGAAAATAAGCCTAAAATCTATTTGGATTACGGCGCGACGACCCCTTTGGACGAAGAGGTTTTTTTGGCGATGAAGCCCTATTTTTCCGAGAAATTCGGCAATGCTTCTTCTCTCCATCAATTCGGAATGGAGGCGGCCGAAGCGGTGGTGGGGGCTCGGGAAACGGTCGCCGGATTTTTGAATTGTGAGCCCAGTGAGGTGATTTTTACAAGCGGCGCGACCGAAGGCAATAACGCGGTGATAAAAAGTTTCAACCGGGCGGTCAATAACCAAAAACCTCACGTGATCGTTTCGGCGATTGAACACGATTGCGTTTTGGCCTCGGCCGAACGTTTGGAAAAAGAAGGTTTGGCGGAAATTTCCAGAATTTCGGTTGACCGCGAAGGGATTGTGGAGGTCGGCGAATTAAAAAAAGCGATAAAAGAAAACACGGTTTTGGTTTCAGTGATGTATGTGAATAACGAAATTGGAACGGTTCAGCCAATAGAAGAAATCGGGAAAATGCTGGCGGAAATAAATAAAGGCCGCCAAAATAAAATTTGTTTCCACACGGACGCGGCCCAAGCGACCAATTATTTTTCTTGCGACGTGAAAAAACTCGGCGTGGATTTTTTGACTCTTTCGGCCCACAAGATCTATGGGCCAAAAGGCGTCGGCGCTCTTTTTGTCCGGCGCGGCGCGCCGTTTCAAAAATTCATGGACGGCGGCGAACAGGAATTCAAGTTTCGCGCCGGCACTCATAACACGCCGGGGATCGTGGGGCTCGGCGCGGCGATAAGAAAAGTTCAAAGTGAAAAGTTCAAAGTTTACCCTGAGCCGAGTCGAAGGGTGAAAAGTTTACAAGATTTAAGAGATAAGTTGATAAATGGGGTATTGGATAAAGTTTCGGGCGCGGCGCTTAACGGTTCTTTGGAAAAACGTTCGCCCAATAACGTTAATTTTCGTTTTGAGGGTGTGGAAGGAGAGGCGATGCTGGTTTCGCTTGATTTGGAGGGGATTGCCGTTTCCACGGGTTCGGCTTGCGCCGCCAAATCTCTCAATCCTTCCCACGTTTTGTTGGCAATGGGGCTTAATCATCTTCAAACCCACAGTTCCCTGCGTTTTTCTTTGGGGCGATTCACGACCGAAGCGGAGATAGATAAAGTTTTGGAAGTTTTGCCGCGCGTGGTGGAAAAATTAAGAGCGATCAGCGGCAATTTCAAAGGTGAAGGAGTGGAAAGAGGAAAATTACCGGATAATTTTGGTTGCTAAATGTCGCGAATTATATACGAATTTAAGCGAATAGAAAACGAATAAATGCAAGAAGATAAGGAAATAATTTATTCGGAACTAAGTTATAAAATTATTGGTATAGCTTTTAAGGTTTTTAATTCTTTACAATATGGGCATCAGGAAAAATATTACCAGCGAGCTTTTGAATCAGAGTTAAATAAGGAAAAAATAAAATATGAAAAAGAGAAAGAGGTGGCATTAAATTATAACGGTTCAAAAATAGGAAAATATTATTTGGATTTTTTGATAGATGACAAAATTATCATCGAATTAAAAGTTTTATCGGTTTATCGTTATAAAAATATTAGACAAGTTTTAGAATATTTAAAAGAGACAAATAAAAAATTAGCAATCTTGATTTATTTTACACAAGAAGGAGTGAAATATCGAAGAGTTATAAACCCTAAATTTAATTCGTTTTAAATTAGTTAAAATCCGTTTATGATTTATTCAGAGAAGGTGATGAAATTTTTTAAAGATCCCCAAAATATGGGGGAAATGAAAGATCCTGACGCCGTGGGCCAGGCGGGGAATCCTGTGTGCGGCGATCTGATGAAAATTTATTTGAAGGTTGGAGAGAACGCGCGCGGCGAGAAATTTATTGAAGACATAAAATTTGAAACTTTGGGCTGCGTGGCGGCGATTGCCACTTCTTCCGTTCTGACGACTTTGGCCAAAGGAAAAACTTTCGAGGAAGCGGAAAAAATTAAGTTTTCGGATGTGCAAGAGGCCTTGGGCGCTTTGCCGCCGATGAAAATCCATTGCGCGGAATTGGCGGTTCAAGCGCTGAAAGCGGCGATTGAAGATTATAATTCAAAAATCAAAAATCAAAATGGAAAATGACAAATCAAAATTTAAAATGAATAAATTTCCAAAATTAGGCTCTGTACAAGCTATTGAGGATTTCTATTTGAATTTAGGACATCGTGGTGATAACTTGCGGAAAGTTTTATTGAAAGACAAAGAATATCAGGGATTACTTAAGAAGAAAATAGCCGCATTAACCATACAAACCAAAGTAAGTTTAGCTGATAAGAAAAAATATGTTTTAGCTACTGATGCTGATTTTGAAATTCTTAATAAATGCCGACGGCTAGAAGTTCTAAAACTTTCAGATAACGACAAATTATTGACGGAACTCATTAAAACTCAATTAGAGACCGAATGGAGGCCGCCTTTAATAGAAGCATTGAATAAACTTTTGAAGAAATATCAGAATGTAAAATAAATCAAACTTTATTGTCATCCCGGGCTTGACCCGGGATCCAGATTAATTCTGAATCTGGATTCCCGCTTTCGCGGGAATGACAAATAGGATTTATCTTATACCAAGATACCGATTCTTTCTTATTATTAGTAATATTTGTAATAATTCGTAATTTAGTAGGGTATTATGCAAATAGATAAATTTACCATTAAAGCCCAGGAAGTTTTGCGCGACGCGCATAATTTGGCGTCCGAGCGCGGCCAAGGGCAATTGGAAGCGCTTCATTTGGCGCTGGCTTTGATTTTGCAGGAAGGCAGTTCGGTTAAAATCATGCTGGAAAAATTGGGCGTGAATTTGCCGATGCTGGAAACGGAATTGGAAAAAGAGATTGCCAGGCTTCCCCGCATTTTGAGCGAAATTCCTTTCGGCCAGGTGATGTTGAGCCAGGACCTTGGCAAATTGATCAACCAAGCGAGCAAGGAAGCTCAGAAAATGGGGGACGAATTCGTTTCGGTGGAGCATTTATTGCTTGCTGTTTTTGAAGGCCGGAACCGGGCGCGGGAAATTTTTATTTCTTTTAATATAGACAAGCTTTCTATTTTAAACGCCCTGGAAGAAGTTAGGGGCGGGCAAAAGGTGACGGACGCGGAGCCCGAAACCAAATATCAGGTTTTGGAAAAATACGCGCGGAATTTGACGGATTTGGCGCGACAGGAAAAATTGGATCCGGTCATCGGCCGCGACAATGAGATTAGGAGATTAATGCAAGTGATTTCCCGGCGCACCAAGAATAATCCGGTGCTGATCGGCGAGGCGGGAGTCGGGAAAACCGCCATTGTTGAGGGACTGGCGCAAAGGATCGTGGCGGGAGACGTGCCCGAATCGCTGAAAAAGAAAGAATTGATCGCTTTGGATCTGGGCGCGATGGTGGCGGGCACTAAATTCCGCGGCGAATTTGAAGACCGCATCAAGGCGGTGTTGAAAGAGATGGACCGCTCGGCCGGAAAATATATTTTATTCATTGATGAATTGCACACGTTGGTCGGCGCCGGCGCGGCCGAAGGCGCGATTGACGCTTCCAATCTTTTAAAACCCGCTTTGGCTCGCGGAGAGCTTCACGCCATCGGCGCCACCACTTTGAAAGAATATCAAAAATATATTGAAAAGGATCCGGCTTTGGCGCGGCGTTTCCAGCCGGTTTTTGTGGCCGAGCCTTCCATTGAAGACACGATCGCCATTTTGCGGGGACTGAAGGAAAAATACGAAGTGCACCATGGTGTGCGCATCACGGACGCCGCGATTTTGGCCGCGGCCAATTTCAGTTCGCGTTATATTTCCGACCGCTTTTTGCCAGACAAGGCTGTGGATTTGGTTGACGAAGCGGCTTCCGCTCTGCGCCTTGAAATTGACAGCATGCCGACGGAGCTTGATCAGCAAAAAAGAAAAATTACCCAATTGGAAATTGAAAAACAGGCGCTCAAAAAAGAAAAGTCAAAAGACGCGCGGGCCCAGTTGCGCCAAGTGGAAAAACAACTGGCCAATTTGAAAGAAGAATCGCGCGAAGTGGAATTGCGCTGGAAAACGGAGCACGAAATCATTGTGAAGATCAGCGAGGCCAAAAAGAAAATTGATTCTTTAAAACAGGAAGCGGATATCGCCAGCCGCGAAGGCAATTTGCAGAAAGTGGCGGAGATTCGCTACGGGAAAATTCCGGAACAGGAAAAAGCGGCGAAAATGAGTCAGAAACGTTTGCAAGAAGTTCAAAAAAACCATCCTCTGCTCAAAGAAGAGATCGGCGAAGAGGATATTGCCAAAGCCGTTTCGCGCTGGACGGGCATTCCTATACAAAAAATGCTGGAAGGTGAAATGGAAAAACTTAATCGCATGGAAGGGGAGCTTCACAAGCGCGTGGTGGGCCAAAACGAGGCGATCGCCGCCATTGCCAACGCCGTGCGGCGCGCGCGCGCGGGCATTTCGGAAGAAAAGCGACCCATCGGCTCTTTCATTTTTTTGGGGCCGACGGGCGTGGGCAAAACTGAATTGGCCAAAGCTTTGGCCGAATTCATGTTCAACGATGAGAACGCGATCGTGCGGCTGGATATGTCCGAATATATGGAAAAACACGCCACGGCCCGCATTATCGGCTCACCGCCCGGCTACGTCGGCTTTGAAGAAGGCGGGCAGTTGACCGAAGCCATTCGTCGCCGGCCCTACAGCCTGGTGCTTTTTGACGAAATTGAAAAAGCGCATCCGGAAATTTTCAATATTTTGCTTCAGATCTTGGACGACGGGCGCCTCACCGACGCCAAGGGCCGGGTGGTCAATTTCAAAAACACGGTGATTATTATGACTTCTAATTTGGGCAACGAAATTATCAAGCGCTATACTTTGGGTTTTTCCGACGGCCAGGGCCAGCGTCATGAACAGAATGAGATGAAATCAAAAATTTTGGCCGCGTTGCGCAATCATTTCAAACCCGAGTTTTTGAATCGCGTGGACGAAATCATTGTTTTTGATTCTTTAAGCCGGGAAAATTTGGAAGAGATCGTGGAATTGCAGGTTTTGGAAGTGCAAAAGAGGTTGGCAATAAAAAAGATAAAAATAAAGATTTCCAGCCGCGCCAAGAAATTTTTGGTGGAAAAAGGCTTTGACGCCGATTACGGCGCCCGGCCTCTCAAACGCTTGATTCAACAGGTGATTTTGGATAAGATAGCCAAAGAAATCGTGGCTGGCAAGATTATTGAAGGCAGCTTGGTCTCAATTGACGCGGACGAGAAGGGGATCGTGATAAAGAATTGATTTTTGGCAAGGATCAGAAAAGAGTCTTTTCTTGCTGCGGAATTTGCCTCCCGCAGCTGCGGGACCGGCCTCGGCCGCCCCGACCAAAACCGACCCCAGCGGCCTCGGCCTGGCTCGGACAGTCCTCGCGGCGAAAATCCTCTTTTCTGATCCCTAAAGAATTTTGTTTATGGGTATGAGAAATTACAAAAAATTATTGGCTTTTTGGATGGGAGTGTTTTTAGTTGGCGGCGCGGCCGGCGTTTTTGCCAACCAACTTTTTTTACCGTGGCTCGCCTCTTTTAAATTTTTTGATAAAATTTTCTGGATTTATCAAAGCGGAAACAGCGCGACGATCGTGAACCGAACCGAAAAATTCTATATTCAGGAAGAAACGGCGGTGGAAAATGTTTTGAATGATCTGTCGCCGGCGATGGTGGGAATAAGAAGCGAAAAAAAATATTCTTCGGGCAAAAGCCAAATTTTGGCCGAAGGTACCGGCTTGATCTTAACGAGCGACGGCTTGGTCGCGACGGCTTTGAATTTGGCGCCACCTTCGGCCAATAAAATTTCAATTTTAAAAGACGGCGAGGAATGGGAAGCGAAAATTTTAAAAAGAGATGAGACCAATAATCTAATTTTGTTAAAAGTGGAAAAAACGAATTTGCCGGTGGCTAAATTGGCGGAAGACAAGGATTTAAAGCTGGGGGAAAAGATTATTTTGAGCGGCATGGATTTTTCCGCTTCGGGTCTTACTAAATTCGCGGACTTGGGATTTGTGCGGCAAGCTTCTCCGCTTCTGATCCAATTCAGCGACCTTAAATCAATTACCGGCGCGCCTTTAATTAATTTAAAAGGAGAAGTTTTGGGAATCAACGCCTTGAGCAAAAAAGGCGAAACGGAAATAATTTTAAGCAATAAGATCAGGGAATTGATGAAATGATAGAAGACGTAATTATCAAAAAACTCAATAAATTTGAAGACGCCAGAGGCTGGCTCTCGGAAATTTGGCGGCGCGACGAAGACGATTTCCAGCCGGCGATGGGTTACGTCAGCGTGACTAAACCCGGCGTCTCTCGCGGGCCACACGAGCACCAATTCCAATCCGACGTTTTTGTTTTCTTTGGGCCGGGCAGTTTTAAGCTCTATCTTTGGGACAGGCGCGAAAATAGCGCTACCCAGGAAGAATCTTGGAGCGAAGAGGTCGGAGAAAATAATCCGTGCCTGGTGATCGTGCCGCCGGGCGTGGTGCACGGCTATAAGTGCGTCAGCGAGATTCCGGCTTATTGCATTAACTTGCCGGATAAACTTTACAGGGGTGAAGGCAAAAAAGAGGAAGTAGATGAAATTCGGTGGGAACAGGATGAAAATTCGCCGTACAAAATATAATTTTTGATTCTCTTTTGTCATCCCCGCGTAGGCGGGGATCTAGGTTCTGAATTAATCTGGATTCCCGTTTTCACGGGAATGACATCCGACTTGAATTTATTTTACATTTTATATTGTCATTTCCCATTTTGATTTTTCAATTTTAAATTATTAGTATGGGTCAGGCATTTTTTGAACAATCTCATCTTTTGCCGGATAGGCCAAAATCCGAAGTTGAATTGACCATGGAAGAAGCGGACTCGCTTTTGCGAGATATTAGAGCCTATACCGCTAAACTTTTGGAGCGCGAAAGAGAAACGGAAAAAAGAATAGAGTCTTTGGGCGGAGAGGCGGTTTTAAGAGCCGAGCTTGAAGAGCTGAAACACGATAATCCCTGGTGGCGGGAATTTGAAGAAGATTTGGCAGGAAGAAATTTTGAGTCGGTTGTTGTCAGGCAGATTTAAATTTATGAAAATACTCATTACCGGCGGAGCGGGTTTT
>CAYIFS010000025.1:0-9420 GCA_964362775.1 uncultured Candidatus Saccharibacteria bacterium
ATTATGGTAGTCTTTTTATTAATAAATGTCAAGTTTTTTTAATCTTCTATTGTGCCGCGGGAGAGAATCGAACTCTCATGGTTTTACCCGTGCGATTTTGAGTCGCATGCGTCTGCCAATTCCGCCACCGCGGCTGAAATATACCTTATTTTATCCTTAAAAACAGGCCTTTGTCAATTTAGGATTTTTAGTATAAAATATAAATAACAGGAAAAAATCCACCCCAACTCTCCTCCTTCGACAAGCTCAGGATAAATTTTTAAAGGAGGGAAAAAGAAAATGGCGAAAATAATCGGCATAGTCAATCAAAAAGGCGGGACCGGCAAAACCACCACCGCGACGAATTTGGCCGCTTATTTGGCGGCACTCGGCAAATATGTTTTATTGGTGGATTTGGACCCCCAAGCCAACGCGACGAGCGGCCTGGGTTTTTCGCCCGAAAGCCTGGAAAAAACTCTTTATCATACCTTGTCCGACGAAATTTATCCGGAAGACGTGATTCGGCGGACCAATCTTTTCGGCTATGACCTTTTGCCTTCAAACAGCGACTTGGCCGGCGCGGCGATTGAACTTGTTAATATTCCCGAAAGAGAATTCAAGCTTTATAATATTTTGCATCGCGTGCGCACCAATTATGATTATATTTTGATTGATTGCCCGCCAAGCCTCGGCCTTTTAACCATCAACGGATTGACTGCGGCCGACGAGATCATCGTGCCGGTGCAATGCGAATACTACGCTCTTGAGGGACTTGGCCAACTTTTAAAAACCGTGAATTTGATCCAGGATAATTTAGGCCGCGATTTGCGCGTTAAGGGAGCTTTACTGACAATGCATGATTCCCGCAATAAGCTTTCGCGCCAAGTCGCCAAAGAAATTCGTTTACATTTTCCGGGCTATGTTTTTGACGCGACCATTCCCCGTTGTGTGAGGCTGGCCGAAGCGCCGAGCTTCGGGAAAACGATCCTGCAATATGACGAAGCTTCCCGCGGCGGCAAGGCCTATCGTCAGTTGGCCATGGAATTGATAAATTTGGACAGCGCCGGGCAGAGCTAAGCTCAGCTTTGCCGAAAGAGAATAAACCCATCATTTAATTAAAATAATTATGAATAAATTAGGCCGAGGGCTCCAATCTTTGATTCCGCCTAGACAAAAATCAGCCGAAGTGGAATATCCCAAGATTTCCCAGCCGCTGCGCGACCGGAAAGAAAGCATTTTTAATCTTGAAATTTCCAAGATTTCTCCCAATCCCCATCAGCCGCGCCAGGAAATGGATGAAAATTCTTTGAAAGAATTGGCTTCTTCCATTAAACAGCATGGGATATTGCAGCCGATAATCGTGACCAAAGTCATCAGAGAGACTAATCGCGGCCAAGACGTGGAATACGAATTGATCGCCGGCCATCGGCGATACGCCGCGGCCAAACTCATCGGCTTGCCTTCCATACCGGCGCTCGTGCGCGACACGACGGAACAGCAGAAATTAGAATTGGCGCTCGTGGAAAACTTGCAGCGTTCGGATTTAAACCCCATTGAACGGGCCAAGGCTTTCAGAAAACTTCAGGACGAATTCGGCTTGACGCACGAAGAGATAGGAAAAAAAGTTGGCCGGAGCCGCGAAGGAGTGACCAATGTAATGCGGCTTTTGAATTTACCCGACACCATTCAAAAGAGCCTGGAGCGGAATAAAATTTCCGAAGGCCACGCCCGGGCGATCGCCGGCGTAAAAAATCCGGCCGCCCAAATGGCGCTGTTCAATGAAATTTTGGAAAATAATCTGTCGGTCAGGCAGTTGGAAGACAAAGCGCGCGAAGTTTCCGTGCAGGCGCATAAGCGCCGTTTGAATCCGGATCAGGCGATCGTGGGTCTGGAAAAAAAGCTGGAACTATTTTTGAACCGAAAGGTTCGGGTAAGAACCAAAGGGCAAGACGGCAAAGTGGTGATTGACTTTAAAAATAAAGAAGATCTGGAAAAGATAGTCAAGAAGATTGTCGGTTGAAAATAAAAAGTGAGAAAATTAAAATAACCCCGCATTTGCGGGGTTATTTTTTGTTCCGGTAAAAATTATTTCCATTCAACTTCCACGAATCGGGAAGGATCTTTGACCTTTTCCAGATTCCGGCAACCGGCTTGGTGCACGGTGATCTGATGGTTCAAGGTGATGAATCCTTTGATCTTTTCGGGAGGCTTGGGGTGGCAACATTTGGCGAGGGTTGTCGCGATTTCCGGGTTATCTTTAACTTTTGCCTCGCCGGCCCGAACGACTGTTTTTGAGGATGGAATTTTTGGCGGTTCGACTTTTGCCTCTTTTTTAATTTCTTCTTTGGCGAGAGTTTTATCCACTGGCAGAATGATTTGATGTTTATTGAACCATTGGCGGACCCGACTTTGGGCGACGTTCGTTTTGACGAATTTCAGCCAGTCAAGTGAAGGTTTAGATTGTTTTTGGACCATGATCTCCACCACCTGGCCGTTTTTGAGGGGCGAGTCAAGCGAAGAAAGTTTGCCGTCTATTTTGGCCCCCTGGCAGCGATGGCCGATTTCTGAATGGATGCAGTAGGCAAAGTCCACCGGCGTGGCGCCTTCGGGCAGATCAATCACGTCGCCCTTGGGCGTGAAAATAAAGATTCGGTCTTTGAAAAAATCTATTTTGAGCGATTTGAAAAATTCGTCGCTGGACTGGGTTTGTTTTTGCCATTCCTGGAGCTGGCAGATCCATTTAAGTTCTTTTTCCGGCGCGGGCGTGAAGATTTTTTTCAGATACGCTTTGAATCCCCTTTGCTCGGAATAATACCAGTGGGCCGCGATGCCGTGTTCCGCTTCGTTGTCCATTTTTTCGGTCCGGATCTGAACTTCAATGATTTTTCCGCCTTGGCAAAAAACCGTGGTGTGGAGGGATTGGTAGCCGTTGGGTTTTGGGAGAGCGATATAATCCTTGATGCGTCCGGGCAGGGGTCGCCAAAGTTGATGTAAAATACCCAGCGTTGAGTAGCAATCTTCCATCGTGGGCACGATGATGCGCAAAGCCACGAGGTCATAGACTCGGCTTAAATTCATCTCGTGGCGTTGAAGTTTTTTATAGAGGCTGAAATAATGTTTGGCGCGCCAGAGAAGCCGGAGAGGGTCAACGCCTTCTTTGGCCAATTCTTTTTTCAAGATTGGGATGATCTTTTTGATATATTCTTCGCGCTGTTCCAGCTGGTCCCTCATTTGATCCTTCAACCATCGGTATTCGCCCGGCAGAAGATATTGGAAAGACAGGTCTTCAAGTTCGCCTTTGAGGCGGCCGATGCCGAGGCGGTTGGCCAGCGGCGCGTAAATTTCCATGGTTTCCAAGGCGATGCGCTGTTGTTTTTCCGGCGGCAGGATTTCCAGAGTTTTCATATTGTGCAGGCGGTCGGCCAGCTTGATGAGAACAACCCGGATGTCTTCGGCCATGGCTAAAAACATTTTACGCAAATTTTCCACGTGGCGTTCCATGCCCCGGTATTTTATTTTGCCGAGTTTCGTCACGCCGTCCACGAGTTGCGCGATCTCTTTGCCGAATTCTTTTTTGATTTGCTCCGGCGAGACTGCGGTGTCGTCGGCCACGTCGTGCAGAAGTCCGGCGGCGATGGTTTGGGAATCCAGTTTCATTTCCGCCAGGGTTTCGGCCGTGGCGAGGGAATGTTGAATATAAGGTTCGCCCGAACGCCGGGTCTGACCGGAATGCGATTTTTGCGCGAAGTCAAAAGCTTTTTTTATCAATTCCAAATCCGCCTCCGGATTTTGCTTCCCTATTTTTTCCGCCAGCGTTTCAAAGGAAAACATGAAAATTATTCTTCTTTTTTACATTCCTTGTTTGAGCATTTTTCTTTGTTGTTCTTGGTTTGGACCAGCGGCGCGCCGCATTTTTCGCATTTTTGGCCGGTGGGCTTGTCCCAAAGAGCGAAATCGCATTCCGGATACCTTGAACAGCCATAAAAGATTTTACCGCGTTTGGTCCTTTTTTCAACTATTTCTCCTTCAACGCATTTGGGGCAGGGGAGATTCAGGTCGTTTTTGGGGTCTTTGATATTTTCCGTAAATCGGCACTTGGGGAAATTGGAACAGGCATAGAATTTGCCGAACCGGCTTTGGCGGATGACGATCGGCGAAGAACATTGGGGACAGAGACGGTCTGTTTTTTCCGGTTCGGTTTTTTGCGTTTTGACCTCTTGATATTTTTGATCAAGATTTTCCTTGAACGGCCCATAGAATTCTTTTAAGACTTCGGTCCATTCTTTTTCGCCTTCGGCAATTTCGTCAAGTTCTCCTTCAAAATGCGCGGTGAAATTGATGTCCACGATCTTGGGAAAATGTTCCACCAAAAGGTCGTTGACCTGAAAACCGATCTCGGTTGGCTGAAGCCGGCGTTGTTCGTTCTTTTGGATGTAGTTGCGTTCCAGGATCGTGGAGATTGTCGGGGCGTAAGTTGAAGGCCGGCCAATGCCGTTTTCTTCCAAAGCCTTGATGAGGGTGGCTTCCGAATAGCGGGCCGGCGGCTCGGTAAAATGCTGGAGCGGCGTTATTTTTTCCAAGTCCAAAATCTCTTTTTCCGCCAGAGAAGGCAGGGATACTTCATTGATCTTGCCACTATAAATCTTTAAAAATCCGTCAAATTTTATTTGGGTGCCCGAGGCGCGGAAAGTGTAAATATCTTTATTGTTTTCTTTCTTTGCTTCAATATCAACGCTGGTCGTGTTCAAAACCGCCGGCGCCATTTGGCCGGCCAGAGTTCTTTTCCAGATCAAATTATATAATTTGAATTGATGGGGGGTGAGAAATTTTTTGATTTCCTCGGGTTCATATCCGATCTCAACGGGTCGGATCGCTTCATGCGCTTCTTGCGCCCCTTTGGATTTGGTTTTGAAAATTTGGGGTTCGGCTGAAAGATAATTTTGGCCGAATTTATCGGCGATCTTTTGGCGGATGCTTTTTCTCGCTTCTTCTCCGATGTTCAAAGAATCGGTGCGCATATAAGTGATGAGCCCCATGGGCCCTTCGCCAAGTTCCACTCCTTCATAAAGCTGTTGGGCGATCTGCATGGTTTGTTTGGCGGAGAAACCCAGTTTTTTGCCCGCTTCCTGTTGGAGAGTGCTGGTCGTGAACGGCGGCGCGGCTTTTCTCTGGGTCTCTTTTGATTGGATTTTTTCCACACGCCACACCGCGTTCTCAAGATTTTCAAGGATTTTTTTAGCTTCGGTCTCATTTTTGACGGCCAGTTTTTCCAGGGCTTCGTTGTTTTTTTTGGCGAGTTGAACCTGAAGCGTTTCTTCGGACTTTTGTTTTTTGAGGGAGGCCTCAATCGTCCAATATTCCTCCGATTGGAATTTTTGGATTTCCCGTTCTTTCTCCACGATGAGCCTGACCGCCACGGATTGAACTCGGCCGGCCGAAAGCCCTTTGGCTATTTTTTTCCATAAAAAAGGCGAAAGCTTGTAGCCGACCAGCCGGTCCAGAATCCGGCGCGCTTGCTGGGCGTTTACCAGGTTCAAATCCAATTGGCGCGGATTTTTCAGCGCTTCCAGGATCGCGTTTTTGGTGATTTCGTGAAAAACAATGCGTTCGGTCGGAACTTCCGATTTCTTTTTTGTCCCTTCAAGTCCCAGGGCTTGAAGGAGGTGCCAGGCGATGGCTTCGCCTTCGCGATCTTCGTCGGTCGCGAGGATCACTTTGCCGGCTTTTTGCAGGATTTTTTTGATCTCCGTCAGTCTTTTTCGGGCCAGCATCGGCACCACGTATTTTGGCTCAAAATTATTTTCTACTTCCACGCCAAGTTCTTTTCTGGGCAGATCGCGCACGTGGCCGAAAGAAGATTTCACGACAAAATCAGCCGGCAAAAATCGCTGGATGGTTTTGGCCTTGGTGGGCGATTCAACGATGATGAGATTCATATAATATGTTTTTTGTTTTTATGATTAGCGCGCCAAAACGTATTGCGCTCCGCCTAGATTTTTCACTTTGCCTTTCATCTCCATCAAGCTTAAGGTGGAATTGACTAAACTTGTTTCCAGTTTAGTGAGCTGGACGAGTTTGTCAATCGCGAGCGCTTCGTGGGAAAGATTGTCCAAAATCATTTGTTCTTCTTTGGTGTCGGCCAGAATTTGGCGGGTCTCAATGTTTTGAACCAGGCTTTTCAGATTCAATTCTTCCAAAATATCCTGGGCGTCCGTGACGAGTTTTGCCCCCATCTTTATCAGGTTATTGGGTCCCAGGGAGTTAGGCGAAAAAATGGAGCCGGGCAAGGCGAAAACTTCCCGGTTTTGTTCCAAAGCGTGGCGGGCAGTGAGCAGGGCGCCCGATTTTTCGGGCGCTTCAATCACCAGAACGCCGAGTGCCAGTCCGGAAACGATGCGGTTGCGCGCGGGAAAATGATGGCGGAGCGCCAGCGCGCCGAGCGGATATTCGCTCAAAATGGCGCCGCCTTCTTGAATAATCATTTCGGCCAGTTTTCGGTTGGTTGAAGGGAAAATATCGTCTTTACCCAAGCTTGAACCGAGCACCGCTACGGTTCGCTTTTTTTGTTTGACCGCGCCCAGGTGCGCCAAGGTATCAATGCCCTGCGCGAGGCCCGAAACAATGGTCATTCCGGCTTGGGCGAGGTCATAGGAAATTTTTTCAGCGGCTTGGTAGCCGTAATTTGAAAGTCGGCGCGTGCCGACAATGGCCAGCGAAAATTCGTCTTCCGCTTTCAAAATTCCTTTAAGATACAAAACGTGGGGCGGGTCGTAAATTTCTTTCAAGAGCTTGGGATAATTTTCATCCAGGATCGTCACAATTTCTATATCTTCTTGCGCCATTTTTTCCATTTCCTTTTCCAGATTTATTTGCGGCCGGCGCGTGGCAATTTCCCGCGCCAGATCTTCTTCCAACCCCGCGGCTATAAAATCTGAAACGCCGCTCCCTTTCCAGGCTTTTTCCAAAGAACCGAAATATCCCAGAATTTTTTTAAATCGGGCGGGGCCGATGCGTTCGTAAAAAAGATTGAAAGCGTGAAAATAGGGAGCTTGGGGATGCATCGAAAGTTAGAAGTTTAAAGTTACCCGCCTGCTCGTCTCGCTAAAGCTACGGCGAAGCGGGCCGGCGAGGCAGGAAAGTGAAAAGTTAGGGATAAAACAGATTTCTTTTAAACTATAACATCACCGACTTTCACTGACAAATTAAGAAATATTATTTTCTCATTTCTTCTATGGTTTCCGAAAGCGTTTGGAGATAAAGATTTAGTCTCATGGTAACTTTTTTTTGCTTGACATCTTCTTTTGTCCAGCGCATAATACGCTATTCTGAAATTTCGGTCAAATTTTGTGCTTATTACCCTGTCTGTGAGTGGCCAAAGCCGGAATAACCCCTCCTAAAATTCCGGCGAGTAGCTGAAACCCCGCTTTTGCGGGGCGAGGGTCAAGGAATTTCTTTATTGATATTTCTTGAACGCTTGCAGGTAGGATAATGGGCGCAAAAAAAGTCCGTCAAACTTGGTGGGCTTTTTAAATTGACAGCCAAAATCTTTTGCTGGATTCCCGCTTTCGCTCGCCTTGCTGAATCTCCGGCGAAGCGGGCGGGAATGATAGACGGGGGGGCGTGGCGATCCCGTGGGCGACGGTAATACTTCGGGATTGCTTCGTCGCGGACTCCTCGCAATGACAGTATCAATTAAATCTATTCATCGCCGTTTGGAAATTTTCCGCGAGAATGGTTTTCAGGGCCTGATTTGATTTTTCAATCACGCTGTTAATGATTTTCAATTCCTCCGCGGAGAATTTTTGCAGGACAAATTTTTCCGAAGGAGTTTTGAAAATCCATTTTGAAAAAATCCCCCCCAGCCCCCCTTTATAAAGGGGGGAATCGGAGGCCGGTTTGATGCCGAGGCGGATCCGGCCGAAATTTTGCGAACCTAAATTTTCAATGACGTTTTGGACGCCATTGTGGCCGGCGGAAGCGGAATTTTGCGAAAGACGGAATTGGCCGAGCGGCAAAGCCAGGTCGTCGTGCAAAACAATAATATCGGAAAATTCCATTTTATAAAAATCTTTGAGCAAGCGGGCGGCTTGGCCCGAAAGATTCATAAAAGTTTGGGGTTTGGCCAGAATGATTTTTTCCTTCGCCACGCCGTAGTCTTCTGACGAAGGCGGGATGTCAATTTCACCCTCGGAAATCTCCGCTTTGAATTTTTCGGAATTTTGCCAATCGGAAAAACCACTTTGACTATTTTTAAAAAAATCCAGCGCCATAAACCCCGCGTTATGGCGGGTGTTTTCGTAATTTTGATCGGGATTGCCAAGACCCATTATTAATTTCATATTGATTTATTTTATTGTTTCTTCCACGAACTTTTTTATTTCATCGTAATTTTCCACGCCGGCCTTGGGTTTAACGATAGAGGCTTCTGTATTCCCGAGGATAGCCGAGCCGCTTTCAAACAAATTTTGACCTAAAACGTCGGTTTTGACAATATTCTCTCCGGGAATATCTTTCATTTTCTCCCACCAGTCTTTGATCTCCAAAAAATTCAAGTCGGTTTTCACGTTTTGGGCGAGGATTTGGTAAATCTCCAAAAACTTGTCAAATTCCCAAAATTTCAGATTGGTGATTTTTTGTTTCAGAGCCTGTAGGATCTCTTGCTGGCGCGAGATGCGGTCAAAATCGCCGCTGGGAGAATGGCGCGAACGCACGAATTTCAGCGCTGTTTCGCCGTCCAAATACCGCCAGCCGCTTTTCAATTCAAAAGTTTCAAAAGAATGATTGGGGCCGGGGAAGGCGGTGTCCAAAATATCTTTTTCCACCCAAATATTCACGCCGCCAAAAAGATCTACCAGTTTTTTGACAAAGTTCAGATCAACCAGAATATAATGCTGGATCTTCAGGCCGGTGATCTCTTTTGTTTTTTCTTTCAGATTTTCAAATTCGCGGTTTTTTTCGTTTTTGGAATAAGCGTAAAGCGCGTTGAGCTTCGTGAAATTTTCCGAATCGGGTATTTTTACCAAAAGATCGCGCGGCAGGGAAAAAAGAAAAACCTTGTTTTTCGCTTCGTCAAATCGAGCGACTAAAATAGTATCGGTCAGATCCGGGGCTTCGTAGCCCGAACCGGAAGCTCCCAATAAAAGAAAATTTATTGGCTCCGAGCTCTTTTTTAAAAAAGAAAACAAGCCGTTTTTTGACGATTCGGTTTTGGTTTCTTCTTTGGCCGAGCTGAGCTCGGCTTTGGCGGAAGAGCTTTTTATTTCTTGCCATTTTGGTTCTTCAAACAATTTCAAAAAGAAGCCGATCAAGGCCGCCAGGACCAGAAGACCCAAGGCTGATTTTAAGAGCAGATCTCTCTTCATAAAAAAGTCAGGTTTTCCCGTTTTCCCGTCCCTCTTGCGTTAAGCTATTTTTTGGTGTATGATTATAGGAAAAGAGAGG
>CAYIFS010000026.1:0-9198 GCA_964362775.1 uncultured Candidatus Saccharibacteria bacterium
TTGATTGCCCAATCCTATATTATGACGTGGTGCGCAACGAGGCGGCGGAAAAGGAGCTCGGATTAAAATTTGTTTCATTGGAAGAATTGTTGAAAGAGTCGGATTTTGTTTCCTTGCATACGCCCTTGAATCCGCAAACCAAACACTTGATTGGCGAGGCCCAACTGAAAATGATGAAAAAATCAGCTTATTTGATAAATACTTCCCGCGGGCCGGTGATTGACGAAAACGCTTTGGTTGAAGCCTTGAAAAATAGTGTTATCCGCGGCGCGGCGCTGGATGTCTATGAAGAAGAGCCGAAAATGGCGCCGGGATTGGCCGAACTGAAAAACACGATTTTACTGCCTCATATCGCTTCGGCCACCGAAACGACTCGAGACCACATGTCGGAACTGGCCGCTCAAAATATCGCGGCGGTGTTGGAAGGGAAGGAGCCTTTAACTCCAATTAAAATAAAATAAAAAATATGAAGATAATTCACCAGCGTTCAAAATGCATCGGCTGTGGTTCTTGCGCGGCGGTTTGCGATAAATTTTTTGAGATGGCCGGCGACGGTCTGGCCTCTCTGAAAGGCGCGGCTCAAGTCGGCGACGATTTTGAGCTGGAAGCGGAAGACATCGGATGCGCCAAGGACGCCGCGGATGTCTGTCCGGTACAAATTATTAAAATAGAATAAGGGGCTTGACCCCTCACATGGAAAGAAAATTTTGAAGAAGTAATTAATTGCCAAATATAAAATAAATTGAAATCCTTCTTTTATTTATGTAATTTGATATTCTGCGAGTAAGATTCGCATTTCTTTCCATGTGAGGGGTTGATTTTTTTCTCGGATTCTGCTAAACTTAATTATTATTTGATAAACACTTTTTTCTATGGCGCTTGAATTAAAAGCCCAGGCAAGGGAGATCACGGGCAAAAAAGTCAAAAAGTTAAGAACAACCGGAGAAATTCCGGCTGTTTTGTACGGCCACAATATCAAGCCGTTGAATTTAAGCGTTTCGGCCCGGGATTTCAATAAAATTTTCAATGAAGCCGGCGAAACAAGCTTGGTGAGTCTGATGTTGGGCGAGAAAAAACATAATGTCTTAATCCATGATTTTGAAAGAGATCCCGTAAGCGATGAAATTTTACATGTCGATTTTTATGAGGTGAAGATGGATGAGAAAATAAAAACTAAAGTCTTGTTGAAATTCATCGGCGAATCGGCCGCGGTCAAGCAGGAAAACGGCATTTTTATCCATGCTTTGAACGAAGTGGAAGTGGAAGCTTTGCCGCAGGACCTGCCCAAGGAAATTTTGGTGGATATTTCTTCCTTAGCCGCTTTTGGCGATAAAATAAAAGTGGCCGATTTGAAAATCCCCGGCGGCGTTAAAATTTTGGCCCAGGCGGAAGAAATATTGGCCACGGTGGTACCGCCGCGCTCGGATAAGGAATTGGCCGATCTTGAAGAAAAACCCCAAGAAGAAGTCGGTGAAATTAAAGTAGTGGGCGAAGAAAAGAAGGCGGCGGAAGCGGCTGAAAAAGCCGCCGAGGAAAGCGCTCCCAAAGCTTAAATTAATATTCAGGAACGATGATTTTTTTGTTTTTAAGAAAAAAAACCGCAGGATGCTTTTTGGCTATCTTGGGGTTTTTTGTTTTTGGGCCTTTTTTAAGCGGCGCCTTGGCTTTATCTGGCGGCGAAGAATTGGAAAAAACATTACGCCAACAGATCGGCGATCTGCAGGTCCAGATTGATGAATACCGTTCCAATATCAAGAATCTTCAACAGCAAGGGAAAACGCTTAACCGCGAAATAAGCCTGTTGGATAATCGCATCAAACAAGCGACCCTGGAAATCAAGCGGACGAACTTGGCCATTCAGCAGACCGGAAATGAGATCGGCAATAAAAACATTGATCTTGACAAGGCGGAAGAAAAGATCAATCGGGAAAGGAATATTTTGGCCATCAATGTGCGCAAGATCTATGAACAGGACGAAGAAGGAATTTTAGAAATGGTTTTGAAGAATCAGAAAATTTCCGAAATTTTTGAGGAAATAAATTCGCTTGAAACTTTGCAAAAAGACGTTCAAGAAAACATAAATCAGATTCGGGATTTGAAAGTTAAATTGGAGGATGATAAAGAAATTTTGGAAGACAAACAGGGAGAATTGAACCAGTTGAAGGTCCTGCAGCAGATTCAAAAACAGGCGGTGGCCGCGGAACAACAAGAAAAAAGAGATTTGCTTTCACAGACTAAGGGCCAGGAAGATAATTTTCAGAATTTAATGACCAAAGCCCAGCAGGACGCGGCTTCAATTCGCTCCAATCTTTATCTTTTGGAAGGGGTGGGAGTTTCAATGCCCCTGGAAAAAGCTTATCAATACGCCAAAAAAGCCGGTTCTTTGACCGGCGTGCGGCCGGCCTTCCTTTTGGCAATTTTGAAAAAAGAGACCAGCTGGGGGAATAATTTGGGTTCGGGCAATTGGCGGCGCGACATGAAATCAACCGAACAAAAAGCTTTTTTGCAGATTTGCGAAAAGCTTGGCCGGAATCCCGACACCACACCGGTTTCCAAAAAACCCTGGTATGGCTGGGGCGGCGCCATGGGGCCGGCGCAATTTTTGCCAACCACTTGGCTGGCTTATGAAGAGAGAATCGCTAATTTGACGGGCCATAATCCTCCAGATCCTTGGGATATTGAGGACGCTTTCGCGGCCGCGGGCATTAAGTTAGCCCAAGGCGGAGCGAGCTCCCGAAATTATGACGCCGAATGGAAAGCGGCGCAGGTTTATTTTGCCGGCCGCCGCTGGAACAACCCGACTTATTATTTTTACGGGGATCAAGTGATGGAACTGGCGGGCGTGATTCAGGATCAATTGAATATTATCTCGCGGTAATTTATAAAAATTTTTGTATGTCATGCCGGACCTGATCCGGCATCTAGATTTCTAGATTCCGGCTCACCCGCCTCGACTCGCACGCTCGTCGGGCGAGGCGGGAGGCCGGAATGACAGGAATATTTGTGTGAGATAAATTTAAAAGGACTGCTTTTTTGCAGTCCTTTTTTTGGTTCTTTTCTCGATGGGGGATGATTATGCCGTGACCATGGTTTTTTCAGCCGCGGGTCGGAGAATCCTGCCGAAGATTCTTTCTCTGACCGCCGCGATGGTTCGGGAATCCGGCTCCTTTCCGAGGAGTCTGAAAATGGTTATTCTGGTGCCCGACCATTTGCATTTCTCGCAGTGGCCGAGGAATAGTTCCGCGAGCCTCGTTCTCCCGTCTCCGGTGATGATTCGGAGAAGGCCGATCATGGCGTTTGGCGGGAGAATGGCTTTCTTGAGACCACCATTGCCGTTGGAGATCTCAATTTTCCCCGAAAGAGCGCTTTCCGCCAGCTCAATGATGAACGCTTCGCGCGCCGGTTGCGGCCGGTCGCGGAGAGCATGGAATGCCGAAGGCACGTCTCCTAAAAAAAGGAGGGCTGCCACTCGTTCTTCCGGGTCTGTCTGATTGCCTGTGAAAATTCGCATCATCTTTTACCCCCTCTGTTTTGGATTGTTTTTTGAGCGGTTTTTGACCGCTTGTGAAGGAACTTACTTACTCACCCCCATGAGTAAAACTCTATTTACCGCTAAAATTTCTGATTTTTCAACAGGAATACTTATATTTTAAAGCCGAGGCGGTTTTTTGTCAATATCGGCTGTGGATAACATAAAAACCCCTTTCCTGGGGTTTTTATGAGCTTTAAAATTAAAAGGATTTTAAAAACAAAATTAGATCAGATTGAAGGAACCAAGGGAACATATTGGGATAGATTCTGGATTTGCGAAGGCGAAAGCGCTTGAGCTTTTTGAACGGCGTCTTTGATCAGGTTTTCCGAAAAAGAGATCTTGCCGCCTAGTCGCAGGGGTTTGGGGAATTCAATATTCTTTCGCAGATAATCTTCAATGAATATTTTTTGTTCGGCCGAAAGCTCGTTTTTCAAGTCTTTGTCTTTCAGATATTCTTTGAGCGCGTAACGGGCCAGGTGCGTCGCGCCGTTGCCTTTGGCCGCTTTGGCTATAAATTTGCCGTTTTCTGTTCTGACTTCGGGGATAGAGGAAAGAGAAGCGTTCGTTTTTGGGCCGGTTGTGATTATAATGGAATTTTTTTCCGTGATCTTCGGTTTTTGATTTTCCAAAGCCGATATTTTCTGGGAATCCTTGTTTTCGGTTTTGGCGCTCGGCGCGGTTGAAGGCGAAGGAGAGGCGGACAGGGAAGGAGTTTCGTTAATGGCCGTTTTCAGAAGTTCTTGGCGGTTTTGGTAGCTTTCGTAGAAAGAAAAAACGCCCAAAGCGATCAAAATAATAATCGCTCCCAAGATCAATTTTTGGGAGTATTTCTCAAACCACGAAGATTTTTTGTTCTGGTTGAATTGGGGCCCCGGCATTAAAAAGGGCCCGGGAGAAATTGGCTGTTCCATAAATATTTAAGCTGATTAATCGGTTTAGTCGACCTTTTATTTAATTTTTAAAGAACCGAATAATTTTATTCTTTCTCGGTGTTTTTGAAAGCCTTGATTATCGCTTCCATTTTTCCTTCAAGGATCGTTTCCAAATTATGCCAGCTTTTTCCAAGGCGGTGGTCGGTGATGCGGTTTTGCGGAAAATTGTAAGTGCGGATCTTTTCGGAACGGTCTCCGCCGCCGATTTGTTGGCGGCGTTCGGCGGAGAGTTCGGCCATTTCTTTTAGGCGTTTGTGTTCATAAAGTTTGGCGCGCAAAATTTCCAGGGCAATTTCTTTGTTTTGCGGCTGGGACCTTTCGGTTTGGGAAAAGACCACAATATTGGTGGGCAAGTGAACAACTCTGACCGCGGTGGACCGTTTATTGACGTTTTGTCCGCCCGGGCCCGAAGAGCGCACCGCTTCAATTTGCAAATCTTGGGGATTTATTTTAATCTCCGTTTCTTCTACTTTCGGCAAAACCGCCACCGTGGCGGTGGAGGTGTGGACGCGGCCGCTTTTTTCGGTGGCGGGGATGCGCTGGACCCGATGGACGCCGCTCTCGTTCTTTAGTTCTTCAAAGGCCGCCGAGCCCTTAATCTCCAAAATTATTTCTTTGAAGCCGCCTAGCGTTGTTTGGTTTGAATCCAAAACCGAAAATCCCCAACCTTGGGATTGGGCGTATTTTGTATACATCCTAAAGAGATCGGCCGCGAAGATCGCGGCTTCTTCGCCGCCGGTGCCGGCGCGAATTTCCATGATAATGCCTTTCGCCATTTTAAATTCCCCCTTTATAAAGGGGGGATTAAGGGGGATTTTTAAATCCTCCCCAGCCCTCCTTTACGAAAGGAGGGAGAGATTTATTTCTTATCTTTCTTGACGAGATCTTTCTTATTGTTCTTTTTGGCGCCAAAACCCGTTTTTTTGGCTTCGCGCTTCCTGAATCTTTCCACGCGGCCAGCCGTGTCTATCAGTTTTTCTTTGCCCGTGTAGAAGGGGTGGCAGGCGGAACAGATCTCCACGTTGATTTCCGGCAGAGTGGAGCCGGTCTTAAAAACGCTGCCGCAAGCGCAAGTCACTTTGGCTTCGGGATAAAACTTTGGGTGAATGTCTTTTTTCATACCAGGTAGTAGAAATTTGACTTAATAATTAAACTCTTTAATGTCTATCAACTCTTTTCATTAGCCGAGGTTATAAAAAGTTGGCAGGTTTTTTTAAGAAGCGGATAACCTGTCAAATTTTCACTACCTGGCATGGATTTTGTTTTTCTATCTTATCACAAAATCGGTTTTTGGCAAGAGCAAAAGAGAAATTTAACAAAGAGAGTTGCACCCCTCACCTATGAAGGAAAATTTAAATTGTCAAAACAATTAATTTTACATTTCTTAATAATGAATATTTTTTGTTATAAATTTTTCTGCGGAAAATCCATTCCTTCATAGGTGAGGGGTTGCATTTTTTTTAAGATTATCCTATACTGATTTTATATGAATAATGAAAATTTAACCGTAATTTCCGAGGAAGTGAAACTGCCTTCCGCCCAAGATCTGCTTGAGGCGGGAGTTCATTTTGGCCACAAAACGTCAAAATGGCATCCCCGAATGAAGCCTTACATTTTTTCTTCCAGGAACGGTGTCCATATTTTTGATTTGGAAAAAACTCTGCAAAAAATGGGTGAGGCGATGGTTTTTTTGAAGGGTGTGGCGGAAAAAGGGGGAATCGTGCTTTTCGTGGGCACCAAGCCCGCGGCCAAGACAATCGTCAAGGAAACGGCGCAAGCGCTGGGCATGCCCTATGTTTCCGAGCGGTGGCTTGGCGGCACGTTGACTAATTTCAAGACTATTTCCAAGCGCCTGGATTATTTCCGAAAGCTGGAAGACGAGCAAAAAACCGGCGGCTGGGATAAATACGTGAAAAAAGAGCGGACGAAATTGGAGAAGAAATTGAAGAAGCTCCAAGGGCAATTGGAAGGCATCAGAAATTTGATGAAAATTCCCGAAGCGCTATTCGCCGTGGACGTTAAAACCGAAAATTTGGCCATCAAAGAGGCCAAGAGAGTAAAAATTCCGGTGGTGGCCATTTGCGACACGGCCAATGACCCGAGCTTGATTGATTATATAATTCCGGCCAACGATGACGCCAATTCCTCAATGAAAATAATTTTAGAGACGGTGGCGGAAAATTTAAAGAACGCCAAGCCTCGCCAATAAAAATGAACATTACTCCCGAAGCCATAAAAAATTTAAGAGAAAAGACCGGCTGTTCAATGGTTGAATGCAAAAAAGCGCTGGAACAAGCGCAGGGAGACGAAACGAAAGCTTTGGATTTTTTGAGCGAAAGCTCGGCGCGACTGGCCGCCAAGAAATCGGAACGCCAGATCAAAGCCGGCTTGATTGACGCTTATATCCACGCCAACCGGAAAATCGGGGTTTTGCTTGAGATCGGCTGTGAAACGGATTTCGTCGCCCGCAATGAAATTTTCAAAAATCTGGCTCACGAAATTTGCCTCCAGATCTCGGCGATGAATCCGCAAAGCGTTGAAGAATTGCTGGGCCAGCCGTTCATTAAAGATCCTCAAAAAACCGTTCAGAACCTCATCAATGAAACTGTCGGAAAACTCGGCGAAAACATCAAAGTCGGGAGATTTACAAGATTTGAAATTTAATTTTGAAATTGCCGCTCTTCGGGCGGTCACCCGCAGGGTGAAAATTTTACTATTATGTCTCCTTGGCTAATCTTTGGTCTTATCTTGGTTGTTTCGGGAATCGCGGGAATTTTTACCCTTGCCTATAAAAAAATTCCCACGCTTCTCAATCTGCCCACCGATTCCCCGGAATCGGGAATTTTTGGCGGAAAGATCAATCTAAAGAACGAGCTGAAAAAAAAGTTGGAAACAATAAAATATTTTTCTTACCAACCGAGAGTTTTGCAATGGCTGGAGAAAATATTGCGCAAGATCAGGGTCCTGATTTTGAAAGCCGATAATCTTTTCATCGCCTGGATAGGCCGAGCGAGAAATGAATCCCAAGTTTGGACCATCCGTTCCCGTGCCTGGATGGAGCATCGGCGGCTCAAGAAAAAGGAAAAGACGCAGATGTTGGAAAATTTGGATAAGGTTGAGATTTTTCAGGAGCTGGAAAAGATGAAACAGGAAGTGGCCAAAGAAGAAGATGCAGCCTTGAAAGAAAAAATAGAAAATGTTTCCGGCAACGGGACGGCTAAAAGCGAAGAAAGCGTTGAAGCGGTTCAGCCTCTTGAAAATAGATCTTTGGAAGAAGAAAAGCGCTGTATCGATCTGATCACTCAAAATCCCAAAGACCTTGAGGCTTATCGGATCTTGGGTTTTATCTATCTTAATCAAAAAAATTACAGCGACGCTCGGGCTTGTTTTCGCCAGATCTTGAAGCTTGAACCGGAAGACCAGGAAGTAAAAAGGAAGTTGGAAGAGATCAAGGGACTCAAAAGCAAAAACGGCGCGGAAGAAGCAGGGGGAGTAAAAAAATAGGCCACCCTAGCTCAATGGTAGAGCAACGGTTTTGCCCGCCCGCCGCATGCCACCTTAGCTCAATTGGCAGAGCAACAGTTTTGTAAACTGTAGGTTCTCGGTTCGAGCCCGAGAGGTGGCTCGGCTTTGGCGAGGCGCGGTAAACCGTAGGTTGTCGGTTCAATCCCGACGGGTGGCTCTCGCGGTTCAAAATCGGCTTTTAAGCCGAATTTTTGTTTTCACCCCCACACCAAAATTTTGGTGTGGGGGTTTAGCTGGACATTACGCCAAAAAATGCTAGAATTTAATTAATTGTGATTAGCTATTTGCTATAAGCGATTTGCGATAAGCCAATATCCAGGGGTGGCAGAGCGGTTTATGCGACGGCCCTGCAGTAGCGGGGCAGGTCTGTAACCCCGCAGCTGCGGGGCGACTCCTATATATACATTTTATGTATTACAGAGTAAGAAAGATAATAGATTGTATTTAGGCTCGACAAAAAATTTTAAAAGAAGATTTAGTGAACATTGTTCTGATTTAGTCGTTTCAACAAAAAATAGAAGGCCTCTCGATCTTGCTTATAAAGAAGAATGGCCGACTAAAAAAGAAGCGATGGCGCGAGAGCAGTATTTTAAAGGAGGCGGAAGAGCTCATGGTATACTTAAAAATTTAATTCAACAAAAAAAATAAAAATATCCAGGGGTGGCAGAGCGGTTTATGCGACGGTCTGTAAAACCGTTTTATGCAGGTTCGACTCCTGCCCCCTGGACAAATAGGCGGTCTGTAACCCCGTAGCTGCGGGGCGACTCCTCTCCCTGGACACGAAAGTTAAAATTAAAAATTATGCGCCCAAGGCGCATCCGCCTCGGGCGGAAAAGTCAATGCCAGAAGATTTAAAGCCCAATCCCGGCAAGAATTTGGAAATTGAAATTGACGGCGAAAGATACGCGCGGTATCCCGTCAGAACTCGCGTGGTTAATCCGGGCGATAATTTGGCGGAATTAATCAAAGAATACGCTGGGCCGTTTTTGAGAATGGGAGACAGCGTTTTTTTGAGCGAGAAGATGGTTTCTATTTCCCAGGGCCGGGCGATTCCCATTAAAGACATCAAGGTTTCTCTCTTGGCCAAATTTTTGTTAAAATTCGTTTATAAGTCTCCTTATGGCGTCGGCATCGGCAGTCCCTGGACCATGGAATTGGCCATCAGGGAAGCGGGCGTTTTTAGAATTATGATCGCGGCGTTTTTTGCCG
>CAYIFS010000027.1:0-3949 GCA_964362775.1 uncultured Candidatus Saccharibacteria bacterium
CCACGTTTTCAATCAAAGCGGGCGTGGCGCGGCCGGTGCGAAAAGCCCCCAGCTCCTCTTTAAAATGCCCCGTCGCTTTTTCCAAGCCCGGTTTTATTTTTTGAATGATGTCTTTATAATTTGCCATATTTTTTTAATTTTAGATTTTATAATTCCGGATCGGAAGTCATGCCGATATAAATGGTTTTTGAATTTTCAGGATCAATGACCAGGGCCTTTATTGTCCGGGTGGAATTAACCAAATACATTTTCCAAGACTGACCTCCATCTTGCGAGTGATAGATCGCGTTGCCCGCCGCGTAATAGATCAGAGAAGAATTATTTTTATCCAAGGCGATGGACTGGACGATAAGGCTTCGCGGCGGAATAATGATATTCAATCTTTGCCAAGTTAAACCGCCGTCCACACTCTTTAAAAATCCCTGCTTTGAACCGGTATAAATAATATCGGGGTTCTTTTGATTGATAACCAAAGTCTCAATACTTTGCGCTTCCGGAAATTCATCCAATTTTTCCAATTTCTGCCAATTCTGGCCTCGGTCAAAAGTTTTATAAACTCCCCGATTATTCGTGCCCACATACATTATCCGGCTGTCTTGCGGATTGACCTTCAAACCGATGATCACATCGTCAAACCATTTTATCATTTTCCAGGTTTTGCCGAAATCAAAACTCCTTAAAAGCCCTCCTTCGGCCGTCGCCATATAGATCAACGAGGGATCAAAGGGGTCTATTTCCACCCCAAAAACCGCGTAGCGGTCGCGCGCCGTGCGATAAACTTCTTCCCAATGCTTGCCCGCGTCGTTTGAACGGAGCATCACGCCGTAGCGATCCTGATAGGCGCCCACGTAAACATTATTTGAATTTTTGGGATCAATCGCGATGTCTATCACATTGCCGAGTTTATTCAAAACCCCATCACGATCGGCCAAAGAGTACCAAAGCTCCCCGCCGTCCATTGATTTAAAAAGCCCCGCGCCCCGGGTGCCAAGATAAACGATCTTGGAATCCTGCGGATCCAGCGCGATCTTTAAAATGCTCGTCTGCGACAGATCACTGCCCTTGGAAATGGCGACTTTTTGTTCCCAATTTTCCCCGCCGTCAAAAGTTTTATAAACCCCGAGATCCTTTTCCGGCAAACAGGCAAAAGGCGTGACGGCGGAAGCGGCGAAAAAAACCGTCGGCAGAATTAAAGTTAAGAGATGATTTTTAGTCATAATCTCTACGAATTACTAATGACTTACGAATATACGGATTTTAAATCCCCCTTCCGCCAACTGGCGGATCCCCCTTTAAAAAGGGGGAATTTCTGACCCCCTCCTTTAGAAAGGAGGGTCGGGGTGGATTTTTTCGTAGTTTCGTATCTTTTCGTATTTCGTAGCGGGCTAAATTTTTAACATTAAATTTTCCAAGATCAAACGAGTGTCAAAACTGGCGCTGGAAATCGCCTCGCGGGCGCGGTGAATTTCTCTCATCATTTGAACCAATTCGCGATTTCCCTTTTTCAATTCCGGCGGATCTTTCTCCAATGAAAGAGCGGCGCAATCATTTTTCGCCAAAAGGCCGTCTCTTAACTGCCGAAGCCAGAGAGAAAGGGTTTCCGAAAGAGCCACCGCGTCTTTGGCCGCGTCGCGCGCCCATTCAAAACGCCAAGCCAGATCCGATCTTAAGAGCTTTTTGAAAGTCTCGGTTTGTTTTTCTTGTTCCGCCAAAATTTCCGGCCGAGCCAGAATTTTGAACAGCTTCCCCGGCCGGCCGGCGCAAAGGCGCAAAGCTTGGTTTAAAACTGCCTTGTTTTTGAATTCAACCCGTCGCGCCGCCTCTTCTATCTCTTTCAAAGGCACGGGCAGGAATTTTAAAAGCTGGCAGCGGGAAATGATGGTCGGCAAGATATTTTTAAAATCCGAGGTGACCAAAAAGATCAGGCTCTGGCGGCTCGGCTCTTCCAGGGTTTTTAAAAAAGCGTTCATCGCTTCGCGGCTCAACCAATCGGCTTCATCCACGATCGCGATCTTATAAGTGGAACGATAAGGCAAAAGGCTCAAATGATGGATAAAATCACGGATCTCTTCCACACCGATCTCATAGGTCTTCAAAATATTCTTCTTCTCTTCCTGGCGCGGCGCCAGTAAAAAGACATCCGGATGTTGGCCCTGGGAAATATCACGGCAATTCCGGCAAGCGCCGCAAGCCTGGTCTTTTTTCTTATCCTCGCACAAAAGCCACTTGGCAAATTCCAAGGCCAGCGTTTTTTTGCCGATCTCTTCCTGGCCCGAAAAAAGATAAGCGTGGGCCAATTTTTCTCTTTGGGCGCTTTTCACCAAAAAATCCCAGAGACGTTGATGTCCGATAAGCATAATAGCTTAATTGTAGCCCACTTTTTCAATAAATTCCATCAGTTCTTTCCTAAATCTTTCCCGCGAGAACCGGCCGGCCCATTTGGCGATGACCAGGGGGCTGAAGTTGACCAGATTCCGGCGCAGCCTTCGCACGCCGTCAGCCAGAATTTCCGGGGTCGGCTCTTGGAAAAGCTCGCCGGTGATCCCCGGCAAAACCGTTTCAAGCGCCCCGCCGCGGGCCAAAGCCAGAACCGGTTTGCCAAAATTCATCGCTTCCACCGGCGCGATGCCAAAATCATCCTCGCCGGGGAAAATAAAAGCAACGCAATTTTTTAAATATTCACTTACTTCCTCATCGCTTTTCCAACCCAGAATTTTCACGTTCGGTTTCGCGATCTTCTTTAAATGCTCTTTCTGCGGTCCTTCGCCGATGATCAAAAGAGGCAATTCAAGCTTATTAAAAGCCTCCACCGCCACGTCAATTTTTTTATACGGCGTGAGCTGGGAAACGATCAGGAAATACTCGCCTGTCTTATCTTTGCCAATGGCCATTTGCCATTGGCCATTGGCCAGATTCACCGGCGGATAAATTACTTTAGCCTCAACGTTATAATATTTTTTCAAACGGCGCGCGGTGGAACGGGAATTGGCCAAAAAATAATCCGGCCGAGAAGCCGAAGCGCGGTCCCAAAGGCGGAAATAACTCAAATAAATTTTGGCCAAAAAACGGCTGAAAGAACCTAGGTTATTTTCTTTGAGATATTCAAAAGAATGGTCCCAGGCGAACCTTGAAGCGCTGTGAGCGTAGCAGATATGAGTAGTCTTGGGCCTCGTGATAACGCCCTTGGAAAAAACCGAGGAAGACGAGATCACCAGGTCGTATTCCCGCAGGTCAAAACTTTCAGCCGCCGCGCCGATAAAAGGCCAAAGAAGTTGCGGCCGGTTCCTCAAAAATCCCGGAAATTTCTGCAAGAAAGAAGTCTGGACGCGTTCTTTCTTGAACCATCGCCCCATTTTCCATTCATCGTACAAAAAAGTGTAGATCGGCGCTTCCGGGAACATTTCCGCCAATTCCAAAAGCACCCTCTCCGCCCCTCCGAATCTCGTCAAAAAATCATGAACTATCGCAACCTTCATAAAAGCATCTTAAGCGTTTCCCGAGCGCATTTCTCCCAGCTAAACCTCTTTATATTTTCTTTCCCCGATTGTATCAGTTTATCACGCAAAATCGGTTCGTCAATTATTTGAAAAACCGCTTCCGCGATCTGGGTCGGATTTCGCGGATTGATGGATAAAGCTCCTTTTCCGGCCACTTCCGGCATTGAAGAATTGAAAGAAGTGACCACCGGCGCGCCCGCCGCTTGGGCTTCCAGGATCGGCAGGCCGAAACCTTCATAGAGACTCGGGAACAGGAAAACGTCGGCGTTGGCAAGCAATTGCCACTTTTCGTCTTCCGAAACATAGCCTAATTCTAAAATGTTATTCCCTGAACAAGCCCGCAGGGCGCGTCGAAGGGTTTCATACCCAAAGCCCGGCGCGCCGGCTAAAACAAGCTGATGCGGTATTTGATATTTTTCTTTCAGGATCTTATAGGCCTCCAAAATTCCCTG
>CAYIFS010000027.1:4049-8627 GCA_964362775.1 uncultured Candidatus Saccharibacteria bacterium
TTTTATTTCAAAATTGGGAGGGAGGGGAAAATCAAATGGATTAGCCTTCGACTTCCCCCGCCAAGGCGGGGTCCGCTCAGGCAATATTCCCTGAGCAAGCCCCGTCAAGACGGGGCGCGTCGAAGGGTTTCTTTTTATTTCGGGCACATCCGCCTTCGCCCCAAGTGCTTCGGTGGGCAAGTATAACAAAAACCGATGCTCGCGGGCCTCCGGAAGCATCGTTAAATGTTTGATCAACTGATAGACGTATTCTTCTACACCCGTCCTCGGCTGTTTCACGGCCGCGGCGGCGTTTATACCGATGGTCATTTTTTTGACATCACGCTTCTTTTATAAATATCCAAATGCTCCAGAGCGATGCCCGCGCCTTTGGCCACGCAAAAAAGCGGGTCTTCGGCCCGCCAGCAAGGCACGCCGGTCGCTTTTTCTATCAATTCCGGCAAATTGCGCAGAAGCGAGCCGCCGCCCGAAAGAATCATGCCTCGATCCATCACGTCCGCCGAAAGTTCGGGCGGCGTGTTTTGCAAAACGCTTTTAATCGTTTGAACGATTTCCCGCAAATGGTCCGAAATCGCTTCCGTGATCTCATTGCTTTTGACTTCTATGGTTTTAGGTAAACCGGCGATCAGATCCCGGCCCCTGACTTCCATTTTTTCCTCGTCTTTTTTTGGCAAAGCTGAACCAATCGCCCATTTAATTTCTTCGGCCGTGCGTTCGCCGATCGCTAAATTATGTTTTTTGCGGATATATTCGGCAATCGCCAGATCAAGTTTATTGCCGCCGACTCTGGCCGAAGCGCAAGCCACCACCCCGCCAAGCGAAATCACCGCCACTTCGCTCGTTCCGCCACCGACATCAATAATAAAATGCCCGGCCGGCTCATTGATCGGAATTCCCGCGCCGATCGCGGCCAGAACCGGCTCCTTGACCACAAAGGCGGCCTTAGCGCCGGCGTTAAGAGTCGCGTCCACCACCGCCCGGCGTTCGGTGGAAGTAATGCCCGCCGGCACCGCCACCATGACTTCCGGCCGGAAAAGGCGGAAGGGACCGGTGGCCTTATTGATAAAATAACGGAGCATCGCTTCGGTGACGCGATAATCCGCGATCACCCCGTCTTTCATCGGCCGCAAGGCCAAGATGGAATCCGGCGTCCGCCCCAGCATCTCTTTGGCTTCATTCCCCACGGCCAGGATCCGGTTCTCTGCCAAAGACAAAGCCACGACCGTCGGCTCGTTAATGACAATCCCTTTTCCGGGCACAAAAACCAAAGTATTGGCCGTGCCCAAATCAATTCCGATCTTTTTGATAAACAAGTTTTTTGATTATTCTTTAACTCTCTTTATATCCGCTCCGAGAGCGGATAATCTTTCTTCTATCTTCTCATATCCTCTGTCCACTTGATAAATATCCGATATCTCCGATCGGCCTTGGGCCATCAACGCGGCGATAATCAAAGTGGCGCCCGCGCGCAGGTCAAAACTTTTTATTTGTTTGCCATAGAGAGGCGTCGGACCGGAAATTAGGGCTTCGTGGGGATTTAAAATTTTAACGGCGGCTCCCATTTTTTCAAGTTCGTTGAGATATTTAAACCTGTTTTCGTACATCGCGTCGTGGATCAAACTCGCGCCTTCACCTTGAGTGCAAAGCACGGCCAACGGCGCTTGTAGGTCCGTCGGAATCCCGGGATAAGGCAGAGTCTGAATTTTGGCCGGCCGGAACCTGACCGAAGGATTAATCTCCAGGAAATCTTCTCCGAGAGAAAAATTAACGCCCATCTCTTTCAATTTTTCCAAAACCAGTTCGGCGTGATCCGCCCGAAAATTTTTAATCTTCACTTTTCCTCGCGTGGCCGCCGCCGCGATCGCCAAAGTGCCGCTTTCCGTCGGGTCGGGAATCACCGTATGTTTTGCCCCATCCAATTTTTCCTTTCCTTCAATTTCCAAAGAATGGCTGCCGATGTCCTTTATTTTTACGCCCATTTTTTCCAAAAAGAAACAAAGCTCCTGCACGTGCGGTTCGGCCGCCGCGATGCGTAAAGAAATTTTTCCCGGAAAAAGAGAAGTCGCCAACAAAACGTTCTCGGTGGCCGTCACGGAAAATTCGCGCAAAACTATTTTTTTGTTCTTTTCAACTTTTAACCAATCTTTTCTGACAAAATAGAAATTTTCTTTCTCCTCAATGGAAACGCCCAGTTCCTTCAGGGCTTCAAAATGAGTTTCCAAAGGCCGGCTTCCGATAAGACAGCCGCCGGGATGAGCGAACTTGAAATTGCCAAACCGCGCCACCAACGCTCCCAAGATCAAAATGGAAGAACGAAGCTGGCAAATTTTTTCCTGGTCTATTTTTTCAGGATCAATGTCTTTGGCCCGCACGCGCAACTTCCGTTCTCCCATCCATTCCGTTTCAGCGCCCAGGCTTTGTAAGATCTCAATTATCCGAAAAACATCCTCAATCAAAGGAAGGTTGTCTATTTCACAGGTCTCTTCGGTCAAAAGGCAGGCGGCCAAAAGAGGCGTCGCCGCGTTCTTTGAACCTCGCGTTTCAATTTCGCCCTTCAAGGCCCGGCCGCCCAAAACGATGAATTTTTCCATTTAAATTGAGGTTAATCGTCAATCTCATCTTAATTTAAAAAAAATCTCCTGACAAGCAATCATTGCTATTTTCCAAAAATTGTTATTAAATTTAATTATGACAAAAACCACTCGCCGGATTATTTTCTACTTCCTTTGCGCGGTTTTTTTTGTTTTGACCCCCCTGATAACCCTTTATTCAAAAGGCCTGACTTTTGACTGGGAAACCCGCCGGATCGTCAAAACCGGCGGCCTCTATTTAAGGTCTCTTCCTCAAAAAGCCGCTATCTTTTTGAACGGCGAAAAAAAGAACCAAACCCCCTATTTTTTCTCTCATCTTTCGCCAAAAAATTATTCGGTTAAAATAGAAAGCGAAGGATTCCACCCTTGGGGAAAAAATCTGGAAGTGAAAAGGGAACTCGTCACCGAAGCCCGCAATATTTTTCTTTTCCCCCAAAATCCCCCTTTTAATCTTCTGACCGAAAATGTCACTTCCACCATTCCCGTTTTTTTGAGCTTGCCCGAAGAAAAAACCAAAGAAGCCCGGGCGCAAAAAATTTCCCTCTCCTCGCTGGTTCAAATCCTGAAAGGAAATGAAATCTATTTCATTTCCAAAATAAATTATAATCTTTATAAAACCGACCTTAATCTTTCTTTCAGGGAACAAATTTCAAAAGAACCCCTGGCGGAGAAGGGGGAATTTGAGATTATTTTGGGGAACGCGCCGGATCAGATCACGGTTCTTTCTTCCAAAAAAAATCTTTATCTTTTGAATAAAAATTCCCGAATTTTTGAGCTTTTAAGCCCGGGCGTAAGCCAGGCCCGGTTTTCCGCCGACGGGAAAAAACTGATGTTTTTTTCGGACCATGAAATTTGGATCCTTTATCTTGAAGATTTTTTGATTCAGCCCAACAAAAAAACCGGCGAAAAAGAATTGATCACGCGGTTCGCCCAAAAAATATCGGACGTTATCTTTTTCCCGGACGACGAGCATCTCGCCTTTGTCGTGGGCGACAAAATTAAAACAACCGAGCTGGACGGCCGAGACAGGCGCAATACCATTGATTTTCTGACCGCGCCTTTTCCCCAAATCTATTTTGACGGGGAAAAAGAAATCTTCTATTTTTTGACCGAAGAAAAACTTTTCAGCTTAAAATTGAAAAAATAAATACCCGTGAGTTTAAATCCAATTAAAAAACTCCCTCGTTTTTACGAGGGAGTTTTCGCTTTCGCAAAAAACATTCTTTTTTCACAAAAAACATTCTCGGGAATAACAGGAGGGTGTGCCCCATTCAGGAAATCCTTTTCCAGTTTCCCGAAGTTCAAGCCTCGGTCCCACGCCCGGAACAAAATTCAAACCCGGAACCATTGATTGGGCGACCATCTTTTCCGGACAAGCCAGAATGAAATGGCGCACCAAAACCCTGTTTTGGACGTGAAGGGCAAAAAGCTCTTCCGCGGCCAGCCCTTGGCGCTTCTCTCCTTCAAGCTCCCGCGCTCCCACTTCCCAGGGACAACCGATATTCTCCCGACCGTTCTCAATGCCGAAAAGAAAATAAGGCTGTGAGGGGATGCCCGGCTTCCTGAAAAATTCTCCGAGCTTTAAAGAAGGCAAGGCGTCCGACAAAGCGATGCTGAATAACCCGGCCTGTTCTTCAAAAGAAAGATAGCCTACGGGAATTCCCATTAAAAAAGGAATTTCTCCCTTAACGAAAGGCATCTCGGCCGCCCGACTTAGAACGGCTGTCCGCTGCGCCTCAAAAAGATAAATGAGTTCGGACGGAAGGCCTCTTCCGGCCAAGGCCTCGATCAGTTGCCCGAAATGACCCTCCATTTCCCCGGGGGTTAAAAACGTCACCCCGCCTTCTTCTTCCCCCATGGAAAATCCCCTGAAATCTCCGATGGGAAAATTTCGTTTGGTAATAGTGGATTCCGAACACATATCCGCCTCCTTGTTCTGTGAAAAATCGTGAAAAGAACTTTTGAAAATATTATACAAAAGATAATC
>CAYIFS010000028.1:0-8489 GCA_964362775.1 uncultured Candidatus Saccharibacteria bacterium
GCCTCCGCAATGCGAATGCGGCGTTATACCACTTAACTACAGGCCCCGAAATAGCTTATTAGCTTGTAGGGAAAATCGCTGATTGGAAACTAATAAACTAAAAGCTAACTAACTGACAAACTGACTCCTGATCCTCTCCGCTTCCGCCTTCAAAACTCCCTCATCGCTGTATTCTCCGCTGTGAGCGGAAGAACCCTGATATGACGCCCTTTTCTGATCCAAGTGCAAATTCAGCGTCGCGTCCCCTTTTTCATTCTGACTGGCGAAAATATGAAACCGCGGATAATCGCCCGCTCCCGCCCTCCTGGCGAACGAAAGCTCGCCGGTCCGCTCGTCCCGCCTTAAAAAGGCATAGCCCAGCCGCCGCAGGAGATTTAAAGGCGTGTCTTTTAAGCCATTAAAGATTAATTTCATATAATTTACTTATAACAAATATCTGGCATTTTTTAAAGGGGCTTGACCCCTCACCTATGAAGGAATTTTTTAAAAGACTGTCTGCAGTAATTAAATTCTTTATTTTCTAAATAATCATAATTTTTCTATTCTACGTCCATTTACGAGCGGAGCTCGTCTTCCTTCATAGGTGAGGGGCTTGACCCCTCACATGAAAAAGAAAATTTTAAAAGATTGTCTACGGCAACCCGCTTCTGTCTTCTTATTAATAATAATTTATTTGTTTAATTTTTACTCGCGAGCAAAGCTCGCATTCTTTTTCATGTGAGGGGTTGACAGGAATTCCAAATCTGCTAAACTTCCCCTATACCCCCACCCCAGGTCTGGGTGTCGGAAGAACACGCTCTCTGTCATCCCCGTGAAAACGGGGATCCACCCCGCAACTGCGGGGCCGCCAGAGTTTATCCCGCCCTGGATTCCCGCCTTCGCGGGAATGACAGATGTGGGACGAGAATGACAAAATAAATAATCCTGCGACAAAATTACAAGAAATTATAAATTAAATCTGATTAAACTTATGATAAACAAAAAAGAAAAGGCCCTAATCAATTTCAGGAAGGCTCACAGTCTGACCGCCAAGATAATCAAAATGACGGAAAACGGCGAATACTGTATCAATATCATGCAGCAAAACCTCGCGGTTTTGGGTCTGCTCAAATCCGCCCATCAACTGCTGATGGAAAACCATTTAAACACCTGTTTTAAAAAAGCCATGGAAACGCCCAACAACAAACGGAAGCAGGAAATGATCGAAGAAATTTTCAAGGTGACCAAGCTTTCAAGCAAATAAACTCAAATAAAATTAAATCCGCCTTTAAAAATATCTATGAAAAAAATAGTTTTCCAGATCGCGGGCGTTCGTTCGCCCAACGACCGATCCTTGATCGAAACCGAACTTGACGTTTTGGTCGGAGTTAAAAACGTCCAACTGGATGAAAAAACGGGCCGATGCGCGGTAGAATTTGACGAAACGAAAACCTCGCCGGGGAATATTTCAAAAGCCGTCCGAGAACTCGGTTTCAACGTCAGAAGCGTTGAGCGCGCCGCCTCCCCCGCCATCAATGAACATACCTATTTTGTCCAGGGAATGCATTGCGCTTCCTGCGAAGTTTTGATTGAAAAAAAACTGCTGGCTGTTGAAAAAATCAAATCCGTTGAAGCCAGCGCGGCCAAAGGAGAAGTTCTGATTGAATGCGAAGGCGAAGCTCCGACGATCCGCGAACTCAATAGAATTTTTGAAAAAGACGATTATATTTTTTCGGACGAACCGCAGAAAACAAAAGAGAATAAAGAAGGCGAAGGCCTGATAATTCTGGGCGTCGCGGCGCTGGTCATAATCGGCTTTCTTTCGCTGAATAAACTCGGCTTGGCGCAATTGGTGAATGTCGGGTCGGCATCCTCTCTCCCCGCCTTTTTTGTCTTCGGACTTTTGGCCGGAGTTTCCAGTTGCGCGGCGCTGGTGGGCGGCATTGTGCTTTCCATGTCAAAACAGTGGTCCAACTTGTACTCAAACGAAAAAAGCGTTTTTCAAAAACTCCAACCGCACCTGATCTTCAACGCCGGCCGGCTGGCCAGCTACGCCCTGCTTGGCGCGCTCCTTGGAATTATCGGCAGTAAATTGCAAATTTCCTTCCGCTTCACTTCGCTTCTGGTTATCGGCATTTCAATTATGATGATCTTTTTGGCCCTGCAGATGCTCGGCGTCAAAGCCTTCCGCCGATTCCAATTCACGATGCCCAAATTCACTTCCCGGTACATCGCGGACGAATCAAATTTTAAAGGAAAATATATGCCCTTCACTATGGGCGCTTTGACTTTCTTTCTGCCTTGCGGCTTCACCATTACCGCCCAGGGACTGGCTTTGGTTTCCGGCAACGCGGTTCAAGGCGCGCTGATCATGTTTTTATTCGCCCTGGGCACCTTGCCGGCCTTGCTGGCCATCGGATTTTCCAGCGTCAAATTTTCCAGCCGGCCGCATCTGGCCCTGCGCTTTGCCAAGATCGCGGGCGTCCTGGTCTTGTTTTTCGCCCTCTTTAATATCAACAATCAAATGAACGTGCTTGGTTATTCAAATTTTACCGATTTTTTCAGGCAATCCAATAACGCCAATAACGCGCGAACCAATAACAATGACGATAACCTCGCTCCAATCGTTGAAGGCAAACAACTGCTGAAAATGGACGCGCTGGCTTCCGGTTACGCGCCAAATTATTTCAAAGTCCGGGCGGGCGTGCCGGTGCGCTGGGAAATAACGGACCAGGGTACGAGCGGCTGCACCAACGCCGTAATTTCCAGAAGCCTTTTTGACGGAGAAATTGATCTGACCGCGGGGCAAACCAGTATCAAAGAATTCACCCCGCAAAAAGCCGGCAAATACAAATTTTCCTGCTGGATGGGAATGATCTCGGGCGTAATTGAAGTGGTGGATTCAAACGGAGTCGTTTCAACGGCTTCAGCCAACACGAATAATGATTTAATTCCTTCTGGCGCCAAGGGCTGCGGCTGCGGCGGGGGCGGTTCAGCCAGTTGCGGCGCCGGCGGACAAAATAGCCGACTGCCAAATTAAAAATATTTCAAATTAAAAAATTCCATGAATAAAATAAAATTCACGGTCAGCGGCATGCATTGCAATTCCTGCGCCGCGCTGATCGAAAATAATTTAAAAGATAAGCCGGGAGTCATCAGCGCCAAAATAAGTTTTGATTCAAAAAAGGGTTCAATCGCTTTTGATGAACAGAAAATAAACCAGCCGGAAATTATTAAAGCAATTGAACAAACCGGCGATTATAAAGTTAATGACATTCAAGGCGGCGAAGAAGAAAAAGAAGCAGAGCCCCGTACCGAACTTCGTTCTGGTACTGGGGCGGAGACGGAACCCGCCTTAGATCGGCCGGACGAGAACCCGCCTGTTCAAAACTCCGGGTTTTCCAAAGGATTGCTGATCGGGCTTTTAATTTTTTCGGCAATTCTTAATATTTATCTGTTGGAGAAATCCGGAGCGCCCAAAGCAGCCATCCTGCCGGCGAAAGCGATCCCTTATTCCTCTCCCTCACCCAGCCCGTCAGCGCCGGCAATCCAAAATTTTGACATTACATCAGCTAACCATGTCCGCGGAGATTTCAACGCGCCGATTACGCTGGTGGAATTTTCCGATTTTGAATGTCCGTTCTGCCAAAGACATTTGCCGACTCTGCAAAAAATACTGACGGACTATCCCCAAAAAGTCAGATTGGTTTATAAACAATTTCCTTTAAGTCTCCACCCCAATTCCCAAAAAGCCGCCGAAGCGTCAGAGTGCGCGGCGGAACAAGGAAAATTTTGGGAATATCACGACCAACTGTTTCAAAATCAAACCGTCTTTAGCGCGGATAACTTCAAAAAATGGGCGGGAGAGCTTAATCTTAATCAAACTCAATTCAATAATTGCCTTGACTCAAACAAATATTACCAAAAAGTCCAAGATGATCTTCAAGAGGGCGTCTCTAAAGGAGTCCGAGGCACCCCGACCACGTTTATTAACGGTCAGTCCCTGGTCGGCGCCCAGCCTTACGAGACGTTCAAAGAAATAATTGATAAACTATAATCATCCAATAATGAACCGAGTTAAAAAATTTATTTCCCTGGCCCTACCGGTTCTCGCCTCGGCCATTCCAATCAAAACTTTCGCTTTTTGCCCGGTCTGCGTGGTCGCCACCGGCACGGGTTTGGGAATTTTGAGATGGATCGGAGTTGACGATTCAATCAGCGGGCTGTGGATCGGCGGATTCACTCTTTCCACCTCAATTTTTCTGAACAACTTCCTGGTTAAAAAAGGAAAAAACATCAAATTCCAGCTTCCTTTGATTTTAATTGTTTTTTACGGAACGCTGTTCTACGGCCTGGATTGGAAATTCGGATTTTTCAATCCTTTCAACAGAATTTTAGGGATAGATAAAGTCGTTTTCGGCGTCATCGCGGGCACCGCGCTGTTGGCGCTTTCGCCCTATATTGATAAAGGCTTAAGGAAATTAAACGCCGACAAAATCTTTATTTCGCACCAAAAAGTCTTCGTGGCGATTTTTTTGCTTTCCCTTTCCAGCATTATTCTATATTTTATAACCAAATAATATGGACAAGGAAAAAGAAATAAATAATTTATTGGATAAAGTTCGGCGAATAAAGAAAAATGAACTTGATTTGTCCTCGGACGAGGATTTGAGCGTCGCGATAATGAATTTGGTCAGTATTGAAGAACATTTTTTCTTCACCGGCGCCAAAACCGGCAAACCGGAATATTTTGATTTATTGAATCAGACGCGCCAAATTAGGAAAGAACTGCTCGGCCGCCTGATCAAAGAACCGGAAGGCGAAATTTGGTGCATCAGCAAACACTTGCTCGCCGCCTCCATGCGCCTCATGGAAGTGGGCGCGAAACTGCAAAACCGGGGCAAAAAAGCCGAAGCGCGGGACTTGTTTTCCAAAGCCTTTGATCTTTATTCCCTGTTTTGGGGATTAAACCTCAAACTTATTGATCAAAAAGAAATAAAAAGTGTTTCGGAAGATCAGCTTAACGTCCGCGACAATCAAAAAACGGGAGTATTGAACAAGCTCGGTGAAATTGTTAAAAAATTAATTGACTGCTGTAAAGAATAATATGGAACAAAATAACACCAAAACTTATTTAATTTTAATCACGCTCATAACCGTCGCGATTTTGGGCTATCTGTTTTTGAAAAGTCCGACTACTAAATCCACTAGTCCAAAAACGACGTCTTCAACTCCCTCGGGCGCGGTTCAAAAACCGACCAATTTCGCTTCCACTTTTGAAAAAGGCCAAACGGTCGCCTTGGAAAACGGCGAGGTCAAAATAGACGCTTCCGCTTTCACCGATACGACCGCGCGGTTTTTTAACGTTCGAATGTCTTCGGGCAAAACCGTTTATTTTTTCGTGGTTAAAGACCAATTCGGAACCTTCCGCGCGGCGGCCAATGCCTGCCAGGTTTGCTTCGGAGTCCGCAAAGGATTTCATCAAGAAGGCAACGAGATCGTCTGCAATAACTGCTTCAACCGCTATCCCCTGGAAAAGATCGCCACGGAAAAAGGCGGCTGCAATCCCGGGCCCATCAATCCGAATCTCCAAATCATCAACGGAAATTTTGTGATCACGCAATCCCAGCTGGAAGAAGTCTCTCAATTTTTTTAAAAAATAATTTAATTTAAACAATCATGGAGAAAAAAACCCTTCAGGTCAGCGGGATGCATTGCGCTTCTTGCGCGGCCAACATTGAAAACGCTCTCAAAAAAGAGCCGGGCGTGGTTTCAATTAACGTTAATATAGCCAATGAAAAAGCTTACTTAGAATTTGAAGAAGCGCAAATCGATCTTGGCAAAATCAAAGAGGCGGTCAAAAAGATAGGTTACGAGTTCAAAGAAATTGGCGAAGAAGGAGAAGAACATTCAGACCATCACAAAATAGGGAAAGAAACGGAGATCAAGAAGTTGAAAAGGCGTTTTTTGTCCGCCTTGATTTTCGGCTTGCCGATAATCTACATGGTCATGGGCGAGATACTCGGTCTTTCTATGCCTGAAATTCTGGAAAAATACGGCGCATTGATTCAAGCCGTCTTGGCGACATTGGTAATTTTATCCTGTTTCAATATCTGGACTTCGGGCGTCAAAAGCCTTTCCCGCCTGCGTCCCAATATGGATTCGCTGATTTTTATCGGCACCGCAACCGCCTATTTTTACAGCCTGGCGATTGAATTGCTTATAGCCCTTGGCCGGATTGAACCGACCTTCCTTTATTTTGAAAGCGCGGCCCTGATTTTGATTTTTATCGCGCTCGGCAAATATTTAGAAGCCAAAACCAAAGGAAAAACCAGCGAAGCAATCAAAAAATTAATGGGCCTTCAACCGAAAGAGGCGACCATCATTAAAGACGGTCAAGAATTGAAAATTAAAATTTCCGAAGTCAAAGCCGGCGATATAATTTTGGTTCGGCCCGGCGAAAAAATTCCGGTGGACGGCGTGGTGGTGGACGGCTATTCGGGCGTTGACGAAAAAGTCATCACCGGCGAAAGCCTGCCGGTTGAAAAAAAGATCGGCGATGAAGTTATCGGCGCCACCATCAATAAAACCGGCGTTTTGAAATTTCGCGCCACGCGCGTCGGCAAAGATACGATGCTGGCGCAGATCATTAAAATTGTAGAAGACGCCATGGGATCCAAAGCACCCATTCAGCTTTTAGTTGATGCTGTTTCTTTATATTTCGTTCCTGTTGTTATCGTCATCGCCGCCCTGTCCTTGATAATTTGGCTGGCACTGGGCGTGCCGCTTTCCTTCGCCCTAACCGTGTTTGTGGCGGTTTTGATCATCGCCTGCCCCTGCGCCCTGGGGCTGGCCACGCCGACAGCCGTAATGATGGGCACGGGCCTCGGCGCCCAAAACGGCATTCTGATCAAAAGCGGCAAGGCTTTGGAAATCGCGAAAAAATTGACCGTAGTGGTTTTTGATAAAACCGGCACGCTCACCAAAGGAGAGCCGGCGGTCACCGATATCATATCGTCTGGTCATTCTGACCCCGCAGCGGCGGGGGAAGAATCTCCCCGCATTTTGCGGGGCAACGAACTCGGCCAAAATGATAGATCCTTCACTGGCGTTCAGGATGACAAAGAGAAGATTTTGCAAATCGCGGCTTCCATTGAAAAGAATTCCGAACATCCCTTGGCGCAAGCAATTGTTAATAAAGCAAAAGAAAAAAATCTTGCCTTGAGCGAAGTCGAAGGATTCCAAGCAATCCCGGGCAAAGGAATTTCCGCCGCCATCAATAATGAAGAAATATTGCTTGGCACGCGCAAATTGATGCTGGAAAATCAAATTGACCCGACTCCGTTTGAAAATCAAATGACGAAATTGGAAGACCAAGGGAAGACCGTGATGATTCTGGCTCTCGGCGGAAAAATTATCGGTTTAATCGCCGTGGCCGACACCTTAAAGGAATATTCCAAACAGGCCGTGGCCATGCTCCAAAAAATGGGCAAGAAAACCGCGATCCTGACCGGCGACAATCAGCGGGTGGGACAAGCCATTGCTCGAGAAGTCGGCATTGACCGCGTTTTAGCCGAAGTTTTGCCGCAAGAAAAAGCCACGGAAATTAAAAAATTGCAAGAAGAAGGCGATATTGTCGCGATGGTCGGCGACGGCATTAACGACGCGCCGGCGCTCGCCCAGGCGGACTTAGGCATCGCGCTGGGTTCAGGCACGGACGTGGCTATGGAAACCGGCGAAATCGTTTTGATTAAAGACGATCTGCGCGACGTCATCACGGCCATTGATTTGAGCGCCTACACGATGAAAAAAATCAAACAAGGCCTTTTCTGGGCGTTTGTTTATAACATCGTCGGAATTCCAATAGCCGCCGGTGTCCTCTATCCCCTGACCGGCTGGCTGCTTAATCCCATGATTGCCGCCGCGGCCATGGCTTTTTCTTCCGTCAGCGTTGTCTTAAACGCGCTTTCAATGAAAAGATATCAGGTGAAAATAAAATAACGAAATAGAAAATGAAATAAAAAGAGGCCGCCATCTTGCGATAGCGGCCTTTTTGATTATTGTAATTCAGTCTACTTCAAAGCGGCGAGGAACTCGCGGCCTTTGCCGACATCCGTGTTGATCGGAACCTTTGAGAAACAAAGCGGGCAAGTTGCCTCATCCCAGGCGTCAAGCTTCACGTTCGCGAGCGCGAAGAGCTTTGGCACGTTGGCTAAGTCTTGCGTCGTGACCCCTCCGCGATTGCAAAGAACGCCGACACCAACAACGTAGCCGCCGAGAGCGCGCACCGCTTCAACCACTTTCTTGGCGGAACCGCCGGTGGTTAAAACATCTTCCACCACCAACACTTTTTTCCCGGGGAGAAATTCAACTGCTCCGCCCCGCTTGATAATGAAAGCATCCCCGTCTTTTTCGGCATAAAAGGACAGGATGTCGCGGCTCGTCATACCGCACAGAGAGTGAGCGGTCCATTGGGAAAGGATGATTGCTCCCTTTTCCGGACCAACCAC
>CAYIFS010000029.1:0-1199 GCA_964362775.1 uncultured Candidatus Saccharibacteria bacterium
GTTTTTGTTTCCGCCAAAACCGGCCTTGGCATTAACGATCTTTTGGAAATGATCCTTCTCTTATCGGAAATTTCCCAAACGCCCAATTCGGTAATTACCGAATTACCGGTAAAATTACCGAATTCACCGAATAAACATTCGGTAATTACCGAATTGTTGGTAAAATTACCGAATTGCGCCAAATTACCGAATAATGATTCGGTAATTACCGAATCATTGGTAAAATTACCGAATGTTAAAATTACCGAATTACCGAATTACCGAATACCGAATGCCAGCGGTATTATCATTGAATCCCGAATGGATCCCAAAAGAGGTCCTATCGCCACCCTCCTTGTCCGCCAGGGCCTGCTTAAAATAAAAGACGCGGTGGCCGCGGAATCGGCTTTCGGCCAAATAAAATCAATGGAAAATTTTCTGGGCCAAAAAATAGAGGAAGCCGGACCATCAACTCCGGCGCTTGTCTTCGGATTTAACCAGGTGCCGCCGGTCGGAGAAGAATGGCAAACCATGCCTTCTTTGTCCGAAGCCAAAGAAAAAGCGGAAATCAAGGCCGAGCAAGAAAAGCACAAACGCGAGGCCGCGGAGCTCTTTGAGATAAAACCCGAACAAAAAGTTTTTAATTTAATCCTTAAAGCCGATGTTTCCGGATCCTTGGAGGCTATCCGCGAAGCGCTCAAAACCATTCCCCAGGAAGAGATCTTGATCAGAATCATAAAGGGGGAAGTGGGGGATATTAATGAAAACGACGTGAAACTGGCCGAATCGGCCAAAGCCAGGATCTACGGCTTCCGAGTAAAAAAATCTTCCCATCTTGATAATCTGGCCGACCGTCTGAAAGTCAGAATCGCGACCTTTGAAATAATCTACGAACTGGTCCAATTGGCGCGCCTGGAAGCGGGAAAATTGTTAGAGCCGGAGATCAGCCAAAAAACCACGGGTCAGATAAAGATCTTGGCCGTCTTTAAAACCGAGGGGAGAAAACAAATCTTGGGCGGCCGGGTCGTTTCCGGCAAGGCGGAAAGGGGAGCGCGGGCCGAGGTTTCACGGGCGGGAGAAAAATTAGGGGAGGGCAAAATCACCCAGCTCCAACAAAACAAAGAGAATGTCGCCGAGGTCCAAAAAGACAAAGAATGCGGCTTGCTTCTGGAAGGCGAAGTCCAGGTTGAAAAAGGAGATATTTTGGAACTGCTGAAAGA
>CAYIFS010000029.1:1299-8156 GCA_964362775.1 uncultured Candidatus Saccharibacteria bacterium
ACGAACTCATCAAACAGGAATTCGGTAAAATTCTCCTGAAAGAAGGGGATTTTGAACCCGGGATCTTGGTGACCGTGATGGCGGTGGAAACTTCGGAAGATCTGCGCCACGCCAATGTTTCTTTGAGCATTTTTCCCGATAAGATCGCCCAGAAAACCATGGAAGGGCTCAATCGGCGGATCTTTTTTCTCCAACAAAGCCTCAACAAAAAGCTTAAAATGCATCCCGTGCCCCAAATCAGATTCTCCTTGACGCGCGCCGAATCGGAAAGCGAAAAGATTGAGAGATTGATTGAAAAAACGAAATGACCTCGCCCTTGTCTTTGTTATTTAAAGAGGCCCAAAAGATCATCGGCCAAAGCCGGAAAATTTTGATTGCCGGCCACAAAGAACCGGACGCGGATTCGCTCGGCTCGTCTCTGGCCCTTAAGCTGGCTTTAAATCATTTGGGTAAAGAGGCAAGAATAAGCGTTCAAAATCCTTCTTGCCGAAATTTGAATTTCTTGCCCGGCTTTGGCGAAATAGAAAACGCCGCTGATTGGCGGAGCCAAGACCTCATTATCGGCGTGGATTACGGCCAAATTGAACGGCTGGACATTCAAGATTTTGATGGAAGAAACGAGATCAAATTTTTGACCCTTGACCATCATTTGCCGGACAATCAAAAAGAATTCAAAATTGTCCGACCGGATTTTTCTTCAACCAGCGAACTGATTTTTTTCTTCTTAAAAGACCTCAAAATTCCTTTCTCCGCGGATCTTTCAACTTGCCTGCTGGCCGGAATTTTTGACGACACCAACGGTTTCCGCCATGCCACGACTTCAGCCAAAACTCTTGAAGCCGCGGGGGAACTTTTGAAAAAAGGGGCGGCCCTGCCTAAAATTGTCAAGAGCCTCAAGCGGAAAGATCTGACCGCCGAAGCCAAGATTGTGGGCTTGGCGACAAAAAAAATCCGAATGGATCCTCAAAGTGGTCTTTTGACTGTTTTCTTTTCAAAAGAAGATCTGAATGATTTCCCCGAGGATTTCGGAAAAAGCTCGCTCTTGAATCTTTTGACCGGCGCGCCCGAAGCTAAAGTTATTTTGTTTCTGCAGGAAAAGAACGGCGAGCTTGAAGGCTCATTGCGCTCTCAAAAAGAAAAAGGTATCAATGTGGCGGAGCTGGCCAAGATCTTTGGCGGGGGAGGGCACGCTCTGGCCGCGGGCTTTAGGACAAAAGAAACGCCGGAAATGGTGGCGGAAAAGATTAAACAAGCGCTCAAAAATTTGAACGCTTGCGAGCGATAAGATAGAATAAAGACGCGGGGCCTGGTAGCCAAGCGGTAAGGCGGCTCTCTGCAAAAGAGCTATACGCGAGTTCGATTCTCGCCCAGGCCTCAAATTCCCTCTCTTATTTTAAGAGAGGGTTAGGGAGAGTTAAAATAATTTTAAATAATTTAACTCCTCCCAACCTCCCCTTAATTTAAGGGGAGGAGGAAGAAAATTGCCCGAGTGCTGGAATTGGTATACAGCCTCGACTTAAAATCGAGTGAGCGCAAGCTCATGAGGGTTCGACTCCCTCCTCGGGCACTGATATCAAAATATGCTATCAAATAAATTTGAAAATTTTTTACAGTCTGTTAATCTTAATGCCTATCGTGAAAAATATAGGCCGATTAAAATCGTGGAAATGGATTTACCGAAAGAAATTCAGGCCATTGAAACGCTATATAAGGTTTATTGGATTCAAAAAAGATTTTTGAGTTTTGACAATTTTTACCAAGAATATTTTGAAATACACAAAAAGCAGCTTAAAGATTTTCAAGAAAAGACAGGAATGTGCCCGAAGTGTTTTAATAAAGGACTGCCAGCGCGTATTTATCGCACATGGGCAAGTATTATTACTCAAATTCACGCCGGATATGTTGCTGAATCGGTTTTCGGCGATGGGACTGTCGCAATGTCCGCTGAACTTGATCATCGAGGAGCTGATTTTCAAGTTAACTATCAAAATAAAATTTTGAACTATCAGGTTAAGAAAAAATCTCTCGGCAGAGAGGTGCGTCAGGAAAAACCCAAGTCGGCAAATCCGCTGACGGGCGAATTTGTAGATATAAAATATGAGGTTCCGAGCAGTTATTATTTTGAAAATCCGAAGAAAAAGAACGGAGAATATAAATTACCGTATAAGAGATTTGAAGAGAATAAAGAGTTGAAGAGGCTGCCTAATGGTTTTGTTATTTTCACGCCGTTTCCCTTTGAGAGAAAGAGAAAAGAGATAGACCAATTAAAGTAATTTTGGTATAAATCTGACATTGTTCAAAGATTTTTCAGCAATACGCACATAATCCGGATTTATTTCAAAACCGATATACGATTGCCCCAATTCTTTCGCGGCGACGCATTCCGAACCGGTGCCAACAAACGGTACCAAAACCACGCCATCTTTTTTTGGCATAGCAGATTTTATCAATTTTTTAGATAGTTCGAATGGTTTTTGTGTTGGGTGCTTGATTATTTCGTGTCTTTCGTGTTTTTTTAATTCTCTCGGTTCAAAAACGTCATCGCAAGTTTTACACAAAAACCATCTCTCTATCATTCCGGCTCCACCCGCCAGCGCGGGGATTTTTATTACATCGCGAGGTAACGCTCCGCCTTCGTGAGCTTGATAAATTGTTTCCTTGCCATCTTTGCTATATCTGCCAATCGTGCCTCGGCGAACCTTGCCAGCCGCTCCATTCAAAAATCCTTCCGTGTATGGTTCTCTAACTTCATCTCTATTAAAAACCGGCTTGTCTTTCCAGGCGCAAATAATCGCTTCGTGACTTCTTTGCCAAAAATTAAGCAAGGCGACATTTTTATTCGTGTAGTGCCAAATGAGCCACCTTTTATTTATCGGAATTTCAACTGAAAGATAAGCTAAAATTTCGCTGAAGCCATAGATAAACATTGTCCCGTTTGGCTTCATCGCGCGAATGCATTCGTTTATCCATTCTTTGCACCATGAGACATATTCGTTCAATTCTCGCTTGTCTTGATTATTGCCAAAATCTTTGCCGATATTGTAAGGCGGATCGATAATGACAACATCGCAACTTTCATCGGGAAGTTTTTTAAGTTCCGCAAGCGCGTCACCTAAAATTATTTTATTTAGCGGAAGTGTCTTATTTCTTTTTAATGGGGTTGTTAGTAAATCCTTTATCTGTTGCGGTTTATTTTGTATAACATCAATAACAATTCCTTGAATTTTTATATCTCTGTCTTTTCGTATAATAATCGGCTCGTAGGCGCTATTGGCCGGTTGAAGTCGGATTTGATTGGGCTCTTTGTAAAATTTTTTGAGCGTCGCTTCGTAATTATCTATTAAAGCGACAACTCTTTGTCCGTTTTCGGCGACTTCCTGCTGTTTTACCAAAACGACATCGCCGTCTTTTATATTCTCGTCAATCATGCTGTTGCCGCTTACTCGCAAGGCGTAACAATCGCCGTTTTTAGGTAGTTTTGATTTGGCAACCGCGATAAATTCATTTTGGCGAATAGCCTCGATGGGTTGCCCAGCGGCAATGACTCCCAAAAGCGGAATTTTTACCAGCGGCTCTTTTTCGGGTATGCTAATCGCGCGCGCTTTATTTTTCACTTTTTCTAAATATCCGGCCTTTTTTAACTTGGCAATATAAAAATGTGCCGTTGAAACGGAGGCCATTTTAAATTTCCTTTGTATTTCCTCGAGAGACGGAGCATACCCCCTATTTTTTGAGTAAGTTTTTACAAAGTCAAAGACTTCTTTTTGTTTTTTTGTGATCATAAACTTGACTTGCTTCTTATAATAAAAGTATAATAGAAAGAAAGTAGAAAATCAAGGTCTGAGTTATCCCCAACATGGAAACAAAACGGAATGATCCGTGCCCATGCGGCAGCGGCAAAAAATATAAAAAGGGGGTGGAAAAATTCCCTCTCAAAAATAATGACTCGCGATTCACTGCACTAGTAGATATAATTAAACACAATAAGATAAATTGGTATTCTCAATTCCGTGAAATTCGCAGAAAAATTGAACACGAGAGATTCGCGTTACCAAATCCGTATTATCGCTTGAATGGAGAAAATAAAGTAGAGGTAATTTTCCCAACTTTCGGCAAGCAAAATATTGAAGAAATTTTAAAAATTTGCTGGGAAAATTTAACAAATTTATGTGAGGAAATTTTGGTATTTTTATTAAGCTTGAAGCTTAAGGATTATTTGGTAATAATTAGAATATCGGATAACATGCGAGATAAACATTTTCCGATCAAATATGCCGCGAGATATAAAGATTTTCCACAAGCAAATTTTTCTTGCTGATAGTCCCCGCACCATAAGAGAATGATAGAAGGGAAGCGTGCGGTATTTATTCTAGTCTTGCTTTTTTGCTTGATTTATTGTAATCTAATCCAAAATAGACAGGTTTCTTTTTGACCGAAATCGCACCTTTAAAACCGAATTGAATAGGAAGGAGGTGAAATAATCTTGTTGAGATCCCAACGTGTTTTTCAATTGGGCTTTTGCGGCGATTGGGTGGAAATATACAGATTGACGCCCCGGCCGAAAGACCAAGGAGAGTTCTTTGTTGTTTTCCGGGAAAAGCGGAAAAGAAAAGCGCTCCCGCTGATGTTCGGAGTAACCCCGGGCGGAGTGAAATTACTCATCCAATCCTGGACTCAACATCCCGGGTTCGCACTCTCGGAAGCCCTAACGCGGCTTTGCCTGGTGATTGGCGACAAAATGAGAGGCTCGTGCGCCCCCATCGTTCTTCCCTAAATTTCAGCGAATCCTTCAAGGGCCGAGCGCAATTTCATTTTTGCGCGCTCGGCCTTTTTCTTTTTGATCTATTTTTTCCTTGCTTTTTCATTCAACTTGCCATAATCTGGTTTAAGATAACAAAGATAAAAATCGCAGTTCATTTTGCACCTTTCCAATTAAAAAGGAGACAGAGACATGAAACCGGAAATTATTCTCGCATTGGGCGTGGATGCTTTTACTCTTTCCGATCTTTTCAAAAAAGCCGCCGCCCACAAAGGTCTGAGCCTCGGAGAAGGAAAGACCTATTCGGAACCGATCAAAACATATCCGCTGGACGAGAGGCTCCTGGCCGTTCTCGCGGAGAGAAAGATCAAAAGGCATGATCGTCCGGACGCCGTATTCACCCTGGTGGATGAAAATCCTCAAGAAAGAATTCCCGGGTTTGAATCCGGCAACTATTGGAATTTTACACCGACTGAACCCCGGGACGGCGAACCGAAGTTCAACCTTGAAATTTCCCTCTGCGTCAAATTCGGGATGAGTATTGAAAGACGCGGCATTACGCTTCGTCCGCAAGCGCATGGAACATTCCTTTCCGCCGCCGACGACCTTCCGAACCTCCGGATGTTCAGGGCGCTGGTGGAAAACGACGAAACCGCTCCGCCTATCGCGGAGGAACTGGCTGCCAGCGATGGAGATATCGCGGTCACTTGGACCGACCTGGATCTTGGCGGCATCCGCAAACTTCCCGTTCTCTTCGCTGAATTCGCGAGAAACAGCGACACAATCAGGGGGCTAAAATTTTTTACCCCAAATTCCCACGATGACCACCTTTTCATCGCGGAGCCCGCGCAGTCGAGAATCTTTCAGGCCTGGCAAAAACAGCTTGAAGAATACCGCGCCAAGCTCTTTGTTTGAACCAGAAATGTTTAATTTTCGCTCTTTCAACAAGGACCAATCCGTATTATGGATTGGTCCTTGTTTTTTGTTTTAATCTTGCTTTTTCCCTTGATTTATTGTAATCTATCAACTAGAAGAATTAGTAAATAATTGGCTTGATTTGCACCTTAAAAATCAAAAGGGGGAAGCCATGAAAGAAGAAAAAGTGCCCATAATGGGGATGATGGGGGGACCAATCTGGTGCCATCATCATGCGAGTAAAATGCAACTAATGGTAACCGGTCTTTGCAATGATTTCCTTATTCTCCAAGGTAGCGCCGCTGAATTGAATATTACCCAAAGGCGAAATCATTGGCTTGTGAATTGGAGAATCATTCAAAGTTCCGAAGCGCAAACAAAGGGACAGGTGGAATTTTCCGATGAAGAACTGATGTCGGCTTTCGGCCTATCCGACTTTCTCCCAAATGCCGCGGAATGGCTAATCGAGCAATACGGAGGAACCGTTGCCAAACAGGGGAAATTCATTCGCTTCAAAGAATTTCTCAATATTCCTTGTCCCGGGACTGGCCATGATGGAGATCCTAATATTTCCATAATAATAGACGAAAAAATGAAAAAAGCCGTGAAAGAACTCGTTTATCACTGCAGATGAAATTGTTCCTCGCAAGCCCTGCGATAATATCAAGGGGCTTTTATTATAAGAAAAAAACGCCCCAATTTTCATCGGGGCGTTTTTTTCTAAATACTCTTATTTTAAAATTTCCACGGTTAATTTTTTTACACCGAATTCCAAAGCCATTTCGCGGCTTTCCATCCAGATATCCATTTTATAATTGAACCTTTTGGCCATCCGGTCATGGACCGTGTAAACTTTATCGCCGGAAAATTCGGGCAAGCGGACCTTGGTGCCGAAAGGCAAAAAGTTAGCGGCGATAACGCCATCGTATACGTAAGTGCCGTTGGCCGTAATGAAAGGGGAATCATCGGTCTGGTCGGGCGTGGAAGAATAAGCGGTAATGACAACGCTTTTTTTCACGCTGGCCACCTCGGCCGCTTTTTCGTCTTCGCCGCTATTTTGATTTGTGGGAGAGGCTTTCGCGAAGGCGCCGCTGATCAAAGAAATGATTCCTATTTTTGAATCATTGCCCGATTGGCCGCTGGGATTGAGGAAGGAGCTCACCGCTAAAAAGCTGTGGTCGTT
>CAYIFS010000030.1:0-3083 GCA_964362775.1 uncultured Candidatus Saccharibacteria bacterium
TAAAATCCAACCAAATCCAGCCTTTCAGCGCGCAAGGCGGGCTTTTATCCGGAAATGATATTCAAAGTTATCCGGCTCTCCAGCAATCAATCAATGAAATCATCGCCAATTCTTCAAACCTTTTTGCCGCCGAAACAATAGACGAAAGCCAAATCAAAATCTCCAAAGATTCCAGCCCCGCGGCCATCCGGCGCTACGCCACCGCCGCCTACGCCGCCATTCCGGATGTTAAAGATATTTCTTCTCCTTCGGAACCGGAAATGTTTATCGCCGCGATTGAGCAAAATAATTTTTTGGAGATGGACAAATTGCTTCAGGGCTATCAGGAAGGTTACGCGAAATTAAAAAATCTGACGGTGCCCGAAAACCTCCTCTCTTTACATTTAGAACAATTGAATATTTTTTCCAGCCTCATAAAAATTTATCAGGCCGTCAAAGAAATAAACAGCGATCCCTTAAAAGCCAATCTCGCTTTGCAAAGCTATCAGGCTGTCTCTGAAAGGATTGCTTCCTGGCTGGAAAATCTTTCGCAGTTCATTGAAGAAAATCAATAAGCCCATACCCGGTCATACAATTTTCTGTCTGTCATCCCGCCGGAGTTTACCCCGCACTGGATTCCCGCCTGCGCGGGAATGACAGGTGCGGGACGGGAATGACAGGCGCGGGACGGGAATGACAGGGCAAAAAAATAAACAATAAAATTTCATGGACATCTTTGCCCCGGAATTTAAAAAATCCATCGCGCTCACACTGATTTTAATCATGTTTTTTGGGTTGATAGCCGACGGAATTTTGCTTCATCCCAAAGAAGCCCAGGCTTTTGGCGGCGATTGGGCGAACTATTTCATCAGCGCGGCCAAATGGAGCTGGGATAAAGTCACTTGGGCCTACCAGAAGGCGGGGCAGGCTGTCGAATGGGCTACGGAGCAATGGAAAAAAGCCGACACACTTTTAAAGGAGGCTGTCAAAGCCGCCTGGCAAGTTTTAAGAAAAAAATTACTGGGCATGCTGGTGGACGATGTCTTGAAATGGGTTCAGGGAACCGGCGGCAAACCGCGATTCGTCACGGATTGGAAAAGTTTTTTGACCGAAGCGGTGGACAAAGCCGGCGGAGATTTCATAGAAAATTATCTGAACGCCGGATTTTTGTGCCAGCCGCTTCGAACCCAATTGCGCGTCGCTCTTCAAAAAAGCTCTCTTTCTTTTGAAGAACAAACGCGTTGCACCCTGGGCGACATAGAAAAGAACCTCGGCCGATTCTATGAAAATTTCAACAACGGCGGCTGGAAATCCTGGGCCTCAATTTCCGAAGGCCAAAATAATTTTTATGGCACCTATCTTTTCGCGGCGGACCAGAAATTGGGAGTTCAATCGGCCGCGCGCCAGGCCAGCCAAAATGAAGCGATTTCTTCCGCCGGATTTTTGGGCGATAAAGTTTGTTTCGCGGGTTATTACAATAATGACCCAAAAAATGTTGTCCCGGTCGGCGGGGCATACGGAATACCGGAAAAAGAGGTGGCCCAAAGTTTCCATTGCACCAAATGGGAAACCCGCACGCCCGGAAAAATTTTGGCTGATACCACTTCCAAAACCGTAAATCTGGACATTGATTGGCTGATTTCAGCCAGCGAATTCAACGAATATCTTGGCGCGATCATGGACGCGGTGGTCAATCGGGTGGCCCAAGAAGGATTATCCGCGATGAAGATCGGCAGTGCTTACAACTCCAAAGGCTCAAAACCGGCCATTAGCAAGATCAGCCAAGGGAATTTCACCGACACCCTGGAAAGTCAAAACCTGACCGTTTCAATGATTAAAGAATTAAAACGCCTCAAAACGAATCTGGCCACGCTGGGAGACCAATACGAAGCCAATATGACTTTTCTGGAAGAAACGAAACAATGGCAAGACATTATTTTAAGAGCTTTGGGCTGGCTGGTTAAAAATAACTGCCTCAACTATCCCGGTTTCCTGGCTTCGGAAGAAGTGGGTCTGGCGGAAATTTGGGAAATCACCCCGGGCGCGAGCCCAAAAATTTTGCCGAGATTTCCGGAAAAATCGGAATGCGATATTTCCAAACAAAAAATGATTAAAATTGAACTGGATTGGGCCGGCGAAATCGTTTTTAAATTCGGCGGACCCGTTGCCAGCGGTCCTTGCACCATAACAACCGATTCTATTAAAACCCGAGTTGATTCTTTAAAAGGAGATGAGCTGGCCATTTTACATACAATTCTTAATCGTCAACTTTCGTCGGGCGGAGACCGCGTCGGCCTGAATCTGATTGAAAAACAAAGAATCGCGATTCAAGAGGCCATTGGGGCGACGGAAACATATAAAGAAAGAGAGGACGCTTACGCCAAAGCGAATCTTGATTACTTAAAAATCAACCCCCTGGACGAAACAACCGGCCGGAAAAAATGGAGCCTGGGCGAATATTCGCTTGATTTGGGAGCTTACGCGGCCGCGATTACCAAAGAAGACATAGATTCCTTAACCAACCTGGCGGATGCCAAAAATTGGGTGAGAACCCTCTTCTTGGTTAAACTGGGAATTGAGGCCCCGGACTCGGAAGTTCTATCTTTGGCGCAAACCTTGATTTTGCTTAAATATTTTCCAAACAAATATTTTTTACCTGCTACGCCCATCACTAGCCTCAATGAAGCCATAAATGTCGCGGGGAAATTAATCCCGACGGCCACCACTGCGGAGATTGGAACGCTCGGCGAAAATTTATGGGGCGTGAAACAAGAACAAAACGCCCAAATCGCCGCTGAAGCCGCCAGAATAACCGCCGACAAAAGCTTAAACACGCCGATCACGGGCGCCATCGCTTCAATCTTGAGCGCGATTGATCTGTTGGACGTGGAGAACCTTTCGGTCGCCAACACCAATCAAACAGCTAACACGGATCTTTCCCAGCTCTATCGGGAAATCCAAGGATTCTCTTCGGACCTCGCCGACCTATCCGGTTCGCTGGAAAGCGAGCGCGGAGTCAGCCAAAAATCACCGACAAAACCCGCTCTCAAATGCGACGAGACCCAGCTGGAATCAAAAAACTTGACCGGAGACTTCTGCAACCT
>CAYIFS010000030.1:3183-7953 GCA_964362775.1 uncultured Candidatus Saccharibacteria bacterium
TCGCCGGAGGATTTTTTGTTTTGGCAAATTATTCATTGGCCGTTGAACCCAGCAATAAAGCATCCACCGAAGTTCAAAGGAAAATTCAAGAAGAAACCCAATCAATGGGCGACGAAGCAGGCTCGGGCGTCGTAAATAGCGGGAGCGGCGTCGGGTCGGAAGTGACGAGCGCCGGCGGAGAAGGTAGCACCCGCATCCCCATAATTTCTACCGTGGTTTCTTTCCTACTTTTCATTATCATGAAAATTTTGAGCGGGTTAATCCAGCTCGGCGGCTCGCTGGTTGACTATTCTTTAAGTTTCACCAGTTTTACCCAGGCGCCGGTGGTTCAGGCCGGCTGGCGGATAACGAGGGACCTTTGCAATATGGGTTTTGCCGCCATTTTGCTTTTTATGGCTTTTGCCACGGTGCTCGGCCAGGAAAATTACGGCTTGAAAAAACTTCTGCCGCGCCTGATTTTCGTGGCGCTTTTGATAAACTTCAGTTTATTTTTTGCCGGTCTCATCATTGATTTTTCCCAAGTCCTCACTTCTTTTTTCATAGACGCGGTCAAGGGAGACAACGGCGTCGCCGCCAATATCATGAACAGCCTCTCTCTTTCACGGCTCTATGATTTCCAAAAATTGGAAGATCAAGGTTTCGCGGCTACGGTTTTAAAATCATTCATGGGCGTGGAATTGAGCGTTATCATGGAACAGATCGCCAGTTGCATCCTTTTTTTAATCACCGCTTTTCTTTTTTTCGCCATGGCGCTTTTTATGTTCTCGCGGCTGATTGCGATTTGGATCCTCTTGATCTTCGCGCCGCTGGCCTGGTTGACCTACATCGTCAAAATCCCGTGGCTGGCCGACTATTCCTGGGATAAATGGTGGCAAGAATTTTTGAAATGGACTTTTTTTGCGCCCAGCTACGCTTTTTTCATTTACCTGGCCGTCTCGGTCGCCGAAAAACTTTCCAGCGGAAGCGCTCTCGTTGAAGGGGCAAGTCTAACCGCTATTTCAGAAAATACTAAAGGTGTTTTTAGCACCGGTTTTTTCAGTTCGCCGACGGTCCTTTTGCAATACATCGTCGTTGTGATGATTTTGATGATGGGCTTTAAAACCGCCCTGAGCGTTGGGGGCAATGTTAAAGTTTTTGGCGCGGGCTTGGCTCAAAAGTTAGCCGGCGCGCCCAAGACCCTCGGCAAATTCGCCGGCGGCAAGGTTTCCCAATGGGCGGCCAGGGGAGCCAAAAAAGAAGGCACGGACGCCTGGTCGCGCTTTCGCCGCGGCACGGCCTACTTCTCGCCCGATACCTGGCGCCGCGCCTGGAAAGAACGACAGGCGCAAAAAGAACGCGAGAGCCATGGCGTGGCGGTGGGCGCTCGGCAAGACACGCTTAATCGTCTATTGAGCCTGGGCCGGGAAAAAACCGACTATCGCCAGCGTGCTTTGCGAGCCAGGAGAAAAGAGGAACGAGGAACAATTACTTCCAATAACGCGGAAGAGCTGATTGCGGGATATGAAAATGCCAAGAAAATTAAAAACACCGAGAAAATGGCGGCTTTTCTCCAGGCTTTAACCGAGCAAAATGACCAAAATGAATTGTTCCGCCATTACGCGAAAACCGGCCAAGGAAATTATCATATGAACGGCCAAGGGTGGGCTGATTTTATTGAAAAAGAAATAAAACCGGCCATGGGCGAACAATCGGCTTATCGCTTGGGCCATGATCTGACCAGAGCCATGGAAGCTAACGGCCAATGGATCGGCCGGCTCTTTACCTCTGACGCCAAAACCGGCCTTTATTCTGTCATCGGGCAAGACGCTGATCCCCAAAAATATAAGCCTTGGGCCGAAAGAACAGCGGCAGAAAAAGAAGCCACCCAAAAAATAGCCGACAAAAATACTAATATTGAATGGCAGAAACAAGACCCCCAAAAACAGGCTATCGGCTTGGGGCGCTTCTCGGTTATTGATGAAAGTTATGACAAGGACGGCAATACGATTGATAACGGCATCAGAGAAGTCGGCAAAACGAGAATTGCCGCTATTTCGGATAGCCAGGCTGCCAGAATAAATTATCATACGGTAAATAATCTGCTCTTCAACCACCATCAGGAGTTTGCCGAATTAAATCCGGCTTCTCTGGAAAAAATAGAAGGGACTATGAAGAAACAACGCGAAGAAGATATCAAATCGCGGCAAGCCGAGGTTGCCAGGCCGAACGAAGAAAAATTTACTCCTTCTTCCTTTTTAGATCCGGAGGTTATGAAAAAATTCGCTAAAGTTGTTTCTAAGGCGGCTGAAGGTGGAGTCAGAGAGGCTCAAATAGGAGAACCGATTATTTCAACCACCCAAGAAAGATCTAGACAAGTAAAAGGAAAAGAAAACAAAGAGAAGCAAACATAAAAAAATATGCCTTTAACTCCCGAACAATTTCAAAACATTGAAGTCCGAGCCGAAGAGATCTTTTTGGGTTTTGACAAAAAAGAGGCCTTGATTTTGGCGCGGGAAACGGAAAAGCAAATCGCTGGCGCGGAACCCGCGCTGGCGGCTCAAGCGAAATTTTTAACGGCGCAATTAAAATGGCTGGCTTGCCAGCTGTTGGTTGACCGGCGCGAATTTTTAAAGCTCATCAAAGAAAATCTTTTGGAAGGTTTAATCCTGGACGAGAAACTCTGGCCCAATTCCTTGCTGGATCTGGTTACGGATAAATTTGAAACTCAATTCAGTCCTGATCTGGAAGAACCTCTCCAACAAATTTTGCAAGCCATGCAAGAAAACAAGCAAGTTTTAGGCAGCCAGCCTTTGAAATTCGGCAATGTCCCCCAACAGCCGACTGTTGGCAAATGGCTTCTGGATTTCTTGCGTTCTTCCCCCGAAAACCCAACGGAAATTGATGAAACCAATTATCTTTTTTCCAATGAAAACGCCCAGACTCTGCCGGAAGAAGAAAAAAAGCTTTTAGGCAAAGTTTTATCCTTCTACGGCACTTTCCGCCTGGTTTTGAGAGAATTGACCCGCTTGCGAACGCAAGAAAGAGTCGGATTGGAAACATATCTCCCTCCGACGGAAGCCGAAGAAGAACGCTTTTCGCCGCCAGCCAGGAGAACTTCCTCTCTCGCCCAAGCTTCTTTGGCCGCGCAAAAAACCCTTCGTGAAATTCTTCAAGAAAACAAAGAAATTTTTAATCAGCTTCTGACCATCAACCCCATAAAGATCAGCGGAACGGAAGAACTGACCGGCCCCACTTTGAGAAACTGGCTGGCGGATTACGTCAAAGAAAAAGGCGCCCGGCTTCATGAAAGCGCGGAAAGGAACGATTATCTGGCCCGCAATCCCAACACTCAAAAGTTGCCGCTCGAAGAACGCAATATTTTGGCTGGAATTTTGAAGGCCTATGACGAACCAAAAACTCTCTTGCCTTTTTCCGGCCAAACCCAACAAATTTCAATCAATGAATTGCGCGGCCAAAGTAGCCCGCCGTCAAAACCCGCTTTGCCGCCCCAGAGCCAGAATCCGCCCATTCGTTCAGCACCTTCTTCCGATCGCTACCGCGAAAGCGTGGAAGAAAATTATTCCCGTCCTCAAAAACCGGCTTCCCCGCCTCGCCCCGCGCCGAAAATTTCCGGCAATGTGATTGATTTAAAGGATTTTAAGTAGTAGATACAAAATATGAGGAGATATAAAACTATGAGAATAACCCCACCCAACCTCCCCTTAATTTAAGGGGAGGAGAGGAGGGGTTAATTAGTAGAAATTTCATGCAATTCAATGTTCCTCAATTCATTGAAGTGGAAGACAAGATCCTCGGCCCCTTGACTTTCCGGCAATTCTTTCTGGTGGTTATTGTCGGAATACTTTTGGCGGTTCTTTGGTATTTTACCCAGCTTTGGTTTTTTATGCTGGTCGCCCTGCCGCTGGTCGTCCTGACAGTCGCCTTGGTTTTTGTTAAAATAAACGGACGATCCTTCCTATCATTCTTAAGATCCTGGATAGATTATTGGCGGAATCCTCGGGTCTACATCTGGCGGAAGAAATAAAATTACTTTGCTAAAATTTTAAATAACAAATTTTAAATTTTAATTCAAACCTTAATTTTAAATTTAAAATTAAATCATTTAAAATTCATTTAAAATTTAAAACTTAAAATTAGAAATTTAGAGTTATGCCCCAAGCTTCGGTCCAACAAAAAATCCCGATAGAAGACATTAAAGACGGCGTTATCTTTTTGAAAGGCGGGGAGATGCGCGCGCTCATTTTGACGACCGCCATAAATTTCGCTTTGAAATCGGCCGACGAGCAAGACGCCTTGATCATGAAATTTCAGAGCTTTTTGAACTCGCTTGATTTCTCAATCCAAATTTCCATGATCTCCCGCCAAATAGACCTTTCGTTGTACCTCGCCACCCTGGAACAGAAAAAGAAAGAACAGCCCAACGAGCTTTTGCGCATTCAAATTGAAGAGTATATTGATTTCATCAAAAATCTCACGCAATTAAGCCGCATCATGAGCCAAAACTTTTTGGTCGTCGTGCCTCTTTCTTCAATTGAAAAAAAGGGCGGGGGAATCATGGAAAAACTGGGCATCGGCAAAAAAACCGAGGCGGAAAGACAAAGCTCCAGAGAAGAATTGCTCGTCCAGCTAAATCAAAGAGTGGAATTCGTGAAAGCGGGGTTGGAAGGCATCAGTTTGAAAACCGCCTCTTTGAAAAACGACGAGATCATTGAACTTTTTTACAAACTTTACAATATCGGCTCGCCCGGAAAATTAATTATTCCAAAAACC
>CAYIFS010000031.1:0-7793 GCA_964362775.1 uncultured Candidatus Saccharibacteria bacterium
GCCCGCGCGGCGGTTTTTTCCGCCGCTTTTTTGCCGCCAAAAAAGCGGCAAAAAACTATCTCTCCCTCATCGCCGGGAACAAGATCACTTCCCGAACGCTCGGCGCGTCGGTTAAAAGCATCACTAACCGATCCACGCCCAGGCCCCAGCCGGCCGTGGGCGGCATTCCGTATTCCAGCGCCTCAATAAAATCTTTGTCAAAACGCACTTCATCTTCATGCAATGTTTCTTGTTCTTTCAGGCGTTTGGCCTGTTCTTCCGGATTATTTAATTCGCTATAGGCGTTGATTAATTCCAGGCCGTTGATCACCAGCTGAAATCTAGCCGCATATCTTTTTTCAAGGCCCGCGATTATTTTCTCTTTGGCCAGAGGCGACATCTCCAGCGGATGCTCGGTTACAAAAGTCGGTTCAGTAATTTTTGCCCTGGCGATTTTAAAAAGCGCGTCTATGGCCCGGCAAGCCTTGCCTTCTTCGGGCTTGATGTCCCGCTTTTCCAATTCCGCCATAATTTCTTCCTGGCTGACTTTATCAATGTCAATTCCCAATTCCCCCAAAATGAGTTCGCGCATCGTTATTTTTTTAAACGGCGGCCTTAAACTGATCTTCTGGCCCTGATATTCAATTGATAAATCCGGCGCCAAAAATTCAAACATTTTTTCCGTCAAGTCCATCAACATCTCTTCATCCGCGTAAGCCCAATAAAATTCCAACATCGTGAAATCGGGATTATGAGATTTATCCATGCCTTCGTTGCGAAAACAGCGGCCCAATTCATAAACTTTTTCAAATCCTCCCACAATCAGCCGCTTAAGATAAAGTTCGGGCGCGATGCGCAAATACAGATCCATATCCAACGCGTTCAAATGCGTCTTAAAAGGCTTGGCCAGCGCTCCGCCGGGCAGGGACTGTAGAATGGGTGTCTCCACCTCCAAAAACCCTTCGTTCGCGAGAAATTGGCGCAAATTTTTTAAGATCTCGCCGCGTTTTTTGAACCGCTCTTTCACTTCGCCGTTCATTAACAGATCCAGATATCGCCGGCGATATCTTTCTTCAGTGTCTTTCAAGCCATGCCATTTTTCAGGCAATTGGTTCAAGGCTTTGGCTAAAATGTTGAAAGCGGCGACTTGCATCGTTCTTTCGCCTTTTTGCGTTTTAAAAACTTCCCCTTCGGCGCGCAAAAAATCGCCCGCGTCAAAAAAATCGGAAAAATTATCATAAACTTCCCCCAACTCGTCTTTTTTAAAAAGAAGCTGGATTTTGCCCGTTTCGTCTTCCAGGTCCGCGAAAGCGGAACCGCCGTGCTTTCTTAAAGCGCGTAAGCGGCCGGCCACGGAAATTTTTTCTTTCCCGTCGGCCAGTTTTTCAAAATCCGCCAAAACCGAACCGATCGCCCGGCGCGGACCGGTCTTGATGGGATAAGAATTTATTCCGGCGGCTTTCAAGACCACCAGCTTTTTTTCCCGATCGGATTTTATCTGCTCCAAAGACATAAATAAATTTAATTCACTGATATAATCTGATATTTGACTTTCCCCGCCGGGGTTTCCACCTCCACCGTTTCGCCGGCTTTTCGGCCCAAAAAAGCTTTGCCGAGCGGCGATTCATTGGAAATTTTTCCGATGGCGGGACTCGCCTCTTCCGAACCGACAATTTGAAATTTCTTTTCGCTCCCGTTGAATTTAGCCGTCACGGAACTGCCGATCTGCACGTTTGAGCCTCTCTTTGTTTTTTCTATTATAACCGCTTCTTTCAAAAGTTGTTCTACTTCTAAGATCCGGCCCTCATTGAAAGCCTGCGCTTCGCGAGCCGAAATATATTCTTGGTTTTCCGACAGATCGCCCAAGGCCTTGGCTTCTTCCAAGCGCTTGGCAATCTCTTGGCGTTTAATTTTTAGATTTTCCAGCTCTTTCTTTTGGTCTTGGAAACCTTCGGGACTGATGTATTGAGGCATGGGAATTATTTTTTAGTTTTAAAATTTTCTATCAAAATACCATTCTAGAACTTCGCGGGCTACTGGCGCCGCCACTTTACTTCCTTCGCCCGCGTTTTCCGCCAAGATCACCAAAACGATCTGCGGGTCCTCGTACGGCGCGAAACTGACGAACCAAGCGTTGGAATTTTTTTGGCCGGCCACCTGGGCCGTGCCGGTTTTGGCCGCGGCGTTGACTTTCAAACCGGCCAGTTCATAGGCTGACCCGTCGGTCACCGCCTGACGCATGGCGCGGCGGATGATTTCCAAATTCTCGCTACTGACAAAATTCTCTTTTATGATTTCGGACTCAATCGTTTTGATAATATTTTTGTCCGAATCAATGATTTTGTCAACCAGGCGCGGCTGAAAAACTTTCCCGCCGTTGGCGATGGCGGCAATGGCTGAAACCAATTGAAGAGGCGTCACCAACAAATCTCCCTGGCCGATGGAAAGATGATAGGTGTCACCCAGGTACCAATCTTCTTTTTTATTTTTTTCTTTCCAAGCCTCATCCGGGACCAAGCCCGCTTTTTCTCCAGGCAAGTCAATCCCCAAAAGACGGCCGAAAGAAAAATTTTCAAAATACTTTTTTATTCTTTCAACGCCGAGCCCCTCAATTTTACCATAGCCGCCGCCAATTGTGTAGAAATAGACATCGCAAGACTGGGCGATGGCCGAATACAAATTGACCAGGCCGTGCGCCTGCCAATCGGTAAACCGATAAATGATGTCGGGATTATACTGATTTTGGACCACGATCTCTCCGGAATCAAATATCGTGGTTTGCGGCGTAATTGTTTTTTCTTCCAAGGCCGCCGCGCCAAGCAAGGGCTTAATGGTTGAACCCGGAGCGTATTGACCGGAGATCGCTCGATTAAAAAGAGGCTGGATCGGCGAATCGCTCAAATCAGAAAAATCTTTCAAAGAAAGGGATTCGGAAAAAAGATTATTGTCAAAACTCGGCAGGCTGACCATCGCCAGAATTCCCCCATTTTTTGGATTTATGGCCACGGCGGCGGCCTTACTTAAATTGAATTCGCCCAAAATCTTATTTAAACCATCATAAAGCTGGCGTTGAAGCTCGTTATCAAGGGTTAAAAGCAAATTTTGGCCGGCCACGGGCTCAAAACTTTTAACTTCTCTTTTCTTCCGACCCGAAGAATCAACCTCTATCAACGTTTGACCGGGCTGGCCGCGCAAAATTTTCTCATACGAAAATTCCAATCCCGCCTTGCCTATCTTTTCGGTTGAAAAATAATCCGGTTCCGCCTTTTTTTCTTTTTCACTCAACCGGCCAAGATACCCCAGAATATGGGAAAAATAAGACGAAAAAATATATTGGCGGCGGTTATTTTTTTCCAGCGCCAACCCCGGCAAATTTCCCAACTCCGCCTCAAATTGCAACACTTTTTTATGGGAGAGATCTTCGGCCAAAGAGATCGCCTGATTATTCAGACCGGCTTCTTTTATCTTTTCCGGGATTTCGGCGGGATCAATTCCCAGGATCTTGGCCGTTTTTTCAAAAATTTCCGTCCGCGCTCCGCTATCTTTGGGCAAATCTCGGAAATTCAAGACCAGATCGAAGCTCGGCATATTAAAAACGAGCTGTTTGAAAAATTTGTCGTAAATGATCCCCCGCGGCGCGAAATCGGGCAAAGAACGGAACCGGTTATTTTCCGCTTGAACCCTCAAGTCTTTTCCCCGAACAACCTGCAGCCAGAAAGCTTGGCCCGCCAAAACCAACAAAAAAAATATGATCAACGCGAAAAAAACCTTAAAGATCGCCGGCTTCAACGGCACCTCCAGTTTTTGGCCCTCAAGTTCCGGTTTGGCTTCGTCCAAAAAGATTTCTTCCGGCTCCACCGATTCTTTGAAAGTCCGGCGAATGCGGTATTTTTTTAAATTTTTTATATTAAAATTGAACATAAAAAATATTCTTCGAGTGAGCCCCGCGGCCGCGGGGCGAATCGAGAAGCTATCAATAAATTGTCCGCTTATCTTTGAAACCGGTTAAAGAAGTTCTTGAACCTACCCAAAAGATAAAAAATCGTCAGAAACGCCAAAAGATCATACAAGCCCCCCAAACTTAAAGAAAAAAAGGAGGTGGAAATTTCGGGCATCCCGATAGACAGGACAGAGAAGAAAGAAAAAATTTTCCGGAACAAAAACAAGCCCAGATCAAAAAAAGCGATCCCCAATGCCCCCAAAAAAAGAATTGCCGGGAAGTTACTCCGCTTCAGCCAAAAATTAGCCAGCCAATTGATAAAGAAAAAAGCCGCGAGAAAACTCAGGGCCAAAACGCCGAAAGGGCGCCCCGCCACCAGATCAAAGAACAGAACCCATCCCAGAATCAGCCATCTGACGGACGAATCTTTGGCCATGATCGCCGAAGAGAGCACGCCGGCCAAAATAAAGTTGGGCCCGATCTCCCAAAGAGACAGACGAGGAGCCAGCGCCAATTGGAAAACGCTCAAGAAAAAAAAGGCTAGCGCCAAAAGGAAAATTTTCATATGCCGATCTTTTTGATCACAAAGATTTTTTCCAAGTTTTTAAAATCAACCGGAGATTCAATCATCGCTCTTTGAAAAATCTCATTTTCTTTGGAAATTATTTCCAAGATTTTACCCAAGATCAGCCCCGCCGGCAAAAAATCATTAAGACCGGACGTCAGAACGAACTCATCTTTTTTTATCTCTTTATCCATCGGAACCATTTCCAAGAAAAGAGTTAAGCCGTGAGAACCTTTTACTATCCCGCTCGTCCTTGTTTCCTGGGAAATGACGTTAATAACAGAGTTTTGGTCAAAAACAAGCAAGATCTTTGAAAAATTTGAATTTGCCTCAACCACTTTCCCGACCAGAAAATTACCGGCCGTCACCGCGGCCAGACCCTCTTTAATGCCATCTTTTTGCCCCTTATCAATGATCAAATATTGGTTCGTTTCCGAGTCGTATCCCGCCACCCGAGCTAAAACAAGCTCTTCTTCTTTCTCTTTTGAAAGCCCGAGCCGCTCGCGCAAAAAATCGTTTTCCTTCGCCGTCTCTTTCAGCGCCGTGTTTATCTTTAAAAGTTCCAAATTCTCGTTTTTGAGCGCCTGATTTTCCCGCCCCAAATCCCCGATCGTCAAAAAGAAGCTTAATTTTTCCGCCAAAAAATCGCCGCTCGCTTGAAAAACCAAAAGAAAAGGCCGACTTATTTTAAAAACCAAATTCCGGGGAGTTTCCAGCCAGCCTCGGCTGTTAAAAAAAATCAACAGCAAAATCACCGCGATAATAAGGAAAAGATTTTTGAATGGTTTTGGAGAAAACATTTTATATCTTGGATTTAACTTTATCTGGGCGGTTTGCTGTATTGGGTGGAAACTAAAACTTCTCCCAGTTTTTCAATATCTTCCAAAACCACGCCGCACCCTCGCACCACGGCAGTCAAGGGGTCGTCGGCCACCCGCACCGGCATTTGAGTCTCCTTGGCCACCAGTTTATCCAATCCCCGCAACAAACTTCCCCCGCCGGAGATCACGATTCCCCGCTCCATGATGTCAGCGACGAGTTCGGGCGGCGTCTGCTCCACCGTGCTTCTGATCGCGTCCACCAAAACTTTAACCGAACGACGCATCGCCTCTCTCATCTGGTCGTCGTCCACGATAATTTCTTTAGGCAAACCATTGATCAGATCCCGGCCGCGCAAAGTGGCGTGCAGGGGCTCTTCCGGGTCATAAGCCGAGCCCACGGCGATCTTTATGTCTTCGGCCGAGCGCTCACCCAAGATCATCTTGAATTCGTCCCGAGCGTATTGAATGATATCTTCACTCAATTTATCGCCCGCCACCCGCAAGCTCCGGCTGACGACGATGCCGCCAAGCGAGATGACCGCCACCTCGCAAGTCCCGCCGCCGATATCCACGATCATATTTCCGCCGGCGTCCTGCACGGGGAGCCGCGCGCCGATGGCGGCCGCCATCGGCTCTTCTATCAAATAAACTTCTCTCGCGCCCGCATTGCGCGTGGCGTCTTCCACCGCGCGCTTTTCAACTTCGGTCACCCCGCAAGGCACGCCAATGACGACTCTGGGGCGCGGCAAAAAAACCGGCGCGTTTTTATGCACTTGATTGATAAAATAGCGGAGCATCTGCTCCGCCACTTCAAAGTCCGAGATAACGCCTTCCACCAACGGCCGCGTGGCGACGATATGGCCGGGCGTGCGACCCACCATTCTTTTCGCTTCGTTGCCGATGGCCAAGATCTGGCCGGTTTTTTGGTTGACCGCCACCACCGAAGGTTCGTTGATGACGATTCCCCGGCCGCGGACGTAAACCAAGGTATTGGCCGTACCTAAATCAATGCCCAAATCCTTGGAAAATTTTCCGAAAATTTTATCAAACATACCCTGAATAACTTACAGATTTACGGATAAATACAGATAATTCCCCCTTTTTAAAGGGGGATTCCCGCCCGAGGCGGGTCCGCCTTTGGCGGAAAGGGGGATTTAAAAAGTGTCAGATTGTTTGATTAAATTCACTTAAATCCTCCCCCCGCCTCGCCCGACGCGAGTCGAGGCGGGCAGCCCTCCTTTACAAAAGGAGGGAGTTAATTAAATTTGAAATTTCTAGAACAATCTCGCCACGTCCCTCAAAGTTATCACAATCATCAATAAAATCAATAAAGAAAACCCGGCGGCGTGAACCGCCTGTTCCACTTTCAAACTGACGGGCGAACCTTTTATTTTTTCCAAGATGAGGAAAAATATCCGGCCGCCGTCAAGAGCCGGGAAAGGCAAAATATTGATCACGGCTAAATTAATTGAAAGCAAAGCGGTTAATTGCAAAAGATAAATAAAACCCATCTGCGCCGCCTGTCCCGTGATGGAAAAAATTCCGACCGGACCCGCCACATCCGCCACAAGTTGCCCATTACTGAAAACTCCCCAAATCAACGCCCCCAAGGCCGAAAAGATTAATATCAAAAGTTGAAAAGTTTCTTTAACCCCCAGCCAAATCGCCTGGTCCAGAGGATAAGAAACTAAAACCACTCGCGCGAGAGCCACGCCGAGCGGCCCCTGCCCTTCGGGAGAAAGTTCCCGCGGCGTCGTTTTCAAACTGAAAACTTCTTGTCCTCGGCGCAAAGTGAGAATCACTTCCCCGCCTTTGTTTTCCGCAACAAAATTTTGGACTTCACTGACTTTTGAAATTTCAGACGTTTCTCCTCGGACGCTTTTCAAGGCCAAAATTTGATCGCCGATCTTGATTCCCGCCTCTTCGGCTGGAGAATCTTTTTCCAAAAAAGAAATTTGGACTTTGGCGTTGCCAAAAGCTTCTTCGTCGCCCACGGCCGTTGGCAACCCCAGAGCAAATCCCGCGCTAAGCAGCGCGATTCCCAAAACCAGATTCATCAAAACGCCGGCGGAAAGAATTAAAACGCGCCAAGAGATCTTTTTTGAAGCGAATGATTTTGGATTCTCTTTTTCTTCTCCCCCCTCGCCCCGAATTTTAACAAATCCTCCCAGAGGCAGAAGATTCAAGGAATAAACCGTGCCTTTAATCTTTTTAGTCGCGAAAAGCCGCGGGGGAAACCCGAAACCGAATTCCTCCACCTCCACCCCCGCCCGCCTCGCAGCCAAAAAATGCCCAAATTCGTGGACAAAAATAAGAAGGCCGAGAATGATAATGAAAATCAATAAAGTAAGCATTAAATTATTTAATGATGGTTAAAGATAGTTTGCGCCAAGCGCTTGACAGATAGTCCATATCTGATAAAATGATGATATTACTACGAAAAAGACCCTGTTAAGGCTCGTCCTTAATGGGGGCTTTTTCTTTATTA
>CAYIFS010000032.1:0-7059 GCA_964362775.1 uncultured Candidatus Saccharibacteria bacterium
CCTTTCAATTTCTTTGAGTGTCCGTGCACGCGGATTTTATCCAGAGCCTTGGCTTCAATTTGTCTGATGCGTTCGCGCGTCACGCCAAATTCCTTGCCCACTTCCTCCAGGGTGTGCGTCACGCCGTCTTCCAAGCCAAATCTCATGCGCAGAATCTTTTGTTCGCGGGGCGAGAGATCCATCAGAATCAAACCGAATTGTTCTTTCAAAAGCTTGCGCGCGGCCGAATGGTGCGGCATTGAAGTTTTTTCGTCTTCAATAAATTCGCCGAGAGTTGAATCTTCTTCGTCGCCGCCGACCGGCGCTTCCAACGAAACGGTTTCCTGCGAAATTTTCTGGATCTGGCGGACTTTCTCCACTTCCACGCCCATTTCCGAAGCGATTTCTTCGGCCAAGGGTTCTCTCCCTAGATCCTGCAAAAGCCGGCGTTTCACTTGGGTATATTTCGAAATGGTTTCCACCATGTGCACCGGAATGCGGATCGTGCGCGATTGGTCCGCCAAGGCTCGAGTGATCGCCTGGCGGATCCACCAAGTGGCATAAGTGGAAAATTTATAGCCCCGCCGCCAATCGTATTTTTCCACGGCTTTGAAAAGGCCGATATTCCCCTCTTGAATGAGATCCAAAAGCGTCAAGTTGGGACTGCGGCCCACGTAGCGCTTGGCGATGGAAACAACGAGGCGCAAATTGGAATTCGTTAATTTTTGCTTGGCCGCTTCTTCTCCTTTTTCAATGCGCTTGGCCAGATCAATTTCTTCCTCGCCCTTTAGCAACGGCACGCGGCCGATCTCCCGCAGATACATTTGCACCGAATCCAAAGTGGTTTCATCCAATCCCGCCATCAATTCTTTGTCTTTCAATTGGTCGGGCGCGGGCGTTTTTTCTATCAGATCTCCCGCCTCCACCAATTTCACGTTCGCCGCTTCCATTTGGCGATAGACATCTTCCAATTTATCTATATCCCTTTCAATGTGAGGGAAAAAATGCAAAAATTCCGATTCCGTGACAAAGCCTCGCTGGCGGCCGCGCGCGATCAATTCTTTAATTTGCTCGTCTGAAATCACGCCCGCGGGAATTCTCGTGGAAATACCCTTTTTAGTTTTTTTACCGCGGCGCGTTTTTTCGGCTTTCCGAGAAACCTTCCTCGCTTTTTTGGCGGCCGAGCTCTTCTTTTTCTTATTTTTCCCTCGTTTTTTGGCCATGGAATTAGTTATTTTGGTTATTGAAAAAATTAGAAAGTTCTTGGGAAATTTGGCTGAAATCTTTCAAAAGATCGGCCAATTTTTCGGCTTTAGCGCCTGATTGAGCTTCTTTTATCTCAAAATTCAAGGCAGTCAAACGGTTTTTCAATCTTAAAACTTTTAATTCCCTGACGCAAGTTTGGATCTCTTCCAAAATCTCTTTTTCATCCTCGGGCAAAGTTTGTTCTATTTTAAGGGAAAGATAATCTACTTGGATCTTCAATTCCGGCGAAAGGGCTTTGCGCAAATGGCCGATCAGATCTTTTTTCTGTTCAGCGGCCAGGTCCGTGAATTGAGAAAAAATTTCGGCGAGTTTTTGGTTTTCAAAATCGTTTTTCTTGAGGCCGAGTTCCGGTGAAAAACATTCCGGCCGGCTCAAACAAAGACCTAAAAATCTTTCCTCAATTCCCGAAAGCCGCGAAGAAGAAGAGGCAATGCTTTTTATTTCCGGGGATTGGACATTTTCCCGAGACTGATAATCCGATTCCAATTTTATCTTCTGCATATCATTCCGCAAATCAATCTCGGGAACCCGCAATTTCAGCGCGAGATTTGCCAGCCAGTGGGATTGTTCGGTGCGGCTGGAAATCGATTTTATCGCCGGCAAGAGAAATTTTTTGATCTCGCGCTGGCCGTCCAATGTTTTGGAATTATATTTTTCAAAAACACGGTCAAAATAAAAATCCATTACCTCCTGGCTGTTTTTGACCAGTTCCAACCACGCCGCCGGATCTTTTTTCACGACATCGGCCGGGTCCTTGTCTTTCATTGGAACGACTTTTATCCGAAAATCTTGTTTTAACGCCAGATCCGTTCCTCTCTTGGTGGCATTTTCGCCAGCCGCGTCCGAATCAAAAGCGAACAACAAATTTTTGGTGTAGCGGCCCAAGATCCGCAATTGTTCTTCGGTGAGCGCGGTGCCGGAAGACGCCACCGCGTTTCTAACTCCGGCTTCAAAAGACATAATCAAATCCATATAACCCTCCACCACCAAACATTCATCTTTCTGGCGAATTTCCGTTTTAGCCAAGTATAGGCCGAAAAGCACCCGGCTTTTGTCGTAAAGCGGCGTTTGGGGCGAATTGACATATTTGGCCATATCTTTTTCTTTCTCACCTTGACCGAAAATCCGGCCGCCAAAACCGATAATCTGACCCTGTGAATCGGCGATCGGAAAAATTATTCTGCTCCGGAATCGATCATAGTAGCGTTTTAACTCCCCCTCGCCCCCTCTTAAATTAAGAGGGGGGTGGGGGGCGTTATTCTGATCTTTCTCAATAATCATCCCCGTTTGCAATATTTCTCCGTCTTTATAGCCGCGAGACCTTAAAAAATCATAAAGCGCTTGCCAGCTGTCCGGCGCCCATCCCAAACGCCATTCTTTAACGCTTTCTTTTTTCAAACCGCGTTCCAAAAGATATTTTTGCGCTTTTTGGCCCGAAACACTTTTTTCCAGTTGGGCTTGGAAAAACCTCGCGCTAATCTCGCAGATTTCAAAAAGCCGTTTTTTCTGCGATTGGATCTGCGGGTCCTGTTTTTTTAAAACCACGCCGGCTTTTCGCGCGAGCAATCTCAAAGCGTCGCCGAATTCAAGCCCTTCCATCTGCATCACAAATTTAAAAATATCGCCGCCCGCGCCGCAACCGAAACAATGCCAAATCTGGCGCTCCTGGGAAATCATCAAAGAAGGGGTTTTCTCGGCGTGAAAAGGACAGACCGCTTTGAAATTGCGGCCTGCCTTGGTGAGTCTGATGTATTCGCCGAGAATCTCGACGACATCAAGTTTCTGTTTTATTTCATCCGCTACTCCGAACATGGAGATCTTTTATTGGACAATGATTTCTCCGGTCATACCGGGATTGTTTGTGCAGTGGTATTGATAAGTTCCGGCCGTGTCAAATTTTTTAACATAGGTGCCGCCGGCCGAGATTTCCGGACTTCCCCAGCCGTCGCCCGTGACAGTATGGGGCTTAGAGTCTTCGTTATACCAAGTGACTTTGGTGTCTTTTAAAACGCCGGATTTGTTCGGTAAAAATTTGCCCTCGCGGATAAAGACATTGAGATTTTTGTCGGCGGCCGGCCCTTGATAGGTTTTGGGCTTATTTTCATCTTGAAAAAAACTTTTTAGCCATGGGATAAAATCCTGGCTGGAAATCTTTTCTTCCATCTTAACCAAATATTCTTTTCCCAAATCCACCGCCTTAAAATCGGTGTATTTCTGGGCGGCGAAAGCTGACCCCAAAACAATTACGATGAGAACGATTAAATTTTTCATAAAAATTTAATTTAAGATTATTTTTCGTTTGAATTGGAACGTAAAATTAAAATTAGCCCGATGGCAAAAGGAACGACGGGCCAATAATGCGAAGCGTAAAAACCGAACGCCCAAGGAAAAACGCTTTTCAAAAGTAAAAGGGCGCTCGCCACCACCAAAATCCAGCCAAGCAACTTCCCGTGGCGCTTGTTCAGCTCTTTTTGTTCCGTCTTTGGCGCCTCGGGTTCTTTTTTGAAATTTTGGGCCAGATTCTGCGCTCTTTCCTTGATTTCCTCGGCGAACTCTTTCACTCTTTCTTCATTCAGCAAAGCCGGCTCGCCCTCGGGATGTAGCCCTACGGGCGAGTCCGGATTTTTTGGCATTAAAAGCCAAAAAAGGATATAGATTAAAATCCCGGCGCCGCCAAAGATCGTGATCAAAATAAAGATCAGACGCACCAAAGTTGAATCAACTTCAAAATAGGCGGCGAACCCCCCGCAAACTCCGCCTAAAATTTTGTCGTTTGGCGAACGATAAAGTTTTTTTGTCATAATTTTATTTTACTTTTTATTCCAGTCAATTTTTTTTCCGCCGCGGCGAGCGTTCTTTATGGTGAAGCCGCGGGGATAACGGTTTTTGAGTTTTTCCAAATTTTCTTCCAAAATTTCCCGGAGATCCCAACCGAAAAAATTACAGATCATGGCCGAGTACCAAAACGTATCGCCGATATTTTCGCGGATGCCCGCCTTTTGATCATTCTTATGCGAAACGGTCTTTTTGATACAACTGGCCACGTCGCCCGCCTCGCCTACGATGCCCAATCCCCAGGTCAAAATTTCTATATCCTTATTTTTGAATTTCTTAGCGGTCTTTCGGCAAAATTTTTGATAATTTTTCAAATTAATCATACAACATTTATCGCCTGAGCGGACCCCGCCTTGGTGGGGGAAGTCGAAGGCTTGAGACCCTTCGATGCGGCGCTTCGCGCCTTACTCAGGGAATAAGATAAATACGTCTTTTATTATATCATATTCTTCTTAAATTAAAAGAGTCCGGCCTTGTTTCTTGGTGTCCGGACTCTTGGGTTTGGCGCGAGGTGGCGCTGGGAATGACGGTTGAGCTTTTTCATCTTTTGGGCTCCAAGGCGTTAAAAAGGTCTTCAAATAGAGTCAGCCAGGATATTGGTCGACCGTTTTTGTCCGCCACGATCTGGAGATCAACTAAATAGATCAAAGATACGACGCTTTCAAAAACACCCGCTTCGCCGTTGGAAGAACCGTCGGAATGGCATCCTTTGACGCGAAATTTCAACACTTCGCCATCCAATTTCAGCCATTCCAGCCGGCCGGCGTAGAATTTTGAAGTCGTGATGATCCGGCCGATAAACGGGCCGTCTCGGCTCAACCGGCTGACAATCTCTTTGAACACCCGGAGATTTTTCCCAAAATCTCGCCTTCGAAAACCATTTTGTGGCCGGAAACCCACCCCGCCATACATTTCTGTTAAGATCTCGTGCGCCATCAAGCTAACCACCTCCTTTCAGAAAAATTTGGAAAGAACTAAAAATGAACAAAGTATCTGATTAAATTGTAATCGATTTATTAAATAGTTTCAATGTTATCTATATCTATCATCAGCGAATCATTTTGAGACCCATGTAAAAGCCTTGCGGTTTTTGGCAAAGCGGACAAATTTCGGGCGCGCTTTTGCCTTTGTGGATATAACCGCAATTCAAACATTTCCATTCAATCTCTTCTTCTCTTTGAAATAATTTTCCTTTTTCCAAGGCGTCAGCCAAAATATCAAATCTTTCAGCGTGTTTTTCTTCCACTTCGCCGATTTCTTGGAATAGAATAGCAATCTCTTTTTCTCCTTCTTCTTCGGCGGTTTTCCTGAAATCCGGATACATTTTGCCGAATTCGTATTTTTCCCCTTCGGCCGCGTGCCGGAGATTTTCCAGGGTGCCGGAAAGCGGATAAATATCGTAGGTATTGGTCATCTCCGTTTTTTCTTTCAATTTTTCCAATTCTTCCTGGGCGTGCGCCCGTTCGTTGTCCGCGGTTTCTTCAAAAACTTTCGCGATCCAAGCCAATCCCTCTTTCATCGCGATCTCGGCGAAAAAAGTGTATTTGTTTCTGGCCATTGATTCGCCGGCAATGGCTTTAAGCAAATTCTGCTGGGTTTGATTCATAATTTTATTTTAATGATTTTATTTATTATAGCACGAAAAAGACCAAAATAAAAAGGCTGTCGCGCGCCATTCGCGACAGCCTTGATGATTCAAAACTCGTTGTTACGGCCGAGCGTCGGCGGAACTTATTCCCCAGCCTATTGCCGAAGGTTGCCGTCTGGGAAATAAAGGGAATCTGCCCGGCCTCTCGCAAGGGCATTTGGGATAAGCGAAAATCCTTACTTCGTGCTTGAATTCTTTATCCCTGGCGGGTTGGGTATTTTCCGTCAAACAGACGAAAAAACGCACCGCGGACGGATCCATGCCAAAATCATTAAGAAAGCCGATAACCTTGGCGCGCAAAATGTCCGGATCCTCCATATTGTCTTCAGTAAGAAACACCCGGATGATTACTTGTCCTTCCAGCGAGAAACGCGTAACATACGGAATTTCATCCTCGTCTCTGATTACCGTGATGTCCAGCGCTTCTTTTGAGGGGAATAAAACCCGCCAAGCCCTCTTTAATCTTTTTCGAACTGCCGGCAGTTCCATACACCGCTCCTTTTTTTATGGGTTTTTTAAGGTGCTACTAAGGTACTTTTTATGAAATCTTGGCGCTTCGGGAATTTAATAAAGTATAACAAAAATAAGGAATGGAGTCAAAAGAAAAACCCGTCAGAGGCCTTGGAGCTTCTGACGGGTTTTTCTTTAACGGCAAATTCTTAATGCGGAAAAAGGAATTCTCCGAGCAGAAACATTAAAACAGCGAGACCATATAATACTGTTAAAGGTTTCCAAATTGACCACTCTTTGTGTTTGGCAATGGTATAAATTCCGACAATGAAAGATAGCAGACCAGCAAGATTAAGCGCGAGACTAAGCGCGACATTGAGTATTGAAAGTAAGGGATTAGCAACAATGACAGCAGGATCTCCTCCTATGGCAATGGCAAAAATGAGCGAAAGCGCCATTAATATAACCAAGGCGATGCCAAATTCCACTGACCATTTACCTGAACGAGATTGTGGCATAAAATCTATTTTCATAATAAAAATTGATTAATCATTAATAAATAAACTGTGAAGCAAGATGAAAAGAACAGTACATACGCCTACGAAGATGGACAGATAAACTAAAATGGAGCGATCTTTGTTTTTTCTTACAGCTATTATCCCAATGATTAAAGCGATGATGCTTGCCGGAAATGCAACAGCTACTGTCACATCCCACCAGTGATCGTCAAAATTAAGTATTTTAAGTGTCAAAACAAGCGCGCAAGAAGTGGCAACTGCTATCAAGAAAAAGGCGTTCAATCCTACTGACCATTTTCCTAATTTAGTTTTTGGCATTTTAATCATATGCTTCTTATTATAACTTCATTTTCCAATTGGCGG
>CAYIFS010000033.1:0-1844 GCA_964362775.1 uncultured Candidatus Saccharibacteria bacterium
TTGTTAAGGTGCAAAGTCATAGTAGTTTTTGGGCGTCGTTTTGTCAATAAATAAAAAACTCCGCGGAATGCGGAGCTTTTTAAGTTTACTCGCTATTTTTAGACTTCAATAATCACCGGCAGAACCACTCCGTAAATCCCGCCTGCGGCGGGACACGGGGCAGGTCGGTCTTAGACTTCAATAATTACCGGCAGCACCATCGGTCTTCGTTGGGTTTTACTGTATAAGAATTGGCCGATTTTGTCGCGGATGTTCTCTTTGATGTAGTTTTGGTTGATCGGGCCCTGGCCGCCGGTGGCGTGCTTCACGATGGTTTTGATGTTTTGGCGGACCTGATAAAGCAAATCTTTGGATTCTTTCATATAAATGAAACCGCGAGAAATGATGTCGGGGCTGGAACGCACCTGGCCGGTTTTGGAATCAATTGTCACAATGATGACAAACATGCCGTCTTTGGCCATGGCCTGGCGGTCGCGCAAAACGACTTGGCCGATGTCGCCGACACCCAAACCGTCCACGAAAACGTATTCAATCGGGATTTTTTTGGCGGCGATTTTGATTCCCTGGTGAGAAACTTCCGCCACACTGCCGTTGTCCAAGAGAATAATATTTTCTTTCGGGAAGCCGATGCTCCGAGCCACGCTTCCGGCTTCGTGCAAAAGATAATAATTGGCGTAGACCGGCATCAGATAAGCCGGTTTTACCTGTTTTAATAAAAGCTTAATATCTTCAATCAAAGCATGACCGCCGCCGTGCACGTCCATAATCTCTTTATGGATTATATTATCGCATTGGCGGTAGAGGATATCTTTCAGGCGTTGGACCGTGCGTTCGTTGCCCGGAATCACGGAAGAAGAGAAAACAACGGTGTCGTTTTTTTGAAGTTCAATAAAACGGTGTTCGCCACTGGCGATCCTCATTAAAACCGCCCGGTCTTCGCCTTGGGCGCCGGTGCAAATGACCACTATTTTATTATCCGGATACTGGTGAATTTTTTTGACGTCAATCAAAGTTTCGGGCTGGAATTTCAAATAGCCGAATTTTTTGGCGATCTCAATGTTGGTTTTCATTGAATAACCGTCCAAAGCCACTTTTTTGCCGAGTGCTTCGGCGATGCTGACGATCCAGGCCACGCGTTCCACCATGGAAGAAAAAGTGGCGATGATGACGCGGCCAGGCGCTTTTTCAATGAGCTGTTTGATGTTATTGTAAATTTCTTTTTCCGAAATTTGATGGCCTTCTTTGGTTGAACCCAAGCTTTCCATCATTAAAATAGAGGGGGCGTTTTGGGTATTCCAGCGGGCCAGGGCCGAAAAATCGGTCGGCTGTCCCGTGACGGGATTTGAATCATACCGCCAGTCGCCCGGGTGGATGACATTGACCGCCGGAGTTTGGATCACCACTCCCAGGGCGTCCATGATGCTGTGGGTGGTTTTGAAAAAATTGATTTTCATCTGGCCGCAATTCAGCGTTTCGTCTTCCGATTTGATCTCTTGCGATTTAAAATATTTCAAAAGTCCCGCTTCATCCAAGCGCTTGCGGAGCATGGCCAAGGTTAATTTACCGGCATAAACCGTGGGCCAGCCAAGCATCGGCAAAATATGGGGCGCGGCGCCGATATGGTCCATGTGGCCATGGCTGAAAATTACGGCTTCAATATTTTTTTCTTTGCCCTTCAAATACCGCGCGTCGGGAATAATATAGTCAATGCCCGGCATATCTTCTTCGGGGAATTGCAACCCCATGTCCAAGATCACGATGTCTTGGCCGTATTCAAAAACGGTCATATTGCGGCCGACCTCTTCTTGACCGCCGAGAGGAATGATCCTCAATTTCTGCTCGCC
>CAYIFS010000033.1:1944-6873 GCA_964362775.1 uncultured Candidatus Saccharibacteria bacterium
TCTGCCAATTTCACCACTTCGGCAAAACAAAAAAAGGGGAAAGCCGTTTTTCGCTTATTGATTTAGAGGGATAGGTTAAATGAATAGAGAGAATAACGATATTTGTATTGTATCAGAAGATAATGGGTTTGTCAAGTTTTTTCGCGCCAATCAACCTCTCATCCGTCTTTTTAATTCTTCCACCAACTCCACGGGCGTGGGGTCAACGCCGTAAAACAAGGCTAGATGATAAGAGAGCCAATCGCCGAGGATCAAATTTTTGAATATCTTTTCCAAAGGGTCGTTTCCTTTGATTTCTATCGTTTCCGATCTTAACCCCAGATCAGCCAAAATTTGCGCGGTCAGGTTCATTCTTTTTTGCACCCGAGGCGGATCATCCGCGTCTTTTAGAAAAAGGAAAATGAACGGTCCGAAATTTTTTGTCCAACCGACCATTTCATTATGATTGAGTTCGGGAAAAGCGTTGAAAAAGGCCGGTATTTTGGAATTCTCGTTGAACTTTATTTTTAAGATCCGCGCGAGGGCCTTATTTTCTTCGGAGCTGTAGATCGTGGGGATTTTTTGGGCGAGTTTGGGGCAGAGAAGCCTGGCTTCGTTCTCCATTTCGGACGAATTCAGATTTTTTGCCAGAAATTCAAGTTGATCAAGAAAAGATTGAAAAAACAGGCCGTAGCCGACTAAAATTTTAGCCAGCCCTTTGACTTGCCAGCCCAAGGCGCAGCGCGGCGGAAGGCCCGGCGGAATTTTTATCCAGGGAATCCGGTCTCTTAAAAAAGATTCGGCCAGCGTTCCGCCCGAACAAAGTCCCGCGACTTCAATATTTTTTTCTTTAGCTTTTTCAAAAACGGAAATGGTTTCTTCCGTGTTGCCCGAATAAGAAGAGCAAATCAGCAGGGTTTGTTCGTCGCAATCGGGCGGAAGTCCGTAGGAGCGATGGATAAAAATGGGTAAAGAAAGGCGGAACTCCGGATATTTCTTATTTTTTAAAAGATAGAACAAATCGCCGCCCAAAGCGGAACCGCCCATGCCGGCCAGAATGATTTTGTTAAAACTCCGTCTTTTTAAATAGATCTGATTGAAAAATTCCAGCGGCTGGCCAAGCTGGTTGGGAAAGTCCAAAATAATTTGACGGAAATTTGATGGGTCTGGGTCCATAAAGTTTAAAATAAAAAATTACGAGGGCGAGGCATTCGTTTTCTGAAACGCTCAGTTTCGCCGTGCCCGCCGATAACCAAAGCTGATTACTCGGATATAGATAGAAATTATACTTTAAGCTTGCTTTAATATATCTTTCAGCTAATTATTATCGGCTTTGGCAGGCGCGGCGAGCGGGCAAGGTTCCCCCGCAGCTGCGGGGGAGAGCGAGCGAAAGCTGCGCGAGTCTGATTTTCCTCGCCGGGGAAAATCAGACGCTTTCAGAGACGAATGCCGAGTCCGAGATCTACTTCCACGCCCTTCTGGTTTCTAAAAACCAATGATTGATCAAAGAAAACCGGTCAGCGGGGGAATTGAGCGAACTTAGATCTATCCCTTCAACTTTATTGTTCGAGACCATGGTCCAGGAAGGAGAGAAAAGAAAAATGGCGGGCAGGTCTTCCGTGACCAATTCGCAGAATTTTTTATATTTTTCCGCCCGAATGTTTCTATCCGTTTCTGTTCTCGCTTCTTCCAAAAGTTTATCCGCCTCGCGGTTTTCATAAAGCGCAAGATTGAGGCCCGGATCTTTTTTCATTGAGGAATGCCAAAAAGAAAAGGGGTCGGGTTCCAAGGTCAGGATCTCTCCGAAGATCAAAGCCTGATATTGGCGGGGGCGGACGACTTCCGTTTGGATCTTTGACATTTCTTTAATATCCAGGTTAGCTTTCACGCCGACGCGGCTCCACTGCCGTTGCAGAATTTGCGCGGTTTTTGACAGGTCCGCCAGATCAACCGTGGTCAGAGTGAATTCCAAAATTTGGCCGCTTTTTTCCCGAAATCCGTCGTTATCTTTATCAACCCAGCTGTTCGCTTCAAGAATCTCGCGGGCCTTGGCCGGATTAAATTCATATTTTTTGATTGAATCATTAAAACCCGGCATTCCTTCCAGGATCGGCGAGTTGATTTCTTCGCCTTGTCCGTTCAGAACTTCATTGATCAGCTCTTTTTTGTCGGTGGCGAAAGCCAAGGCTTGGCGCAGGGGTTTTTCAGCCAGAATTTTGTTTTGAGATTGATTAAAAAATACCGCAAAATACCTCGGCAGGGAGAGAGAAAAGAAAGTTGTTCCTGTTTTGTCTTTTTTAATGCCCTCAACTTCTTTGGCCGCGACTTGCCCCAAGAGATCAATCTCCGATTTTTTGAAAGCTTCCGCCGCCGCTTCCTCGGTGGAATAAAAATAAAAAGCGATCTGGTCCGCGTAAGGCTCGCCGCCGAAATAATCGTCAAAAGCCTTGAATTCAATGAATTTCAAAATCCCGTTCTTGTCTTTCTGAAGTTTGGAAAATTTATAAGGACCCGAGCCGACCGCTTTCAAATTCATTTCGTGCAGGGCGAAACTGGCCGGAGAAACGTTTTCCCAGAGATGCTTGGGTAAAATGCCAAAAGTCAAATTTTGGGTAAACGGCGCGTAAGCGGTTTTCAGTTTAAAACGCACGGCATAGTCGTCTATTTTTTCTATTTCCACGCCTTGCCAGGTGAGCCGCAGGGGGCTTTTGTATTCGGAATCCAAGATGAGATTGAGGGTAAAAATAATATCGTCGGCGGTCAGATTTTTGCCGTCGTGCCATTTGGCTTTTTTCAAAAAAACTTCGTAAATTTTTCCGTTGTCGCCGATCTTAATCTCTTGGGCTAGATCATTGACCAAATTCCCCCGGCCGTCGTTCTTAAGGAGAGAAGAAAAAACAAAAGAGGAAAGGTCTTGGTCTGAATTATTGGTTTGGCTCAAGATCGGATTGATGAACCGCGGCGCGCCGATAAGCCCCACTTTAAAAGTTCCGCCGTGAGTGGGTTTTATTTCGGTCAGAGAAAAATAGCTTCCAAAAACGATGATCAAAAATCCCAATAAAAAAACCGAGGAAAAAATTTTCAGCAGTCTTTTTTCCCGGGCGCTGGTCACGCTGAAAAACCGCTTCCACTGGTTTTTCGCGGGCCAATTAAAGCTTCGGCGCCAATTATTGAATTTTTCCCAAAGATGATTCGTAAAAATAGTTTTGGATCTTCCGGCCAGGATTATTTAAGGGGCAAGATGGAAGCGATGGCCAGAATAAAGAATAAAATTACGAGAATTATGGTCGCGACGAACAAAACTTTTTCAAAACCGCGTTTGGAATAATAAGAAGCGCCGCCGGTGCCGCCGGTGATGGCCGAGCCGCCCGCGCCCCGCCGCTGAAGCAAAATGATCACGACCAAAATCGCGGAAACGACTATTTGGGTATAAGGAATGATTTTTTGCCAATCCATAAATGAATAATTTTAAATTTTAAGTTCTAAATTTTAATTGTTTGATACAATATTGGGTTCTGATTTTTTCTTTTTCAACAATGGGCTCAAAAGCCAATTGACCAGAGAAATAATTATCGTGCCCCAGAAATAAGCCCAGAAGCCTTCAATTTGGAGTTCGGAAATGAATTTGGTCAGGAGCCAAAGAAGAAAAATATTGATGAAGATCGTGAATAAACCGAAAGTCAGAAAGATCAGGGGGGCGGAGACGAATTTCAAAAAGGGCTTGAGCACGGCGTTGAAAAGCGCCAGGACGAATCCGGCCAGGAAAAGCGCGAACCAATTTTCCGGAAAAAAGAAATTATCCAAAAAATTGGCGCAAAGATAGAGAGCTAGGGCATTGCCCAGAATTCTGACGACAAAACGCATAAAAGATCTTAAACTCTTTTTCAGGTTAGCACGAAAACCCCCAAAGGGTCAACGGAACGCCAATTATTTCTTTCTTATTATTTTCTGCAAAGCCAGAACGCTTTTTCCGGAAATCGCCATTTTAGCCTTTTTCTTTTTATCGCGTTTTTTATATTTTGATTCTATTTTTTGCTCTATTCCCCGCAGATTATTTTTCATGTTATCTGATGTTTTTTCGATGGAGCTTTCTATAATATGAAACAGCGAAACGATGCGCTTCGTCGCGCAAGGATTGAAAAGACAGGCGCAAAAAAGAGGGGAGTCGGATTAACTTCAACGGTTTACCGCTAAATTCAGTATAAATCTCATTTTCTCTTTTTGCCAGAGTGAGCAGAGCAGGAATTAGCTTATAGCTTGTAGTTTGTAGAAAATTAATTTCTTCGTCTCATTATTGAATATCCGCTCTTTAAAATCAAAATTTTTAGAAATTGGCGCGTGGGTTGACAAGAGTTATTTATTATGATATCATTAAATAATGAGAATTTAAGGGTGGTTCTTTCACAAAGGAAAGGGATATGGAATGGTTGCTTTATGTAATTTTGGCGGTAATCTTTATTTTTGTCGCTTCTCTCGCTATTTTTCCCATTCGGAGAGAACGGGCATTTGAAAATTTTTTCCGTTTCAAGCCGGATCCCGACGGGCCCCCAACCGGATCAACGGGCTATAGTGAAAACAACCATCCAAGAGGAAGAAGATTGGTTATTTTCTTTCCCTTGGGAAATAACCGAAGAGGATCCGGATAAATCTTTCAAAAATTTCTTCGCAATCAAGGACGCCGTAAAAAGGTATCGCAAAATGGTGATTCTGGCGCGGAGCTTCGGTTTCCCAATCAAAGATGACCGACTTTTTTTCTTCACGCGATCGTTTGAAGAAATGGAGAAAAATCTGCGATTCTATTGTTGTTCCAATAAATAACCAGCGATCCTCGCGTCTTTCACCCGTAAGGGAGGAGTCATGAAGAAGCTGATGGGAATTCTTCGGAAAATTCGCCATTCGTTCGCCCCCGCGCCCGCCCCCAAGCCTCTGTCCGTCGCTCCCCGCTATTCC
>CAYIFS010000034.1:0-5214 GCA_964362775.1 uncultured Candidatus Saccharibacteria bacterium
TTTTTGGCATTTTAATCATATGCTTCTTATTATAACTTCATTTTCCAATTGGCGGAGAGGGAGGGATTCGAACCCTCGATACCTTGCGGTATACCCGCTTTCCAAGCGGGCGCACTCGGCCGCTATGCGACCTCTCCCTCGGGCGTAGCCCTACGGGCGAGCCCTTGCCATATCTAATTTTTTAGTGAATTTTTTAATCTTTCCAGTAAATGACGTTTCTTTGTATATTCACTCTTTAATTCTTTTTCTCTATTGAACGCATCTATCTTATTATAAAAAGCTTCATAATAGATTAGTTTCCAGGGTTTAAAAAATTTTGTCGACGAAACCAGTCCTCTGTTATGTTGTAAAAATCTATTTTTCAAATCATTGGTGCACCCAATATATTTTCTTTTAAAATTTAAGCTTTTTAACAAATAAACATATTGCATATTCGTTTTTTCTATTTTTATATTATACCTTCCGAGGTCTGTTTGGCAAATTAAAAACCGCCTGAATTGCTCAAGCGGTTTCATTTCGTTGTTTTCTTTTTTCACTTTGAATTTTTGGCGAGCGACCGATAATAACGATCCGCATCTTCCGTATAAACCGCCAGCGGGAATTTGGCTGGAGTTACATTCACCGAAAGATTTGGTTTCCAGGAAATTAAGAAGATTTTGACCTTCTTTCCCGGAATAATAGTCTCCACGAAATTATATGCCACTTGAAAAATGGCGCCGTCGCTCATCCTCTTCACCGCAATCGTTCTTAGAGGAATAGCAACGAACATAATTCTTCCATCCAAAGCATTGTCCTGTATATTCCTTACAACAGTGAACTCCTCGTCGGGCTCAAAGGGAGTGATGGTCGGCTTACCGAGAAGCTCTATTTGCCGAAGAATGTTGTCGGAAATCAGGTCCGTTTTGGCCGGGTTGGTCGGAGCGTTTTCGCGATTGGAAGAGTCAGGAATCGCCTTCAGAAGAATAGACACGAAAATTACTACAACAAATATTGTAATTCCACCTTGAATAAACCTTCTTTTTTGACGCTCCATTATCCGCCACCTTTCTTTTTGAGTGATTGTTAAAAAACTGGCCTTTTCCCTGAATAATTCACCTGATTTTGACTATTTTTTATAGTATCACTTCTAGATGCGTTTGTCAAGGATTTTCTCCCCCTTAGAGTAAGGGGGAGTTAGAGGGGGTTAGAATCCAATTCATAACTCACCCTAACCCTCTCTTATCTTAAGAGAGGGAATCTAAACCAAAAAACGCCCTCTTGGAGCGTTTTTTGGTTTCCGCCAACTTTTCACTTCTAACTTTAAACTGTAAACTATTTTAGTAGTCCATTCCTCCGCCCATTTGAGGCATTTGATTTCTTTCTTTCTTTTCCGGCAGATCCGTCACTACCGCTTCGGTGGTGAGTAGCATTGAGGCCGCCGAGACCGCGTTTTGCAAAGCGGAACGCACGACTTTAGTCGGGTCAATAATGCCAGCCTTGATCAAATCTTCATATTTATCTTCGGCGGCATTATAGCCGAATCCCCCTTCGCCTTTTTTTACTTCCGCCGCGATGACCGCGCCGTCCTGGCCCGCGTTTTTGGCAATTTGGCGCAAAGGTTCTTCCAAAGCGCGCCGCAAAATCGCAATGCCGATCTTTTCATCATCTTTAGCTTTTACTTCGTCCAACGCTTTCAGCGTCCGCACCAGCGCCACGCCACCGCCCGCCACGATTCCTTCTTCCACCGCGGCCTTGGTGGCATTCAACGCGTCCTCAATTTTATCTTTCTTGGCTTTCATTTCCACTTCCGTGGCCGCGCCGACTTTAATCACGGCGACGCCGCCGGAAAGTTTGGCCAATCTTTCTTGTAATTTTTCTTTGTCAAAAGAAGAATCGGTCGTCGCTATCTGTTTTTTGATCTGGTTGACTCTTTCTTCAATATCCGACTTTTTGCCCTTGCCTTCAATAATAGTGGTGTTTTCTTTGGTGGAAATGATTTTTCTGGCTCGGCCAAGCATTTTAATCTCCGCGTTTTCCAATTTTAAACCGACTTCGTCGGAAATCACCTGGCCCCCGCAAAGCATCGCGATGTCCTGCAACATTTCTTTCCGCCGGTCGCCAAATCCGGGCGCTTTCACGGCCAAAGTATTGAAAGTGCCGCGAAGTTTATTTAAAACCAGGGTGGTTAAAGCGTCGCCTTCAATATCGTCAGCGATAATAACCATCTCTTTTTTGCCGGCCTTGGCCACTTTTTCAATTATCGGAATGATTTCTTGAAGCGAAGAGATTTTTTTGTCGGTAATCAAAATGAACGGATCTTCATAGGTTGCTTCCATGCGTTCGGCATTCGTGATCATATATGGAGAGACATAGCCCTTATCAAATTGCATGCCTTCCACCACTTCTTTTTCCAAACCGAAAGTCTGGGATTCTTCCACGGTAATGACCGAATCCTTGCCAAGCGTGCTCATGATGTCGGACAGCATTTTGCCGATCTCCGGATCTTGCGCGGAAATGGTCGCCACTTGTTCAATTTCCGCCGGGCTTTTTATTTGCTTGGAAAGTTTTTTGAGCGCGGCCACGACGGCCAAAGCGCCTTTTTCCAAACCTTGTTTCAAGGCCAAAGGGTTCGCGCCGGCCGCCACATTTTTCAAACCCTCGGCGATTATGGCCTGCGCCAAAACCGTAGCCGTGGTGGTGCCGTCGCCAGCCACATCATTGGTTTTAATGGCCACCTCTTTGATAATTTCCGCCCCGATATTTTCAAACTTGTTTTCCAGTTCTATTTCTTTGGCGATGGTGACGCCGTCATTGGTGATATGCGGCGCGCCAAATCCCTTGTCCAAAACCACATTCCGGCCTTTGGGACCGAGCGTCATTTTGACGGTATCCGCCAATTTATCCACGCCCCGCTTTAAAAGCTGGCGCGCTTCTTCATTGAATAAAATTTGTTTTGCCATAGTAGTAAATTTAAAATTTAAATCTCAAAATGAAAAATGACAATTAAAAATATAAAATTGATTAAACTTTATTGTCATCCCGGGCTTGACCCGGGATCCAGATTAATTCTGAACCTTGATTCCCGCTTTCGCTCGCCTCGTCTCCGAGTCGGAGCGGGCGGGAATGACAGAAAAAACAATTTTATTCCAAAATGGCCAAGATATCTTCTTCTTTCGCGATTAAATATTCTTTGCCGTCAATTTTAATTTCATTCGGGCCGTATTTAGTGAAAAGCACGGTGTCGCCTTTTTTGACGGACATCGGCAGGCGTTTTCCGTGTTTATCCATTTTTCCCGGGCCAATCGCCACCACTCGGCCTTGTTCGGGCCGTTCTTTGTCCGCGGTCTGCGGCATCACCAAACTGACCTTGCCGAATTTTTTGACCTCTTCGGCCGAAATAGGCTCAATCAAAACGCGGTCTGCCAATGGTCTAATTTTCATAAATTTAGGTTTTATATTATATGTTTTGTGCTTTTTTAGCACTCTTTCTCCTAGATTGCTAATCTTAATCCTTAAAAATACTTTCGTCAAGCCCCTCACCTATGAAGAAACTTTTTTAAAAATTATTTGTAGCAATCCCTTTTGATTTTTTAATAAGCCACAACTTATTATCTTATATTTATTCGCGAGCAAGGCTCGCATTTCTTCATAGGTGAGGGGTCAAGTCCTCTTTATTTTTCCTCGCCGTTTCCAATAATTCTTTTGAAAATATTCCAACCCAATATTCTCTCCAATATCAATATAGCGGCGACGCCGACTATAAAATAGAAACTAAACGAAAATAGTCACCCAGACGGCGGTCGTGGGAATTTGGTAAATAACGAATTTTTTGAAATTAAATCGAGCCGCGCCCGAAGCGGCCAAAAAAGCTTAGTCCGGCGCCGTATCTTCGGCCGATCCAATACCAGAAAAAATCACCGATCAACGCGCCCGAGAAAACCGCCGCCAGAACCCATTTCAATTCCAAGATCCTTAGTTGCACCAAAGACCCGGCCACCATCAAAAATATTTCGCCTTCAAGGATCATGCCGAGCCCCAAAAGAAAATAGACCAAGAACGCGTTGGTTCCGGTCAAAGCCAAAGAAAAAAATGCTCCGGAAAATTTTTTCACTTATTTATTTGCTCGTTTAGATATTTACCCGTCCAACTTTTTTTATTTTTTAAAATACCTTCTATTGATCCCTCGTAGATCAAATACCCGCCTTTATCCCCGCCTTCCGGTCCCAAGTCGCAAATCCAATCCGCGCTCCGGATAACATCCAAATTATGCTCTATCACCAAAACCGTATTGCCGCGCAAAACGAGTTTATGGAGAACGTTCAATAATTTTTTAATGTCGTCAAAATGTAAGCCGGTGGTCGGTTCGTCCAAAATATATAAAGTCCGGCCGGTGTCGCGCCGCGCCAGTTCGGCGGCCAATTTTATTCTTTGCGCTTCTCCGCCCGAAAGCGTGGTCGCCGACTGGCCCAGTTTCATATAGCCGAGTCCCACTTCTTTGAGCGTCCCGAGTTTTGTTTCCAAGCCCGAAATATTTTTAAAAAAATAATGCGCTTCATCAACACTCATTTCCAAAACATCGGCGATGTTTTTACCTTTATATTCAATTTCCAACGCTTCTTTATTATACCGCTTTCCGTGGCATTCTTCGCACTCTACATAAACATCCGGCAAAAAATACATTTCAATCTTTTTCACGCCGTCGCCTTCGCAAGCTTCGCACCGCCCGCCTTTAACATTAAAACTGAACCGGCCTTGGTTATAACCCCGCGCGCGCGCTTCTTGAGTTTTGGAAAAAATATCGCGCACGAGAGTGAAGGCGCCGGTATAGGTGGCGGGATTGGAACGGGGCGTGCGGCCGATGGGAGATTGGTCTATAATAATCACTTTATCCAAGTTTTCCGCGCCGCGGATCTCTTTATGTTGGCCGGGCTCTTGGTGCGCTCCGTGAAAATCGCGGGCGAGCGCCACACCCAAAATATCATTAATGAGAGAGCTTTTCCCGGAACCCGAAACGCCGGTCACCGCGGAAAATTTTCCGAGTGGAATTTTAACGTCAATATTTTTCAGATTGTGTTCCGAAGCGCCAAGGATTTGAAGAAATTGTCTTTCTTTTCCCTCCCCCTCTGTCATCCCGGGCTTGACCCGGGATCCAGGTTCAGAAATGCTGAATTCCCGATGGAGTTTACCCCGTATAATCACCCCTTTTGGGGGAGCTATACGGGGTTTATCTCGCCC
>CAYIFS010000034.1:5314-6546 GCA_964362775.1 uncultured Candidatus Saccharibacteria bacterium
GTTTACCCCGTATAATCACCCCTTTTGGGGGAGCTATACGGGGTTTATCTCGCCCTGGATTCCCGCTTTCGCGGGAATGACAGATGCGGGACGGGAATGACGCATGAGACTCCGAAATAACAGACCTTCTCCCCGACAAATATTCCCCCGTCAAAGTATCGGCTTTTAATAATTGAGTCGGCGTTCCCTGAAAAATTATTTTTCCGCCCTGCTTTCCCGCGCCCGGCCCCACATCAACGACAAAATCCGCCGCCCGCATGGTTTGCTCGTCGTGTTCCACCACCACCACTGTGTTGCCCAAATCCCGCAATTCTTTCAAGGTATCAATTAATTTTCCCAAATCCCGCTGGTGCAAACCGATGGAAGGTTCATCCAAAATATAGATCACGCCCGAAAGCCCCGAACCGATTTGGGTGGCCAGCCTGATCCTTTGCGCTTCTCCGCCCGAAAGTGTAATCGCGCTTCGTTCCAGGGCCAAATAATCCAGCCCCACGTCAATTAAAAACTGCAGACGGCGCGAAATCTCTTTCAAAATATGCCGAGAAATTTCTTCTTCGGTTTTGGTCAATTTGAGATTTTGAAAAAAATCCTTGATTCCCAAAACGCTCTTTTTTGAGACTTGCGAAATATCAAGGCCGGAAAATTTAACGGCCAACGCTTCTTTTTTCAAGCGCCCGCCCAGGCACTCCGGGCATTGCCGCACCACCATGTATTTTTCAATTTCGGCCCGCGAAAAATCCGATTCGGTTTCGCGCCAACGGCGTTCAAGGTTCGTGACCACGCCCTCAAAACCCACACTTCCGCGCAAAATCAGATCCAGAATTTCTCCCGACAATTTTTCCACCGGCGTATTCATGGAAAAACCGGTTTCTTCCGCAATCTTGCTCAATTGCCACCAATAATATCCCTGACGGCCCAAACGATGCGAAGCCGCGGCCCAAGGACGGATCGCGCCTTCGGCCAGGGTCAACCGGGGATTCGGAATAACCAGTTTTTCGTCAATTTCCAATTTTGAACCAAGCCCTTGGCATTCGAGGCAGGCGCCAAAAGGACTGTTAAAAGAAAAAAGTCGCGGTTCTATCTCCGGCAAAGACAGACCGCATTTTTTGCAGGCGAAAAGTTCGGAAAAAATTAGATCATTAGAGAAATTTGTCATCCCGGGCTCCCGCCTCGCCCGACGAGCGTGCGAGTCGAGGCGGGTGACCCGCCCCGCAACTGCGGGGTGGATTCCC
>CAYIFS010000035.1:0-3446 GCA_964362775.1 uncultured Candidatus Saccharibacteria bacterium
CATCCGGGCGGCTCATCTTCCAAGGTGGAGCAACTTTTAACTTTGCTTTTTTCCGGCGTTTTGGCTTTTGATCCGATGACGCCAAAGCATCCGGGGCGGGACCGCTTTGTTTGGTCGGCCGGGCATTGCACGCCTCTGCATCACGCGGTTTTAGCTCTAATTTATAACGCGATTGAACAAGGAGGAACCAAAGCCGATAAAGAAACTTTGGGTTTTGATTTGCCGGTTTGTTTGGAAAAATTCAGAAGATGCGACGGACCAAGCGGTCACGTGGAATCAAAATATCCTTTGGCCGACGCTTCCACCGGTTCTTCCGGGCACGGCTTTTCCTGCGCGCTGGCTCTGGCCATGCTTCAAAAAACCAACGGGCTGGATGGAAAAGTTTTCGTTTTGGCAGGGGACGCCGAAACCGAAGAAGGGATCAGTTATGAAGCGCGCAATACCATTGTTTCCATGGGCGGCGATAATATTATCGTTTCGCTGGATTGGAACGGTTTTGGCATTGACGGGCCGATCACCGAAGTCATCCCAACGCCCTATTTGAATCATTGGTTCGGCCTTGGCTGGAATGTCATAGAAGTTGACGGTCATAATGCTTTGGAATTAGCCACGGCTTACAAAAAAGCGCGGCTGGGATTTTCCGCCCAGGGCGGATCCGCCTCTGGCGGAGGTAATGGCCGACCGACTGCGATTGTCTGCCATACTATCAAAGGAAAAGAATACGGAAAATTGGAAGGCACGGCCGATTCTCACGGCACGCCGGCGTCGCATCAGGAATATGTTGAAATAATGAAAAAACTGGGTTTTGATATCCCGGGCGTTGAGGGGGAAGTGAGTGAAGATATTAAAGTGGTTTTATCCAGCCTTACTCGCGACGAAATCGCTTATATTTTGGAACGCTTGGAGGTTAATAAAAAAATGATCAAGCCGGAGGCGGAACTTTTGGAAAAAATGAAAACCGCGCTGGCAAGCCGGCCTCTGATTGATTATCGTTCCATTAAGCGGCCGAAAGTTTTGCCGCCGGAATTGGTTTTTAAAGAAGGTGAAAATACGGCGATCAGAAAAGCGACCGAAGCTTTTTTTAAGTGGCTGATGGGGCAGAGCGCGTTTTTTTATTTAGGTTCCGATGATCTGGCTAAATCAACTTTGACCGCGGCCGCGGAAAATGTTTACGGCCTAGTCAACGCTAAAAATCCGTTGGGCCGGGGATTTCGTTTCGGCATTGCCGAACCTAATATGGCGATGATGTCAGCAACGCTTACGCAGGATATTTTACCCGGCGGGTTTAAGGCCATGAGTGTTTTTTCAACTTATGGCGTGTTCACTTCCATGATGGGCAACGCGGTGCGCATGGCTCTAATCAATAACGCGGTCAATCCCGCGATCAACGGATTTTTTATAATGCTGGCGGCGCATGACGGTCCGGAAACCGGCGAAGACGGCCCGACCCACCAGGGACTTTTTTGGATGGCGCTTTTTGACGCTTATCCCGGCATTAAAGTTTATAAGCCCTTGGATGCCAACGAAGCCGTGGAGATGCTTTTTTTCGCTTTGGCCAAGCAAGAACCGGTGGCTTTTTCGGTGATGCGTCCAAATACGCCGGTTTTTAAGCGCGGGGCGGGAGCGTACGGCGATTATAAAGTTCCCGAAGCGCGGTCAGCGGTAAACGGTGCTTATGTTTTTAAACCATTTTCAGAAAACGGGAAAAAGAAAGTCGTTTTGGCGGTTTGCGCGGGACAAGTCATGGCCAATATTTTGGAAATTTTGCCCGACCTTGAAAAAGAAGCGGATATTAAGATCGTGGCGGTGACCTCGCCGGAACTTTTCGTGGAATTGCGGCGCAATGATCCGGAGAGAGCCAATGAAATTTTTTCGGACGAAGACCGAAAAAATGTTATCACGATTCACAATGGCTGGTCGGGATTTCTTGACCCGTTCATTTTGCCGGCTGATTATGAAAAGCGAACGCTTGAAATTGATAAATTTCTTAAGTCCGGTCCGCCGGCGGAAGTTTACAAATTGGCGGAGTTTGATCCGGAAGGGATCAAAAAACAGATATTAAAAGCGATTGAATAGTGTCATTCCGGGCTTGACCCGGAATCCAGAATGAATCAGAAAAATTACTATGTTTATATTTTAGCCAGCAAAAGAAACGGTACTTTATATATTGGTGTAAGTTCAGACTTAATAAAAAGGATATATCAACACAAGAATGATATTATAGAAGGATTTACTAAAAAATATAAAGTCCATATGTTAGTTTATTATGAACGAACTTCCAGTGTGGAAAGCGCCATAAAAAGAGAAAAAGATTTGAAGAATTGGAAGAGAAAGTGGAAATTAAATTTAATTGAAAAGAATAATCCTGGGTGGAGAGATTTATACAGCGAACTATAATTATCTGGATTCTGGCTTTCGCCAGAATGACAGAAAAAACTATGTTTTCCAAATTTGATATCATCACTTTCGGTTCGGCCACGCGAGATCTGTTTTTAAGAAGCAAGGATTTTAAGATCATTGATTGCGCCGATTTTGTGTCCGGCAAGGCCTTGGCTTTGAGCGCCGGATCCAAGGTTTATTTGGATGATTTGATTTTCGCCACGGGCGGCGGCGGAACGAACTCGGCGGCGACTTTTGCGCTGCAGGGGTTGAAAACCGTGTACGCGGGGCTCGTGGGGGACGACGCGAGCGGCGAAGAAATAGTCGGAGAATTGAAAAATTTTGGGGTCAAAACGGATCTTGTCAAAAAGAGAAAAGGAGCCAAAACGCCTTTTTCCGTTATTCTTTCTTCGGGCCGCGAGCGCACGATCCTGGTCTATGAAGGCGCTTCGCACCTTCTATCCCAGGAAGATATTGACTGGGGCAAAATTAAAAAAACGAAATGGTTCTATATTTCGGGGCTTTCGGGCGATTCAGCCAAAGTTTTTGAACCGCTTATAAATTTCGCCACGGAGCGTAAAATCAAACTGGCGGTGAATCCCGGCAAAACGCAACTGACGGCTAACCTGGAAATTTTGAAAAAATGTTTGGATAAAATAGATATTTTGATCGTCAATCAGGAAGAAGCGAATCTTATTGCCGGCGTTGATTTCAAGGAAGAAAGCATGTTATTCAAAAAATTTGACGAATTGGTGCCGGGTCTGGCCGTGATGAGCAAGGGGTCGGAAGGCGTGGCGGTGTCAGATGGTCAAAATGTTTATCGGGCCGGAATCCCGAAGTCCGGTTATATTGACCGGACCGGTTCGGGCGACGCTTTCGGTTCGGGTTTCGTCGCGGCAATCGCGCAAGGGCAAAGCGTTGAAGAAGCGATCCAGCTTGGCACGGCCAACGCCACTTCTTGCGTCCAGCAAGTCGGCGCCAAGAACGGGCTACTTAAAAAAGGAGAATGGGGGAAATGGGAAAAGGTAAGGGTAGAAATCTTCCGAAGTCGGACTTCGGAAGATTGA
>CAYIFS010000035.1:3546-6407 GCA_964362775.1 uncultured Candidatus Saccharibacteria bacterium
GACTTCGGAAGATTGAAATATGCAAAGAGTAAAACCGGCAAATAATGAAATTTATCATGTATATAATCGCGGCGTAGAAAAAAGGGATGTTTTTATTAATGGCAAAGATTATTTGCGTTTTATTCATGATTTGCATGAATTTAATAATATTTTTCCAGCCGAGAATTCTTATTATTTAAAGAATAAATCTTTCGAAGTTGGACTTCGGAAGACAAACAGGAAAAGAGAATTATTGGTAGAAATTTACGCTTTTTGTTTAATGCCAAATCATTTTCATTTAATGTTGAGGCAATATGTTGAAGGCGGTATCACTGAGTTTATGCGTAAAATAGGAACCGGGTATACTAATTATTTTAATCAGAAATATGAGAGAGTTGGTTCTCTATTTCAGGGGAAATATAAATTAGTTAGATTAGATCGTCAGGCATACTTTTTCCATTTACCAAATTATATACACTTAAACCCATTAGGCATAGGATCAGTAGAATGGCAGAATGATGTCACAAAAAATTTAGAAAAAGCCATGGAGTTTTTAGAAAGTTATAAGTGGTCAAGTTTTCTCGATTATATTGGTAATAAAAATTTCCCTTCTGTAATAAATAAGGATTTTTTGACGAAGGTTTTAGGTTCGCCTAGTCAATATAAAAAAGAGGTTAAACGGTGGTTAAAAGAAATAAATTTGGTAAAAATTGAAAAATATATATAAATCGAATTTTTCTGAAGTTTTCTGAAGTCCGACTTCGGAAAATTGCGCATTATTATGTTACAAAAAATTCAAGTAGAGAATTTTAACAGAATTATAAAGGATCAAGAAAAATATGATTTTAACATCGATGCGGATGGCGTTTACTTGATTCTTTTTTCCGCGCGCTGCAAAAATTGGCTACAGAACTTTAGACGATTGTTTAGTGATGATGACTTGGCATTACAAGTAGACGATTATTTATTTGCGGAAATTAGAGGGAAAAAACGGGAATTCTCCGGTGTCGGTTCTTGGAACGGCAACGAATTGAAAAACAAAACCAAGGAAGTTTTCATTATCTTGCCTTTGAGAAAAGGTTTGCATACTATTAAATTTTGGGCTGGCGGTCAGCCATTTTTGGAGAAAATTGAAATTTATAAAGCGGGTACTTCTGACGGCGGAGAGTTAAATCTTCCGAAGTCCGACTTCGGAAGATTTAGCGGTTTTAGAGACGTGATAATTAAAAATTTAGCGGCTCTTGATTTAACAGTTAAATCAAGAGCCGAAAAGAATGACAAATTAGAATTAAAAATTGATGGTAAAATTCAATCAAACCCTAAATACAAAAGGTATGCAAAATGGTTTTGGTACGGGCAAGAATTGCTGGGCGCTTTGAAAGAGTATCGGGCGCCATATAGTTTGGAAAGCGGTGTTCATTCTTTAGAATTTCGCGGGCAGGGTCAGCCGACGATAGAATCTATCAGTTTTGCAATCCAAGGCCAATCGTTAAAATTTAAAGTAGGAAAGGTGCGGATTTACGAAGACATAATAATCTCTGATTTGGCTAATTTGAGATCAGCACCACGCTTAAAAAATAGTCAGATATTAGTTCAGCTCAAAGATGGTGATGAAGTCGAGATTTTGGAAGAAAGAATTATCAGTGATTATTACGAAAATTATTCAGAAGTTTGGCATGAAGTTATTTATCAGGATAAAAGAGGATTTATCTTGTCGTCATTTGTGGAAATTGAGGGGCAGGAAAGAGAAAAAATCATTGATTTGGTAAAAGAAAAATGCTGGCAATACGATGCCGATGCTAACGTTATGTTATCTATTGCAGGCGTGGAGTCGCATTTTAAACCGTATGCGTGTTCTAAAAGGGGCCACCTGGGAGTTTTTCAGCTTGGTTTAAAGGCGGCAATTCAGGAGGGCGTGTCTGACAGATACGATTTTTATCAAAACATTGAAGGTGGCGTTAGATATTACAAATGGATAGAAAATAATGTAGGCGGCCGCGGCAATGTTTTAGAAAAAAGATTGGTTGCCTGGCACAGCGGACGGGATTATGTTATTGGTGTGGATAAAATTAATTATGAAAAACTGCCTTATGGCAACGAAGCGAGAAAATTCGTTAGAAGTGTTTTAGAAAACATTAAAACGCGTGATTGGTTCAAAATTATTTGGTTGCCAAGTATTATTATAATCGGATTATTGGGCTTTTGGGGAGGATCATTGCATATAGAAAATAAAATATTGGCCTCAGTTTTTTTCGATTTTGATAGTTTGCCAATTAGAGCTGAATATTTTTCTAAGGTAGAAAATAATTTAGAGAATTTAAAATTAAAAGCTACCGGTGAAAATATCATTTTTAATGAAAGATATGAAGGTATAAAAAAAATTATAGTGCGGGATTTACGCGATAAAGATATGAATCCTTACACCGAATTTATCTATTGGAATGATACTGGAGAATTTAGAGAAATTTTAAGCGGTTATTTTTCAAACGCGGCTTGGATATATTTTCAAGCGGGTAGTCATATTTTTTGGATTGAACGCGAAGAAGGAAAATACCTTCCCAGCACTTTTTATCTTCCGAGGGATGGGCATCTAATCAAGATTAAATTTTTTGAAGGTGGCGGACGCGTATGGGAAGATAGGTCGGGACCTTTTGAGATTCTGAATTTAGTCGGACCACCGATATTCCGAGAATTTAAAGATGGCGCACAGTGCTTGAGTGATATTAAGGAATATGAATTTAATTTCGGCGATAATTCGTTTAAAGAAATTAAATCGCAAGAACCTATTGAATGTCCTAACTTAGATAATTTTCAAGGATAGTTTTATGCGGTTTTTCGATTTTTAATTTATTGCCAAATGCAGCAATTGTTCGGGAACAAGA
>CAYIFS010000036.1:0-1788 GCA_964362775.1 uncultured Candidatus Saccharibacteria bacterium
TTTAGAAAGGAATTTCTTTAACGTTTATGCCTTCATTCTCATCTTCAAAATTCAGGTTTTCATCTGTCTCAATAACCGGGATTTCTTCGGCGGCTATGGTTCCGCCCATGGGATTATTTTGGGAAATCGGCGCGCCGCTGTCCGGTCCTCCGCCGCCCCGCGGCCCAAGCTGCATATTCTCGGCCACAATTTCGGTGCGGTATCTTTTAAGGCCGTCCTGGCCCTGCCAAGAACGGGTTTGGAGCCGACCTTCTATCAGAACCATTTTCCCTTTGCCAAGATAACGGCCGCAAATGTCGGCCAGTTTTCCGAAGGCGACCACATTGTGAAACTCGGCGGTTTGTTGTTTCGCTCCGCTTTTGTCGGTATAAACGCGGTTGGTGGCGATGGAAAAATTCACCACCGTTTGCCCGGAAGGCAAGGTGCGGGATTCGGGGTCCCGAGTTAAATTTCCCAAAACGATGGCGCGATTGAAGTTCATATTTTTAGTCTTTTAAAAGCTCTTCTAATTTTTTATCTAATTCCTCTATTTTTATTTTTTCGGTTTTGGGTGAGCTCTTGACCGAGGCGGCCGACTCGGTTTTTTGAATCCTCGCTTTTTTCGGCGCTTGATGGAGTTTCGTTTCATCAAGCGAAAGAAGAAGCGAGCGCAAAATATCATTTTGATGTTTGAGATAATTTTCCACTTCCGCTATTTTTTCCGATTCCATTTTAAATTCCAGCGTGACGTAATAGCCGAAGGTTTGTTTTTGGATTGGATAGGCGAGCTTTCTTTTTTCGCCGACCTGCTCCCTTTTTATTTCCGCTTTTTGGTCATTGATAAAACCGCGCACCGCGGCGACCGTTTCATTAACACTTCTTTCATCCAGGATTGGACTGACAATATAGGTCAATTCGTACATGATTAAATTAAAATTAATTAAATTTAAAGATCATCACGTCGCCGTCTTTCACGACATACTCTTTGCCCTCGGTCTTTAAAATGCCCAGTTCCTTGGCGCGATTCCAGGACCCGTTTTTCAAAAGGTCTTCCCAAAAAATAACATCCGCCCGGATAAATCCTTTTTCAAAATCAGAGTGAATTTTGCCGGCGGCTTGGGGGGCTTTGGTGCCTTTTTCAACGGTCCAGGCGCGAGTTTCGTCCTGGCCGGTGGTAAAGAAAGTTTCCAGCTTAAGTAGAGCATAGCAAGCGGAAATCAAATCGTCAAGGCTGTTTTTGGGGTGAGGCAGGGCCTTCTTCATCTCTTCGGCTTCGCCCTGGTTAAGCTCGGAAAGCTCATTTTCAAGCTTAACATCCACTTCCAGCGTTGGCTGGATTTCGCGGGGATTTTCAAGAATTCTTTTATCCGAGGAGCAGTTCAGAAGATAAAGAACGGGTTTGGCGCTTAAAAGATTCAGATTCTTAAAAAAAGGAATCTCATTCTCTTTCAGCTTCAAGTCTTTGGCCGGTTCTCCTTTTTCAAGAAGAGCGGTCAATTTTTTCAACATTTCAATTTCAATTGAAGCTTCCTTTTTCCCGGCTTTAACTTCTTTTTCCACCTTGGGAGTATGTTTTGAAAGTGTTTCCAGATCTTTGAATATCAGCTCATAGCTAATGATCTCAATGTCTTTTTTGGGCTCGGGCGCGTGGCCGACATGAATGATCTTCTCGTCTTCAAAAACGCGAACCACGTGTAAAATGGCGTCGCTTTCGCGGATATTGGATAAAAATTGATTGCCGAGTCCCTCGCCCTTGCTCGCGCCCTCAACCAGGCCCGCGATATCAATAAATTGGATGGCGGCGGGAAT
>CAYIFS010000036.1:1888-6029 GCA_964362775.1 uncultured Candidatus Saccharibacteria bacterium
ATTTTCCACGCCTACGACGTTCGGGGAAAATATCCCGAAGAGATTAACGAAGAAACGGCCTATGAGTTCGGTTTGGCCCTGGGGCGGTTTTTGGAATTAAAACAAGAAGCGGGCAACCGGCAGATAATGGTCGGGCGCGATTCAAGAAATTCCTCTTTTGCCCTGGCGGATAATCTGGCCGAGGGATTGTTAAACCATTCTTTTGACGTAGTGGATTTGGGGCTCGTTAGCGCGCCTTTATTGTCTTTCGCGGTAATTTCCGAAGGGGCGGCCGGCGGGGTGATGGTGACGGCTTCTCATAACCCGTCGGACCAAAATGGTTTTAAGCTCTGTCGTTTTGGGGCCAGGCCCATCGCGGGCGAAAGCGGCCTTTCTGAAATTAAAGGATTGATGGAAAAAGAAGAAGAGAAAGATTTTGTTGAACTTAGCTTAGGGCGTCTTTCGCGCCAAAACCTTTTGGAAAAATATCTGAATTTCATAAAAAAATCGGTTGATCTGAAAAAATTAGAACCCTTAAAAATTGTGGTTGATTGTTCAAACGGCTCCATGGGGCCGGAAATTTCGGCTTTGGCGAAGGAGATTCCCGGCCAAGTGGAACTTTTATTTGTCGAGCCAAACGGCGATTTTCCGGGACATCAGCCCGATCCCCTTAAAGAAGAAAATTTGGCAATTTTGAAAGAAAAAGTTTTGGCGCAAAAAGCGGATTTGGGCGTGGCGTTTGACGGCGACGGCGACCGAGTGATCTTCGTGGATGAAAAAGGAGAGGCGGTTCGCGGCGATTTTATTCTGGCGATCGTGGCCGGGGAGATGCTCAAGAAAAAACCCGGTAAAATATTCTATGAAGTGCGTTCCAGCCGCGTTGTGCCCGAGTTCATCAAACAGAACGGCGGCGAGCCGGTGCTGGGCCGCGCGGGCCATTCAAACATCAAGGAGCGGATGAGAAAAGAAAATATTGATTTGGGCGGTGAACTCTCCGGACATTATTTTTTCAAAGAAACGGGTTTTATGGATAATGCTCTTTTGGCGATGCTGAAAATTTTGGAGATTCTAAGCGAAACAAAAAAACCGTTTTCCGAGATAGCGGCGCCGTTAAAAAAATATTTTGTTTCGGGCGAGATCAATTTTGAAGTTTCTGATCCGGCCGGAATTTTGGGAAAAATAGAAAAGAAATATGCGGAAGGCCAAGCTGAGCTTGGCCGCGACCGCGCCGAGCGCGGCGGCCAAATAAAAAAGATTGATGGTCTTTCCGTGGAATTTCCGGATTGGTGGTTTAATCTTCGCGAATCAAATACCGAACCATTGGTGCGATTGAATCTGGAAGCCAAAAATCCGGAGATTTTAGAAGAAAAAATCGCGGAACTCCGCTCTTTTATTCAGGAAAGCAGTTAATTACTTCAATACTGCGCAGTATTGAAGTAATTAACTGGGGAAAAATTAGAGAAAACAGAAAAATGAAAAAGAGGCCGATGAGTTGGCCTCTTTTGGTATTTAGAAAAAAAGGAACAGCGGAAGGAACAATTTTATCCCACCCAAGTGATTTCTCCTTCTCCCGGCGCTCTCTTTGCCAGAGAAATCAGAAAAAGAATTACAGGGATAAGAATAATTATTCCTCCGGCTATCAAAGCGATGACCTTTTTAGCTTTTTTGAATTCCATTACTTGCCTCCAGTATTCCGGTTTGTTCTAGAACTAAAACCCTTAATTCTAGTTCCGTTTTGAATTCAAATATCTTTGCGGTGGGGAGTAAAGGATCAAGCGCCTTTTTCAAAAGATCAAACGCATCGGGGTTTTTATCTTTTACATCTTGATGAAAAAAGATAAAAGCCGGCTTTTGCGCTTCGAAAAATCTGAAAACTTCGGAAAAATTATTGGCGCCTGTCATGACCGCTCCAAACCCCTTTTTGCGGAATAGCTTAAGGGTCGGAAAAAAAATTCTTGCTTGCGCGATGTCTTTTCCCACTATCGCGACGCGTTTAAAAATGATACTTCCCATTTCAGCACTCCTTTATTCAATTGAAAAAGATCTGTTTTAAATTAAGCCGATTTTCGATTTGACTTCGGCTATGGTTTGGCTGGCGATCGCTCGCGCTTTCCGCGAACCCTGATTTAATAAGTCTACCACATACTTATTATTTTTGTCAAGGTCTTGGAATTTTTGCTGAAATGGAGAGAAAAATTTGATTATTGCTTCGGCTAAGTCGTTTTTAAATTCCGCGTAGCTTTCGGCGTCAGCATATTTGTTTTCCAGAGCGTTGATCGGTTGGCCCGAACATAAAGAATAAATTTCCAGTAAATTGGAAATGGCTGGTTTGGCGGCCGGGTCAAATTTAATTTCTTTGCCTGAATCCGTCATCGCCTTTTTGATCTTTTCTTGAATAGTATCAGGCGAATCCGTCAGGGCGATATAGTTTTGGGGGCTCGGCGCGCTTTTGGACATCTTTTTTGTCGGGTCGTCCAAGCCCATAATCCGCGCCCCTTCTTTTTTGACCAGGGCCTTGGGCACGATGAAAGTCTCGCCGAATTTTTTATTGAATCTTTCGGCCAGCGTCCGCGCCAGCTCCACGTGCTGAATCTGGTCTTCGCCCACTGGCACGAGGTCGGTTTGATAAAGCAAAATATCGGCGGCCATCAAAACCGGATAATCAAACAATCCGACATTCAAATCCTTTTTGTGCTGTTCCGCTTTTTCTTTGAATTGGGTCATGCGTTCAAGCTCGGGAATTTTGGCGATAGTGTTCAATATCCAGCAAAGTTCGGCGTGTTCTTTAATGTGCGATTGGATAAAAATAATGGATTTTTCCGCCTCAAGGCCGGCGGCGAGGTATATTTTGGCGATTTCCAGCGTTTTTTGGGAAAAGGTTTCGGGGTCCTGGGGCACTGTGAGCGCGTGCAGATCCACCACGCAAAAAACGCAGCGATATTTTTCCTGAAGCTGAACCCAGTTTTTTATCGCGCCCAAATAATTGCCTAAATGCAGAACGCCCGACGGCTGAACGCCGGAGAAGACGGTTTCCATAAATTTATTTCTTTTTTCTTACTATACCATATTTTTTCACACAAGCAAATTAAAACCCCGACGGTTGAGCCGGGGTTTGATTGAGTGAAAAAAGAACGATTTGAAATTAAAACTCGCGGTGATTGGAAGGAAGTTTGGCGGCGGCGGAAAGAAAGAATCCTTCGCTTCTCTCTTTATCATCAACGAGTTGGCCCTCTATCCATCTTTTTCCTTCCTCCTCTCTCCACCAGAGTGCTGGATGAACGGAGGCCGGACCATCATCGGTAAAGATAGTTTTTGGCGGATTCACCGTCTCGCCGCACCGGCCCATCACAGGCCAAATTGAGGGTGGTTTGCCGTTGAGCCGAAAATGAAGCAGATTTTTCGCCAGCTCCGCGGCCACCGAAGGAACCTCATATCCGGGTGGAAGCATTTCCATTTGTTCCGAGAAGGTCTTGCCTTGGGAATCTGGAATAGGCGATTTTAAGATTAGGAACCAGCGGGGCAGAAGAATCTTGTGGTAGGGTTCGGGGGCCATTTCAAGAATGCGAACGCTTTTTTCCGGCAGGATTACGGGAAAAGTTGAACGCCAGAACCGAAAGTTCGAGTCGGTTTCTCCCAATTCTTGAATTCCCAGAAAAGCAAAATGGGTCTCTTTTTTGGTTCTGGCGGGAAAGAAGGGACAGGGGCTTTCTAGAAACTCTTTTGTCCAGGGAAAGTCAACGAAGTTTTTCAGCCAATCCGCTGACAGATCAATATAAAGATGTCGAATCCATTCTTCGGGGCCGAAGAAATTTTTCGGAGGCATAATCTCTTTGGCCTCAAGATAATGGATGTAGCCAAAGAGGTTGGAAGAATGAAAAACTTTGACAATCCTTTTGGCCAGGGCGCGATCCGACCTTATCCGAGCCAAATCAACGGTTGTCGCTCCTTCGTGGAAGAGGCATTCCAGCGTGGAGGTGGCTTCGGGGAGCGATAAACTTCTAATTCCCATTTCTAAAAGGTTTCCCATTTTGGGCCTCCTTTTAAATTTTTTGGCTCACCCCGCCGCGGCGGGGTTCTCCGGTTTTGTCCCGCATTTGCGGAACGAGATTGTTAAGGTGCAAAGTCATAGTAGTTTTTGGGCGTCGTTTTGTCAATAAATAAA
>CAYIFS010000037.1:0-5761 GCA_964362775.1 uncultured Candidatus Saccharibacteria bacterium
TTATAGACCGCCAGAATAATTTCCCGCATCCATTTGAAAGGAGAAGAAACGCCCGATTCCACGCCTAAAATGGTGAGAGGCACGCCGATTTCGTTATTGTAGTTTTTCTGGTTCCGCCGGACATCAAATTTATTTTTCAGAACGCAAAAAATCGCCTCTTTTGTTGAAGTTTTTCCCACGCTTCCGGTGACGCCGATGATCGTCGGCTTAAAACGCCAAAGCGTTATTTGGGATAAAATTCGCAGAATATGGATTAAAAGGTTTTTCAACATAAAATAAGCGATTTATTCCTCCGGAGGAATCTCATAATAATTCAAAAGGTATTGGGCCAATTCCGAAAATACCGGCGACAGCGATTCGGAAGCGAATTCAATGCCGCGGGGCTCATCCATTTTCAAAAAAATAAGAAATTTGGGGTCATAAGCCGGCGCGTAGCCGATGAATGAATGAATGGTTTCATCCGTTTTATATCTGCCGGTTTTTTCATCCGGGATCTGGGCGGTGCCGGTTTTTCCGGCCACGAAATAATTTTTAATTTTTATTTTATCGTAGCCGTTGCGCACCGTGCTTACCAGCATTTCCGTCAATTTATTCGCGGTCTCGGAAGAAACAACTTGCCTTATTTCTTGAGGTTCGGTTATTTTCTCTTGGCCGTCGCCCTGAACTGTCTTTTCCACCAAATATGGTCTCATAAGCTTGCCTTGGTTGGCAATAGCGGCAATGGCGTTGGCCATTTCAAGAGGCGTGACCGAAATTCCTTGGCCGAACGCGGCGGTAGCGAAATTAATTTCTTTATTTTCTTCAATGTTCCTTAAACTGCCCGCGGCTTCGCCAGCCAAATCAACCTCGCATTTTTGACCAAAACCGAAAGCCTTGATGTAATCCTCAAAAATCTTTCCCCCAATCAAGCGTTGAACGAAAATCACGCCAATGTTGATGGATTTTTCTAAAACCTTCGTCATGGTGCTTTCGCCATAGATTTTTTCTTGAGCATTCTTGATTACATGCGGGCCGATCTTCACGAAACCCTCATCAATAAAGGTAGTTTGAGGAGAAATTTTGCCCGTATCAAGACCGGCGGCCATGACAACGGGTTTAAAAACTGAACCGGGCTCGTAAAGTTCCTGGATACAGCTGTTTGAAAAAAATTCCACGCTTTTCACCTTATTATATTCGTTCGGATTGAAATTCGGGAAACTGACCATGGCCCGCACCGCGCCGGTTTTAGGATCCAGAACGATCGCGCATCCGGAAGACGCCCCCCATTTTTCCAAAACGTTTTTTAATTTCTGTTCCGTCAAATACTGAACATTTTGGTCAAGCGTCAAATAAAGATCCGCCCCGTCTTGCGCGGGTTCAGAACTAAAATCGGAAAGCATCAACCACCGGCCCAGGGCGTCTTTTTTTGATTTCAAAAATCCGCTCCGGCCAGCCAGCTCTTCTTCGTAAAAACTTTCCAAACCGTATTGCCCCACTTTTTGATCGTCTCTAATTCCCAAAAATCCCAAAACGTGCGCCGCCAGCGTTCCCTGGGGATACCACCGCCAGCTTTCGGAAATAAAACGCACGCCGGCCAAATCCAAGTTTTTTATTTTCTCGGCCGTTTCATCATCCAGCTTTGATTTTAGAGGCTCATAAGGATCCTGCGGGTCTTTTAATTTTTCCAAAATTTTTTCTTCTTCCGTTTGGAGGATCGGCGCGAGACGCGAAGCGACCTCATTTTTATCTTCCACGGCGCTCGGCACTAAAAAAACTGTCTGAAAATCTCGGTTGACGGCAAGCGGGTTCCAAATCCCTCCTTTTTCCTGAATAAAAATTTCTCCTCTTTGAGGCATTAGTTTTTGCAAAAGACCCTGTTGATCACTGGCTAACGCCTGATAAAAACCGTGTTTTAAAATCTGGATAGAAAAAAGGCGCGTTGCGATACCGCCGGCCGCGCCCAAAATCAAAATAAAAACTATTAAAATTCGAAGGGTTGCTGAATTCTTTTTCATTGGGAGGAAAGAAAAGCCCGTTTGCTATCTTGAGCTGACCAAGGGATCGGGTGTATTTTTCAAATATTGGATTTTATCCAGCGGCACCAGATCCAGATTCTTGGCCATTTCTTCAAGCGAGCCGATGGAACGGATCTTCGTCAAAGAAACCATCGCCTGCTGATTTATCTGTTTCTTTTCAGCCAGGGACTTTTGCAATGAACGCAATTGAAAATTCTTATCAACCAACGCGTTCATTTGGGCCAAAAAAACAACGCTTAAAAAAATCAGGCCGAAAATTACGGCCGCGCTCAAACGCAAATTGCCGTCTTGCCGGAAATCAATCTCATTTTTTCTTTTTGAAGACTGAAATGATCTCATTTTTTTAAAATTACCCGAAGTTTGGCGCTACGCGCCCGCGGGTTCTCTTTTACTTCTTCAAAAGTCGGCACTACGGGCTTTTTGGTCAAAATTTCCGCCCGGGCGTCACGCGCCACTTCTTTAAAAAAATTTTTAACGACCCTGTCTTCCAAGGAATGAAAAGAAATGACTGCCAGCCGCCCGCCGCTGGATAGAATTTCCAGGCCTTGCGGCAAAAAATTCTTCAAATTATCAATTTCATTGTTCACGGCCAAGCGAAGCGCCTGAAAGGTCCTGGTGGCAAAATGCAGACGGCCGCGCCGGAATCTCAAAGGCAAAGCTTCGGCGATTATTTCAACCAGGTCTTTCGTGGTCTCTATTTTTTTCAATCGCCGATGGCGACAAATTTCTTTTGAGATCGGCCGACTGAATTTTTCTTCCCCGAAATTTTTTAGAATCTCTTCCAATCTTTCTTCCGGCCATTCATTAACGATCTTCTCCGCCGTCAACTCGCTTTTCTTTGAAAAACGCATATCCAATTTTTCGTTTTTCAAGAAAGAAAATCCCCGTCCGCTTTCTTCCAACTGGTCCGACGATAGACCCAGATCCGCCAAGATTCCCGAAACATTCTTGAAATCGTTTTCTTGGACGATCTTTTTTAGATCGGCAAAGTTACCCTCAACCAAAACCAATCTTTCAAAATATAACTCTTTTTCCGCCGCGATTTTTTCTTTCACGCACGAAAGCGCGGCCTCATCCAAGTCAAGACACAAAACCCGGCCTCGCGGCCCGTTCGCTTTTAAAATTTCCAAGGTATGGCCGCCGCCCCCGCCGGTCGCGTCAATAAAATTTTCATTTTCCCGAGAAGACAAAAGGTCAAAAATTTCTTTTTTAAGGACCGGCAGATGCGCCATGGAGGAAACGTTAGTCGCCAAACCGTAAGCCACAAGTTTGAAAACTTATGGCTTGACGGCCTCCGGTTTGGCGACTAACGTTTTTTAAAATAATCCGCGAATCAAAATCCCAGTTCTGAAAGTTTTGATGCCATATCGCCGACTTCCTTTTCTGTCTTTTGTTTATAGGCTTCCCACTTCGCTTCATCCCAAATTTCCAAATGATTGAAAACGCCGGCAATCACGACATTTTTTTCTATACTTGCGTATTGTTTCAAATAATCCGGCATCAAGATCCGGCCAAGCGCGTCTATCTCCACCGTGGAAGCGCCCGACAATATCACCCGCGCCAATCCCCTCGCTTCAACCTGGCCCGTCGGAAGCTTACTTAATTTTTCCGCCAACTTTCCCCATTCAGCCAAAGGATAAAGAGCCAGACAATTATCAAGTCCGCGCGTCAGCACCGCGCCCCGGCTGATCTCTTTCCGGAGTTTAGCCGGAATCGCCAGGCGCTTTTTATTATCAATCGTGTGTTTATATTCACCAATCAACATGAAAATTCAAGAATCAAAAATTATGAATTTAGAATTTACGAGGGCGAGGTATTGCTTTCTCAAAACGCTCAATCCGACGAGCGGGCACGGTTCCCCCGCAGCTGCGGGGGAGAGGGAGGAGGATTGGCGAGTAAAATTTCCCTCGCCGGGGGAAATTTTACGCTTTTGAAAAGCAATACCGAGTCCGAGAGTTATCCCCAGAAACGACTAGTTATTAACACTCTTATCCACAATTTCCCACTTCACAGAAATTATATTCCACTCGTGAAACACCGTCAACCACTTTTTCCCGCCTATTTTAGAGTAATCCAAAAATCTTTCGCTAAAATAACAAAAAATGGCTTGAATAAGCCATTTTTTGAATAAATCCGCCTAGAATAAATTTACAATTTTATCTTACTTATCCACCCATTATCCACTTTCCCCTTTTGTCCCTCGCGAGTCAGACCGATTTTTTGATTTCCTCTTGCGCCTTCTCTTTACCTAAGAAATTTTTCACTTTCACCCACTTCCCGGGTTCAAGCTCTTTATAGTGCTCAAAGAAATGTTTTATCTTATTTTTCACCGCGTCATCCAAATCCGCGATATCTTCTATCTTGGCAAAAAACGGGTCAACTTTTTTTGTCGGCACCGCCAGAATTTTATTATCCGTCCCCGCTTCATCTTCCATTTCCAAAAGTCCGATGGGCCGGGAAGGAATCACCGCGCCGGGAACCACGGGAAAACTGGAAAGCACCAAAACATCTACCGCGTCCCCGTCATCGGCGTGGCTTTGCGGCACGAAGCCATAATTAAAAGGATAAGCCATGGTCGTAAAAACGAACCGGTCCACAAAAATCGCTTCGGATTCCTTGTCTAGCTCGTATTTGACTTGCGAGCCCTGGGGAATTTCAATAAAAACATTGATCTCTTCGGGAACATTTTTCCCGGCGGAAATTTTTTCCAGATTCATATTTTTAAATTAAATTATTAAAGGTTATTTGAACGACTTCACCACTGAAGTTATGTCATTTAACATTTCTTGTATGGGTGCGTCTGCTGTGACTCTAACTATTTGAAACGATGAAAATGGAGAACCGAGAAAACGAATTGCACCGTATATATTCTGACGGCCGCTAAACGAACCGAATACAGCCGTCGCTTCTTTGTGAAATGTAATCGTGTCTCCATCTACATCGCAACGAATCACCTTCGGGTCAATATTTCTTATCCGATCCGTTTCAACAATCATATTTTTTTCTTCTTGGTCCAGAGAAGAGAAAACCGGACTATTTATATCAATGTGGTGTTCCTTGGCAAATTCTCCGCAAAAATTTGTAATAGTAAGCGCTGATAAATTAGAAAAAATCTTATTTCTTAATTCCTTAGGGAATACCCCCATTGCCATTGAGTCATATAATCCACCAATCGCTTGCATATCTACCAAAATAAAACCTTTCGTCAAAGCTACTTCTCCCCCAAGAATAATCTGACCATTTCGTATTCCGCTAGAAAATTCCGAAAGCATGACCGCCGCCACCCTATCATCAAAACCGTCATTTGTTCCCCGACTCGGCGTGCCAAAAGCTGGCGGGTAAGAAAAGCTGAATCTATTTTGCGGATCGGTATATTTTATCCAATTATTCAATGAAATTTCGGGTTTTTCTGTCGGCGTTGGCGTTATTTTACCTTGTTCGGATGGCTTTTGAATTACGGTTGATGTTAATAGATTTCGACTAAAAACGAAATACCCCGCCACCCCCCCGCCAATTATCAAAATACTTATGATGATAACGACAGCCACAAATGACGTTTTATTTTTTAAGGGCTGAGGGCTATCAATAGATTGGTTTAATTGATTCGATGAGATCATAGTATTAAATATTTGCTGATAGAAATAAATACAGATATCGAGCTTGCGGTCTTTTCTACTATTCCAAGATACTTGTGGGCGTTGCTGGACTCGAACCAGCGGCCTTTGCAATGTGAATGCAACGCTCTA
>CAYIFS010000038.1:0-5281 GCA_964362775.1 uncultured Candidatus Saccharibacteria bacterium
TTGGCCTGGGAGCCGGAATGCGGTTGGACATTGGCATGTTCGGCCTTGAAAATTTTTTTAGCGCGGTCAATCGCGATCTTTTCAATTTCATCCACAAATTCATTACCGCCGTAATAGCGCTTAAAAGGATAACCTTCCGAATATTTATTGGAAAGCGGCGTTCCCATGGCCGCCAACACCGCGGGGCTGGCGTAATTTTCCGAAGGAATCAACGTCAAAACATTCTTTTGCCGTTCAATTTCTTTTTTAACCAACTGATAGATTTTGGGGTCCTGCGATTTTAGATTTTTCATTGAAGTTTTAATTCACTGATTAAATTTTCAAGCTGGCTATGCAAATTTTCCCAATCGCCCGAATTATCAATTTTAAAATCCGCGCGGGCGCCGATCTCTTTGATTTGGCGCTCGGAAGCGGCGTTTTCCATTTCCAGAAATTTTTCAAAAGTGGCTTTATCATCCCCCTTTTCCGTTCGTCCTTGTACTCTTTCCCAACGCAGGCGCGAAGGCGCGGTGATAAAAACCAGATGGCCACCGTTTCGCTTCGCCATTTCTTCATCCCCGAGCACCCGAACGCCATCAAGTAAAATCAAACCATCAGAGGCGTTTTTTATTTTCTTTTCAACCGAACGAGCCAAAATATCTTCACCAAATTTTTCTCGCAAATGACCAACCAGCCATTGTTGGTCTTCTTTTTTTACTTCGTCAAAAAAGATTTTCAAAACTTCCGAAAGCGCGGTTGAAAACTTAAAAACCGAAATTTTCTCTCCAAACTTCTTTTTAAAATATTCTACCGCTTCGCCTTTGCCGGCGCCGGTCTCACCCACGAAAGCTAAAATTGTTTTTGACATATTTTTATTATTTGTTGATGAATTTCGCTGATTTTTTTTTCACCGTTCAAAATTTTTATCTCCTTGAATCTTTTCACCACCTCTTCGTAATTTTTTAAAATTCTCTTCAACTTTTCCAATTTTTCAAAAAATTGAAAGCCCTTGCCTCGCGCTTTAATGCGCCTCATACAAACCTCCGCCCGAACCTTCAACAAAAAAACCAGGTCGGGAAAAATGAATTTTTCGTTCAATTTAATGAGCTTTCGGATTGAAACATTCAGGCCGCCAAACGCGAAAGTGGAAAAAAAATAACGGTCCGAGATCACGATTTTGCCTTGCTTTAACGCCGGAATAATCTCTTTTTTCAAATGTTCGGCCCGGTCTTTAACATATAATTTTTGCAGAGCCAATGGTGCAATTTTTTCTTCCTCATCCAAAATTCGCCTGATTTTTTGGCCAGCCTTGGTTGATTGAGTCGGTTCCTTAGTTAAAAAAACTTTCCGGCCATTTTTCTCAAAATATTCTTTCAAAAGATGTGCTTGGGTGCTTTGGCCCGAACCATCCGGCCCCTCAAACACAATAAATTTTCCCAAAAATCTGTTTTTTGGCATCATACCCAGTATATCAACTTCCAGTGCCAAACGCCTTTTGTTGACGTTGGTAATGGAAAAGTCTTAAACTTAAAAATCTTCGACCTTGGGTAGTTTTTAAATAATTTTCGCGGCGTTTGGCGTCATTCATATTTCTACACCCTTCAAAATAAATAAGTTGTAATGGTAATCTGTACGCTGTTGAAAAATTTAATCCTTTTCTATGTTCTTCTATTCTCTTTTTCAGATTATTAGTGTAGCCTATATAACGTTTCTGGTCTTTTAAACTTTCTAAAACATAGATATAGAAGAACATTCTGGAAGTTGTATTACTGGGCATAAAATTAAAAAGGCTTCCTGATATATTTATATCAGGAAGCCTCGAGAAAATCAAACCTTTCTTATGGAAAAATAATCCCCTTTTTCGCGCGTCCGGATGTCCCGGCCGCAATAGCGTTTTCCCTCGCCACAAACGCCGGTTTTAAAGCACGGCGGTTCAAACGACGCTAACAGCGGGCTCTCCCCATGTTCTTCAAAAATCTCCCGGCGCAATTTCACGGCCAAGTGATAAATTTCTTCCTGCGCGCACCGACAAGTCCTCTTTCCTTGTTCATGCGAAACAGCGTTGAAATTTCCCGTTTTTCTGTATCTCACCATGGCGCCGTAAGGCGCTAAAAGAGAGAATAAAGACGAAGGGACTCTCCGGTAGAAATTTATCCAGAGCTTCATCAGTTCCAAGGCCGGATTTCCCAAGCCCAGCTCTTTTACGATCGGTGGCAGATAAAAATCTCCGGTAAAGGCGGGCCGGCCGCGGCTGATGGTCCTGTGCCGCTGGTCCTGTCCCATCGTCGCCAGAGAAATTTCAATTTCGGTCCGAATACTGCCCGCGGTATTTTCCATCATCTCGGGTAAAAAATAAAGCTGGTCAACCGGATGCGTGATCTCGGGAGAAGGAATGTGAAAATCTCTTCCTTCCAAGCTTAAAAGCTCCAAACCCGGTTCAAATCTCAAACCCGGCGCGGCGAAATCATTTCCAAAATCCACTCCCCAATCAGTCTGACGTCTGGTGGACGGATCAAACATAAATCCGACTGACGGATATTTTTTACAAATCAGATCCGCCATTCCTTGAGTGACAAACCTGGTGGCTGGCGACCAGGCCGAACGGTACATCGCCGCCAAAGCCGAAAGATCCACCGTGAAAACAAGGGCGGTCGGAAAAATCACCGGGATGAACATCCTCATCTGTTCCTGGGAGATTTTTGGACCGTTTTCTTCAAAATATTTTTCCGGGGCGAAGGGCCTTTCTTCTTTAAGAAATCTTTGAGCGATTTCGCCGGCCCGGAAAATATTTTGCTGGTAAACGCTAAATCCCTTTCTCACATAATCCATAATTTCCCGGCGGACCCCGTCTTCCACTTGCGGCCAGAAAAAAGCGCCATATTCTTCCATTTTTCCAAAATCCGGCTCCAGAAACATTTCGGCGCAGAAACGGCCGCTTCGCTGGTCGGAATCGTAAAAAGGATGGCAAAGATGCAGGCCGAAAGTAACGTCGCCCACCGCGATGCCGCTGACAGAAAAAGTGGCGAACCAATGTTGAAGCGTCGTATGATGGCCGACATCAAACAGCCGCCCTTTAACGTCAATCACTTTCCCCCATTCGGGCATTTCCGACTGATAACAAACCCGCGCCGCGTGGCTGGCGAGCTCCATCGGGTCAGCCGCCGTGTGAGTGAGTAATTTTACTTCAATCATGACTGTTCCCTCCTCTTTTATTAAGTTTTAAAATAACTGCTTCCTCCATGAAAATTCGTTTATTGATCTTTATATTTTTCCAAGATGTTTTCTTTCACTTCAAATTTCACGCCGCATTTTTTGAAAATTTCCAAGGTCATTTTTTCGGCATGGTATCTTTTTAAAACCACCACTCGTTTAATGCCCACCCGCGCGATGCGCCGGGCGCAATAAAAACAGGGAGTCATTTTGCAATAAAGGGTGGCGCCTTTTAAAGGGATGCCATCCATCGCCGCCTGCAAGATGGCGTTCTCTTCCGCGTGCAAAGTCCTCTGGCAATGCTGGCTGGAGGACCCGTCCGGATATTTCAGGGTTACCATAAAATGTCCCACGTCGTCGCAATGATCATCCCCGGGGGCCGAACCCGTATAGCCGGTGGTCAAAATTGTGTTCCCGGGACCCACGATAATCGTTGCGCACCGCCCCCGATCACAGGTGGCCCGTTTGCTTATGCCTTCCAATAAACCCAAAAAATATTCGTCCCAGCTGGGGCGGACATAACCCATCAATTTCCCCTTTTGAAGTTTAGTTTTTGGTTTTGTCATGAATTCAAATATTAATCTTTTTTAAATTTATCACGGCGATAAATAAAAGGCAATAATAAGCCTTTTAGCCAATTATCTGCTATAGCAGATAATTGGCTAAAATAAAAAACAACCCCGTTAAGAGATTGTTTTTTATTCATTATTCCACTTTAATTCCCATGCTTCGCGCCGTTCCCTCAATGATTTTCATCGCCTGTTCTTCAGAACCGGCGTTCAAATCCGCCATTTTCTTTTTGGCGATTTCGCGGATCTGATCTTGCGAAACCTTGCCGACTTTTTCTTTCAAAGGATTAGCCGCGCCTTTGGCCACACCGGCGGCTTTGCGCAAAAGATCGGCCGCGGGCGGCGTTTTAAATTTCAAATCGTAAGTCCGGTCTTCATAGATCGTTATCTGGACCGGGATAATGTCACCGATTTTGTCTTTCGTACCGGCGTTGAATTTGGAACAAAATTCGGCCAAATTTATCCCGAATTGTCCGAGGTTCGTTCCGACTGGCGGCGCGGGCGTAGCCTGGCCAGCGGGAAGCTGTAATGTTTTAACGATGGTTATTTTTTTAGCCATATGATTTGCTATATCTTCTTAACTTGTAAAAAGTCCAATTCCACGGGCGTTTCCCGGCCAAAAAGCGAAATCAAAACCTTCACCCGGCCACGTTCTTCGTCTATCTCCGCCACTTTGCCGTCAGTATCCTTGAAAGGACCGTCCGTGATTTTGACCGCCTCTCCCAGAGACACATCCATCTTGTATTTCGGCTCTTCCACGCCCATTCGTTTTTGAATTTCTTTTATTTCTTCCGGAGAGACAGGCGTCGGCACAGTGCCCGAACCTACGAACCCCGTGACGCGGGGAGTGTTCCGCACCACGTACCAGGAATCATCCGTCACCACCATTTCCACCAAAACATAGCCCGGATAGATCTTTTCTTCCACCACTTTGCGCTTGCCGGCCTTGATTTTTATTTTCTTTTCCGTGGGCACCAAAACATTGAAGATTTTGTCTTCCATGCCCATGGATTCAATTCTCTGTTTTAAATTCCGCGCCACCGCTTCTTCATATCCGGAATAAGTGTGCAAAACGTACCAATTGCGGCCGCGGGAGACTTGTTTTGGCATAAGTTATATAACAAATTTATTCAAAACCCAAGTAAAGATCAGATCCATGGCGCCCAGAAAAAGCGCCACCACCAGCGAAATGCCGATAACAAGCAACGTGTGTTTAATAATGTCATTTTTTGAAGGCCAGGTGACTTTTTTAAGTTCCAGCCTGACTTCTCTCAAAAAACTGAAAATCTTGTTCATTCTTGAGTTTTTTAAAACCCCCTCGCGGGGGCTGTAATAATCTTATCTTTATGATAATCCCCCGGCCGAATACTTGTCAAGACCCATTTCCCCAACTATTTTATTACGCGTCGGTTTAAAAAATATGGAGATAAAAAAACTCCGCGGAAAATGATATTTCCGCGGAGCGAAACCAAAATCCAAAAGGGACAGAAATTCAAGATTCAAATTACAACACTGCCAGAGGA
>CAYIFS010000039.1:0-5226 GCA_964362775.1 uncultured Candidatus Saccharibacteria bacterium
ATGGCTTTTTGAGCGGCTTGTTTGGCGCGGATTTTGTCGCCCATTTGCTGATAGGTGGCGGCCAAACCCGCCCAGGGATCGGCGCTCTCGGGATTAATTTTTATCCAATCCTGATAAAGTTCCACAATTTTAGGCAAATTATTGATTTTGCCGTAAGCGTTGATCAAAAATCTGATGTCTCCCGCCTCGTAGGAATGCCCCAATTCCACCGCTTTTTTGATCTCCTGCTCCCCTATTTCTTTCTGGCCGACGGCAATAGCGATCACGCCGTAATTCCAATGGGAAAGAACGGCTTGATCATTCATTTCCACCGCCTTCTTGAAAAGCGCCAGCGCTTCCTGGTCCCGACCCTGATAAACCCTTAGTTGACCCAAAGAAAACAAAAGTTCCTGACGAGTGGGCGTTCGCTCATAGGCTTTTTCCAAAATAGAATCTGCTTCTTGCAAAAAATCCGCGTTGCCGCGCTGGGCCTCCAACAGATAAAGATTGCCAAGCATCATCATGAACCGCGCGTTTTTTGGTTCTTTTTCCAAACCCTTTTTCAAGCCTAAAATCGCGTTCTCCATGAATTTAACCTTCTCCTCTTCGGAAAGCACCGTGCCGTCAATGTATTGAATGGCGATATCGTAGGCACGATTGGCCACTTCCGGCACGCCGAAAGTGCCGGTATCGTAAGCCTCTTTAAATTTGGCCAATCCCCCGTCAATATCTCTTTGCTGCAAGAAACTTAAGCCATCAATGCCGATAGCGCTTGTTTGGGCCGGCTTGAAATTAATAGAATACATCACGAAGAAAATCAGAATGAAAAATAACGCCTTGAAGAAAAAATTGGTTTTAACCGGCGCGTCCGATTCTCCAGAAGAATCTTCTTCAAAGCTCAAAAAAACAATAAAAGCCAAAATTGAATAAATTATCAACAGCGTCACTTGGGTATCAAACAAAAAGAAATTTTGGATGAGGTAGGAAATCAAAATAACGGTAAAGATCACGGCGGTAAAATAATTTATTTTCTGTCTGCGCCAAGCGCGCCAAAGAAACCAAAAGGCGCTCAAAAAGATTGAAGAATAAAGAGCAAAACCGACCAAACCTTTTTCCGTTAAAACATCCAAATAAACGTTATGCGCCCGGTCAAACCAGCTTTCGGTTGGATAAAGCCGCGGGTCGTAATATTGATTGAATAAAAGGTTAAAGTTTTCCGGCCCCCAGCCAAAAATCGGGTGATCCTTGAAGCCCCTCAAACTCATCTGCCAAGCAAGCAAGCGAGTTTGAGTGGTGTTATCCTGCAAAGAGATCCGGGCAAAACGGCGAAGCGGAGGAAACTGATTGATGAATTCCGAATTGCGAAGATAAAAAACCAAGCCCAAAAAAATCATCAGTAAGATTAAACCGCCGGCCGCCAGTTTTCTCAAATGAGGCGCGAAAGAGAAAGGCAATTCCGTCAATAATTTTTTTGGCGAAAAGACCGAGAAAAGAGCCAAAATTAAAAGCCCGCAAAAGAAAGCCAAAAGCGCGCCCCGGGTTTGAGTTTTATACATGATAAAAAGATTGAGCAAGATCACGGCCAGATAAAAATAACGCCAGGATTTTTTTGACCAGCGTTCTATCGCGAGCCAAAAAGCGAAAAAAGCGTTGATTAGCATATAGCCAGCCAAAAAAGACGCGTTGCCGATAGTGCCGTCAATTCGGCCGCCGCTTAAAGAATGAATCAGCGAAGAAAATGGACATTGTCCGACCGCTCCGCCGCGCGCCGCCGCGGATTCAAGACAAGAAGTGGCCAAAACCTGACCCAATCCGTAGACCCCTTCCAACAAGCTGACAAAAACGGAAACGCTGAAAAAGACTTGCCAATCCTCGCGGGTTTTGAAAACATTGGCCGCCAAAAACAAAAAACCGAAATAATGGAAAAGATTGACGATACCGGCCATCCGTTCATAATTTGACCAAAAACTGTGATAGAAAGACTCGCCGAAAACCCCGCTTAAAACCATCGCCGCAAAATAAAAAACCAGAAGCCGGAAAAGCCAGGAAGAACGGGGCCGGTATTGCGGGTTTTTCAGCGCCAAAAAAATATAAAAAGCAAAAAGCGTCTCAACGACTATTTGGAAAAAGAATTGTTTGGGAAAAATAAAAGGGAAAATAAAACGACCGGAGGTGACCAACGGCACAAGAAGACAAGCCCAAAGGCCGTATTTTATCACGTTCAGTTTCCAATCAAAGCCGTAATTTTTTTGAACATTTTGCTTGACCATAAAATTATTTCTTTATATTTATATTATTTATTCAGGTTGTTTAAATATTCGGTTAGCTCTTTTTTCAGTCCCGAATCTGTTTCCCCGGTTCTCTGGATTACCGCTTGCGCTTCGGATAATTTATTATCCAAAAAATAACCGGCAATTAAAATCAAATAAGCGTCTTTTTTGGCCGGCGTGATTTTTTGAGCCTCCCCTGCCAAAGCCAGCGCTTGATCTATTCTTTCATTTTGGCCGCCGGAAAAATAAAGATTCAACCAGCCCAAGGCGATATAATTTTTATAAATCTCCGGCGATCTTTTAATGTTTTGCTCAAGAGCCGAAGAAGCGTTTTTGAAAAATTCTTCATCCGGCGTCATTCCTTGATTTAATTTATTCAAATAGTTCAGCGTTATCTGATAGAATATTTCGGGTAAAGCGAAAGTATTGAGTGCCAAAACATTTTTGAAAAACGAATTGATTTTTTGGATTTCCGACGGGCCCAGAGACATAATTTCATTGGCCAAATAGGCGGCCTTAAGTGGTTTAAAATTAAAAGAATAGAGGAAAAAAATTACCGCTAATATGATAATGGCCAAAAAAAACTTCTTATAGCCTCTTAAATCACCGCTACAATGAGCCACGGAATTGCCCGCTTCAAGCGGGGCTCGCAATGACATATTTTCTATCAACGCCAATACAAAAAACAGCATCAAATATGAGACAAAAGAATCAAAAATAAAAAAATTCTGCGCCAAATAGGCGACAAAAAGAGAAATAAAAATGACAGAAAAGGAAAAACTGTCTTTTTCTTTTTCTGTCATCCCGGCCCTGCCTCGCCCTTCCGTAGCTTTCAGCGAAGAAGGGAGCCGGGATCCACCCCGCAGCTGCGGGGCCGCTTTCGCGGGAATGACAAGCAAAGCGGAATTAATGCGACAAATAGTTTTTAATAATCCCCCAACTGCCGCCGCAAAAATGCCTAAATAAGCTATCAATCCCAGCCACCCAAGCGCCACGCCATAATCAAAAATGAAATTATGCGCCCGGTCATGCCAGGCCTCGTAGGCGTTAAGCTTGGCGTCAAAATTTTTTAAAAGCGCCTCTTCAAAATTTTCCGGCCCCCAGCCCAAAATCGGCTTTTCTTGCCAAGCTTGCCAGGATTTTTGCCACAAAATTAAACGGCTTTGAACGCTGTTGTCCTGCCAGGAAAGATTGGTCAAACGCCTCAAAAGATAATTCTGCCGGATAAAAGAGCTATCGCGCGCCAAAAATAAGCTGATTGATAAAAAAATGATTACAAATAAAAGAATAAACGGCCAACCTTTAAATCCCCCCCAACCCCCCTTTTTAAAGGGGGGAGAAAAAGATTTGATTGCGGATAGCATTAAAAACACGATTCCGCCGGCCAAAAAGCCCAACCAGGCTCCTCGGGTACCGGTGAAAAAAAGAGCGATTATATTTATAGCTAATACTAAAATATAAATTAATAAATAAGCCTTCGACTTCCCCCGCCAAGGCGGGGTCCGCTCAGGCAATATGTCTTTTTTATTCCCCGAGCAAAAACCTCCATAAGCAACCCCAAACATCAAATATCCCGCGAAGAAAATATTAAAAATTAAATAAGTTGCCAGAAACGCCGAATTGCCGATGGCGGAAAAAACCCGGTCCGATTGAGGCATTAAAATTCCCAGATTGAAAAACTTTTGACCGATCGCCAAAAGAGAAACCAGCGCGCTCGCACCAACGGAAAGTTTTAATAAAGAAAGCCAGTCTTCTTTCTTTTGAAAAACGGCCGAAAGCATCCAAAAAAACAGAACGAAATGAATTAAGTTCCATACGCCTCCGCCCCGCTCCAAATTTCCCCAAAAACTTAAAGAAAAATTCGCGCCGAAGATGGCGGAAAGAAAGTAAACGGCCAAAAAAGTTAAAACCGCCCAACTTATTATCATGCCGGATTTAATCCGGCATCCAGATTTGCGGGCACTGGATTCCGGCTCAAGGCCGGAATGACAAAATAAAGAAACAAAAAATCTATTCGGATATTTCAAGACTAAATAAAGATATAAAACCGCGGCGATTTCCACCAATATCCGAAAAGCGAAAATCTTGGGCGAAGTATAGGGAAAAACCAGGGAAGTGGAAACGAAAAGCGGCGTCAACAAACAAAGGCCGAGAAGAATTTTTATTATTGATAGAATCTTGGAGTCAAAACGCGAAAGCATAGCTAAAAATATAACCCCTCCTCTCCTCCCCTTAAATTAAGGGGAGGTTGGGTGGAGTTAAATTCCAAAATTATTTCTTCGCCTTCAATTCCGCCAGATCTTCTTTGGCGGTTTCGTTTAAAGGATTTAATTTTAACAACCTTTCATAGAACGTTATGGCTTTATCAACCTGACCGGTTTCCCGGTAATAAGCCGCCAAAGCGGCTATGATATTAACCTCTTCAGGAATTCTTTCCAATCCCGACAATAAAACCTTGTCATAAAGATCTTCCTTGCCCGGATATTTATAGCGATAGAAGTCGGCCAAATTAAGAAAAATAGAATAAGAATAAGGATCGTTTTCCAAGGCCTTTAAAAAATTCGCCTCGGCTTTTTCGGGCTCATTTAAAAAATAACCGTAAAGGTCGCCTAAATTAAAAAAGGGGCTGCTGCTTTTGGGCCGAAGCTTGCCGGCATATTCTAAAACATCCCGCGTCCCTTCGTAGTCCCCGACGCCTTTTTTGACCACGCCCAAGAAAAGCAAGTTATTAAAATTCCGGGGATTTTTTTCCAGAATCGCTTTGACCTCGTCAAAATCCTCCTGAAAACGTTGAAGGGTCTCGGCGGACAGATTCTTTCCTTTAATCTCCAGCTTCAAAAGATTTTTAGGCGGCTCCAAAATCTTAACCGAGGGCTTTGACCAATTTTTATAAGCTGAAAAAAACGCCAGACTCGCGCCGATCAAAACTAAAATAGAAATCAGAGAAATTAAAATGATTTTTTTTCTCATAATTTTG
>CAYIFS010000040.1:0-4934 GCA_964362775.1 uncultured Candidatus Saccharibacteria bacterium
GCACAATAGAAGATTAAAAAAACTTGACATTTATTAATAAAAAGACTACCATAATAAATAGTGACAAATTGTTCTTTCCCTTTTAAAATTTGTGATTAATCTTTAACAGGGAGATTATTATGCCTGAGAATCCCGATGAAGTAGTTGAGACCCTGATTGATCTTTTCGTGAAGACTGGAGAAATGGCCTTGGATCTCGCGAAAGCCACAGGAAAAGTCACGGTCACAGTGGTAAAGGGTGTAGAGGAAACGTTAGGCGATGGAAGATAAATTTGCCTGCTTCCCGCCATGCCACAAAGATCTGGATTTGCCAGTTGTTCCCAACAACTGGCTTTTTTTCAATTTTTTGATTAGGTTTTAAAAAGCCCTTTCGGGCTTTTTAGTTTATGGCTGATTCTGATTTGTAAAATCGCTTATAAATTTCTGCCACCAGCCAGCCGGAAAAAATTCCGACCACGACTCCGGCTAAAATATCCGATGGATAATGAACGCCGACAAAAACCCGCGCCAAAGAGATCAAAAAACTGCCAGCCAAAAACCACCAGCCGGCTTTTTTATTGAAAAGAAAAACGACCGCGGCCAAGGCGAAGAAAAAAGCGGCGTGGCCGGAGGGAAAAGAAGCGGATAGATCATGGCTGATCAACGGCGTAAAATCGTATTCCGCGAACGGCCGGGGCCGAGCCCAAAGCCAACGGATGATTTCGGTCAGGCCCAATCGCGAAACAATGACCGCCAAAAAAGCCAAACCTACCGTCAGGCGATTTTTTTTCAATTCCTCCCCTTTTCCAAAAAACAAAAATATCAACAGCGCGCCAACCAAAAAGTACTGAAAATAAGCGGCGAAAAAAATTGCGATTGAATCCAAGAAAGCCCAGCGGCCGGCCAAATTGTGAATTTGTTGAAACAAATAATAGTCCATATCGAGTTAGACCGATAAAATTTCCAAAAGTTTCTTTTTGTTAACGGGACCGATGCGGACGATCTTTGGCGCGCGGCCGGTCAAGTCCAAAACCGTGGAAGGCTGGGAAAATTTCAGATCGCCCGCGTCTAGAATAAGATCCGGGCGATGGATACGCCCCTCAAAATATTTCAGAACGCTTCGGATCTTCGTCGTGGCAATCTCGCCGGAAATATTGGCGGAAGTGGCCACATAGGGACGCCCCATATTTTCGGCCAGAAGATGAGAAAGCTTATAATCGGGAACGCGCAAACCGATAGTGAGACGCCCGGCGGTCAGAGCCTTGGGCAGCTTTTCGCGACTGGGAAGAACCACTGTAATGGCCCCGGGCCAGACCATATTCAAGGCTTTTTCCAGGCGCGAATCCACGTGAGCGACTTTTTTGGCCATTTCCAGATCCCGCACCACCACCGAAAGAGGCTTCCGATCATCCCGGCCCTTAATCTTAAAGATTTTTCCCACCGCTTTTTCGTCGGTCGCGTCACAGCCCAAACCGTAAACCGTATCTGTTGGAAAAACCACCGTGCCGCCAGCGAGCATCACTTTCGCCGCCTCAATGATTGCCTCTTCCGATTCTCTTAAATTTTCCGGATTGACCTTCAAGATATTCATAATTCCATCTTATCGCCAAAAATATAAAAAATCCAGACAGACCTGGATCTTTGATCAAAAAACAGAATAAATAAAAATTCTATTCTTTCAGTTTCACGCCCAATTCTTTTTCCAATTTATCAAAAATATCTTTCCGGATCTTCTGGGAATCTTCCGAAGAAATTTGCCGCCGCGGATCCAAATATTCAATAGAAAGCGTCAGAAAATTTTTAAAAAGGCCCTTGAATTCCAGTTTTTTGATCAACACGCTTGAGGCCAAAATGGTTTTTTCAATCGCCTGATAATCCGCGCCTGGCGGCACCGCCAAGGTCAGGTCTTCTTTGATGGAATTGAACTGGGAAAACGGCGCGTATTTTTTGGCCCGGGAAGCTTTTTTAACCAACTCCTCAAAATTTATTTCCAGTTTCAAATATCCCTGGCTGTCTTTTTGAATTTCTAAATTTATCTCGCTAGGCTTGATCCCCAGTTCCAAAATCAAAGCCTCCAAAATTCCTTTGAAATTTAAATAATCTTCCCCTTTGGCCGCCAAACCAAGCATCAAGGGTTGATAAGGCAGATCATTCTCTTGAGGCAAAAAAGCATTGGACAATTCAAAAATTTTTATTTTTTCGCCAAAACTCTGATTTTTGTCCAGAACTTCAACCAGTTGAGGTAAAAGGGATGTGCGCAAATGGGTCATTTTTTCCGTCAGAAAGTTGACCAAGGCCAAAGAATTCGGGCTGGCATTCTCCGCCACGGTGGCCGAATAATTATAACACTCAAAAAATCCCGCGTATCTTAAAAAGTCTTTGATTTTGTCTTCCCAGAAAAAGACCTCATCCATTTTCCGCCGAGGAATTTCTCCTTGGGGCAATTCCGACGGAATATTATGGTAGCCCAAAATTCGCACCGCTTCTTCGGCCAGGTCTTCGGCGATCTCAATATCGTTTATCCGCCAGGAAGGCACGCGGGCTTTTTTACCCTTGATCTCAAAACCGAGTTTTTTCAAAATTTGGTCCACTTTCGCTTTTTCAATCTCCAGACCCGCCACGGAATTTATCTTTTGATAATTGATCTCTATTTCTTTTGTTTTTTGTTTTTCATTCACGATGTCAATCAGCCGGGAAGAAATTTTGGCGCCGGCGTATTTTTGCGCCAAAGCCGTTGCTTCCCAAAGCGCGGGCAAAACTCCCTCAAAATCAATCCCCTTTTCAAATCTTAAAGCCGCTTCGGTCCGGTGGCCGAGCGTCATTGAAGCCTTGCGGATGCGGATTGGGTCATAAACCTGCACGAAAAGCAGAACCTTGCGGGTCTTTTCGTCAATTTCGCTGTTTTTCGCTCCCATAATCCCACAAAGGTCAATCAGGCGGCCCGCGCCGTCCTCAATCACGATCACTCCTTGGGGTAAGACTCTTTGCGCGTTATCCAGCGTCGTTATTTTTTCACCGTCTCGGCTTTCGCGTAAGATCATTTTAGCTCCCTTAATCTTTTCAAAATCAAAAGCGTGCATCGGCTGGCCCTTGTCAATCATTAAATAATTAGTGATGTCCACAATGTTATTCAGCGGTCGAATACCCACTTTTTCCAAGCGCTCGCGCATAAAAGAAGGTGATTCTTTTATTTTCACTTCATCCAGAACAATGGCGGAAAAACGCGGCACCAAACTTTTTTCACGGATCTCCACCGCGAGATTGTCTTTATCCGAGCTGATCTTCGGCGCGGAAATTTTCTCAATTTGAAGCTTCAGATCTTTCGGCTCAAAAACCGCGGTCAACTCCCGCGCCACGCCCAGGACCGAAAGACAATCGCCGCGATTAGCCGTTACTTCAATTTCCCAAATTTCATCGCCTTTGATTTCCGTGGTTTTTTCCACGTTCAAAGCGTGCAACGATAATTTTTTGGCAAGCTCCCGCCCTGTCAGATCGGTTTTGACGTAATCTTTGAGCCAAGAATGGGGGATTAAAATATTCATACGGGCACCTTACTAAATTACAAATTTATTACAAATCTTACAAATTTTATTCGTAATATTCGTAGAGGATTTGTAATTTGGTAGGGTTCTAGAATTGTTCCAAAAATCTTAGATCGTTTTCAAACAAATATCTGATGTCTTCTATTTTCACGCCGGATTTCATCATATAGGTCCGCTCCACTCCCCAGCCGAAAGCCAAACCAGAATAAATTCGGGGGTCAATCTTGCCCGCCCGCAAAACATTGGGGTGCGTGAGCCCCGCGCCGCCCAATTCCACCCAGCCTTCTTTGCAGAACCGACAACCCTGGCTCTGGCACAAATTACAGTCAATATCTATTTCAAAGCTCGGTTCGGTAAATTTGAAATTAAAAGGCCGCAAACGAAATTTTCTTTCCGGCCCGAAGAAATTTTTAACAAAATAATCCAAAACGCCTTTCAAATGCGCGATGCTGATCCCTTTGTCCACCACCAGTCCTTCAAATTGGAAAAAAGTGGGGATATGATTAATGTCTGTCTGGCGCCGGTCGCAGCGAGAAATATTCAGCATCCGAATAGGCAATTCGCCTCTCAACATTTCGCGCACTTGGCCGCTGGAAGTGTGGGGCGTGAGCAGAAGACGGCCGTATTTTTTGTCCGGCGGAGCCGACACGAAAAAAGTTTCCCACTCGTCCCGCGCGGGGTGCGTTTCGGGCATATTCAAAGCTTCAAAAGCGAAATATTCCCATTCCGCTTCGGGGTATCTTACGCGAGTAAAACCCAAGGGTTTAAAAATTTCCGTGATCTCCCGAATGGCCTGCGTAATGATATGCAAGTGGCCAATGGCCGGTTTTTTGCCGGGCAAGGTTTTTAGAAAATCGTCTATTCCCTCTTTATTAATTGAACCCTCAAATTTTTGGCGGGCTTTTGCCAGCTCCTCTTCAATTTCCTTTTTTAAAAGATTCAGCTCCGCGCCCAGTGATTTTTTTTCGTCTGACGGCAACGCGGAAAAACTTTGAGATATCTCCGTCAGCTTTCCTTTCTTGCCTAAATAATTCCGCCGGATTTCTTCCAATTCTAAAACCGCCTCGACCTTATTCAGTTCTTCTTCAAAAGATTTTTTCAGGTTTTTTAAGTCGGACAGATTCATAAAATTTCTTTAAAGACGAAGCAAATTGTTTAAAAAACACCGTTCAGAAAAAATCACGAGGGCGAGGTGTTCGCTTCCTGAAACGCTCAGTTTTGCGAGCGGGCAAGGTGTCCCGCCACTGCGGGACGAGCGAGCAAAAGCTGCGCGAGTCTGATTTTCCTCGCTGGGGAAAATCAGACGTTTTCAGAAGCGAATACCGAGTCCGAGTTTCTACGGCGACAATCTCTTCATATCTCTGGTGAATAAAATCGCCTCTTTGACGCTTTTGAGACCCAGCATCTGCTGGAT
>CAYIFS010000041.1:0-4616 GCA_964362775.1 uncultured Candidatus Saccharibacteria bacterium
GTGCTTGAAGCAAAAACAAAAGCCGCGCGCCGAGCGCCGCGCCCAAAAATATCGCGAGCGTCAAAAAAGCGATTTTATCGGAACTGATTCCTTTTTTCCTCGCTTCCCATAAAACCCAAAGATACCCCGCCAAAAAACCCAACCCGACAAAAAATCCCCAGGTGTAAATGGTTATCGGCCCGAGCTGAAAATGATTAAAAACAAAGTAAGGTAGCATTTTTTCTGTCATTCCCGCCCCGCCTGTCATTCCCGCGAAGGCGGGAATCCATTTTTTTAAAATCCTGGATTCCGGGTCAAGCCTGCCTGCTGGCAGGCAGGCCCGGAATGACAATAAAGGTTTATTAATTTTATTATTTTGCTTCCGTCAATTTTCCGACAACCGACTCCATATTATCGTCCGCGTGGAAACGCCGAATGGAGAACCGATATTTGGGCGACTGCTCAATGATTTTATAAACCGTTCCCGCGCCTTTGTATCCCGCGGTCTTGACGGCTTCAATCACCCGTCCATCGTAGTTTCCGCCCGGATAAGACAGCAAATCGCAAGACCGGCCGGTTTTTTCTTCCAGACTTTTTTTGCTTTCTTCCAATTCTTTTTTCAAATCTTCATCCGACAATTTGGTTAAATTGGAATGAAAAACGGCGTGGCTGCCAAACTCCATCCCCGCCCGGCTCATTTCCTGAATTTGCGGCCAGGTTAAATTTCCGGGGTGATCGACGGAGCTGACCCAGCCGGTCGGGATGAAGAAAGTTGCCCTGACATTATATTTTTTCAAAATTGAAAAAGCGCTCTCATAATGCTCAATATATCCGTCGTCAAAACTCAAGGCCACGGCTTTTTTGGGCAACGGCTCGCCCGTATCGTAATATTTTATCAGATCGGAAACTGGAACGATTTTATAATCGTTATCAATGAAATATTTTATGTGTTCTTCCAGCATTTCCGGCGAGACGATAAAAGCGCGTTCGTTGACGGTGGAGCTGGCCACCGGCGGCATGGGCCGAATGTGATGATAATTGAAAATCGGGAATTTGATGACTTCATTTTCCGCCGGTTTTTGATACGGCAAAGCGCTTGGCGTCGGCGAAGGCACGGGCGAGGGCTTAACCGTCGGACTGGAAGTGGAATTTGAAAAATCAATTTTTTCTCCGCGGCCGAAAAAATAAAAAACCGCGAAAGCGGCGAGAATTAAAATCAAGATTGGTAAAAATGTTTTTTTCATCCTACTAGTTAATAACCCTGAACTATTTTTTACAAAATTTCGATCTATAATCTCTCGGTGACAATCCCTTGATGGCTTTACTGAAAGTAATTTTACTGTCTCAACGGGGCACTCATAAAAAAATAGCTTATAATTTTTTATCTATTATAGCTCACTAAAAAATTTATTGCATTCTTTGCTCCCTATAAAGTTACTAAATCCTTTAAATAAAATTGTATACCGAATACTTGGAACATATGCCTTCACAATTTCCGCGACTTCCTTTGCCCCGTCTTCACTACCCGAAACGACAATTAAATTTGCTAATCTTTTTATTGTTTTTAATTCTTCAAGAAAAAGCAAGTCCCCCGCCTTCCAACCTATAATTAATAATTGCTGGGTTTCTGGTAAAATTGATGTCAAAAATCGAATATGCTCCGGCGGACATGAGTAAACTTTTGTTGAAGTAATTGGCAGCGAAATCGCAGGTATAGGAAATAATTGATCTGCTCCCGATCTAGGTTGTTCCATCCATCTTTTGGTCAAAATTTCTCGATTAGGTCTATCAAAAAATTCTGGGTGTTGACTCAATGCAGAATAAATATCGCTGGCAACTCTCCTCATAGGATGGTACCAATCGCAGGAACCATGAATTTTTATTATGTGGATATTATCTACAGAACCGTCAATATAATCAGAAAGGTAAAAAAATCTATCAATCCCGAGAGCATTTTCTAAGAGCACATCGTAATTAAATGTCACAATATGTGCTCCTTTTACTGAACTTTTCTTTATGTAATCAACAAGTGCAAGAAAATTATTCGGAGTTTTCACAATTATTTCTTCTTGAGATTTTTTCCAAAAATAATCACCGAGATATAACCGAAGCGCACTAAGTTGTTTATAGTCATTCCAACCTTCAAGACATTCTTCAAAAGAACTTCCTTTGGTGGGCGAAATAAGTCGAGCAAATAATGTTTTAACTTCACTATAGCGAGATTGTAATTCCCTATCTGCAAATTGCCCTTCTACAAGTTGATCCGTTAAGGGAAAAATAAGCCCGGGCGAACGATCTTCGGGCTTAAGAGCATCCGGATGTATAGAATCAAAAGATGCCCCCGCTCCTAGAATAATTAATGGATATAATATATTTTTTTGCATTAGCATAGATTCTATTTTCTATTAAATAACAAAAAACTCTCTTGCGTCATTATAATTTACCTTTAATAGCTAGCTCCCCATTCTACGGCTTTTTTATATTCCGAGTTTTTTGAAAAATATGATTAAAAGATGGTATCGCTACCGGGCCTCCTTCGCTCCGCCCTTCGATAAACTCAGGGTAAACTAGCGGGGCTTCGGACGGCCGAAAACAGCTTATGTTGTATTCCGAGTACCGCTACCGGGATTCGAACCCGGGTTACCAGGATGAGAACCTGGCGTCCTAGACCAGACTAGACGATAGCGGCCTGTTTTTAGAAATTAACACGATTTTGCGGTTTTTTCAAATTTACCCCTCACCTTTTTAGCGCAAGGAAATATAAAAGATTCTTCATTGCGCGGGTCGCTCCGCTCCCGCGAGATTCCTCGCTCCACTCGGAATGACAATAAAATACTTATTCTAGTTATCCACAAGCGCGTCGTTTGACAGGTGAACGAACGTTCAGATATACTAGAAATATGGAACTGGAAAAAATAAAGATCAAAGTCAGAAAATTTTTTTACGAGCGCAAGCGCCTGCCTTCCTACCGGGAATTGGCCGAGCTTTTGAATTTCAGATCCGTGAACGCGGCGTGGCGCGTGGCGCAAAAATTGATAGAAGACGGCGCCGTGGAAAAAGATCCTTCCGGCCGCCTGCTGCCCAAAAATCTAAACCACCAGCTGAAAGTTCTGGGCACGATTGAGGCCGGCTTCCCGACCCTGGCCGAGCAAGAAGAAATGGACACAATTTCCCTGGACCAATATCTGCTCACCCGCCCCGAAAAAAATTATATGCTCCGCGTCACCGGTCTTTCAATGAAAGACGCGGGCATCTCACCCAACGACCTTGTGATCGTGGAAAAAGACCGCGAACCGAAAAACGGCGACATTGTCGTCGCCGAAGTGGATCATTATTGGACCATGAAATATTTTCAAAAAAGAAGCCGGGAAGTCGTGCTTCTTCCGGCCAATAAAGACTATCCGGCAATTTATCCAAAACAAGAGCTCAAAATTGGCGGCGTGGTGGTTTCGGTAGTCAAAAAATACTATTAACAACGACCCGGATAACCCGGATTTTTTATCCGGATATCCCGGATAGATAAAAGATAAACCCGTTTTTTTATATCTGGGTCATTCGGGTGTTATCTGGATATCGGGGTCGCTATTTCCACTCTTTTCCCTGCCGAACCAAAAGTTCCTCCGCTTTTTGCGGTTCAGCCATCACTTCTTTAACTATTTTTTCCATTCGCACGCCTTGCGATCCCTTGATTAAGATCACGTCCCCTTCGCGAATTAAATTCTGAAGTTTTCGCCCCGCCTCTTCGGCCGAAGCAAAATAAAAGATATTCTCTCTCCCTAGCCCCTCTTTCTTAGCCTGATCCGCCATAAAGATCGCTCGTTCGCCCACCGCCAAAAATAAGTCGGCGCTTTTAGCCGCGGCGGTAGCCACCTGACGATGAGCCTGTTCCGAATAAGCGCCTAATTCCAGCATATCGCCCAACGCCACGATTCTTCTTTTGGCCGAAATTTGAGATAAAGTTTTGAGCGCCGCGAGCGAAGCGGAAGGAGAAGAATTGTAAGTATCGTCTATCAGCCAGGAATTTTTTATCCCTTTGATCAAGCGCATTCGGCCCGGAGGAGAACAAAAATCTTTCAGGGCCTGGGAGATTTCCACCAAATTCATTTTGAACACCAGACCCGCCGCGATAGCGGCCAAAACCGAATAGATCAAATGTTCGCCCAAAATATTATTGAGCCTGAAGGGAGCACTTTTCCCTTGCCAATCAACCCGGAAAGAAAAATAGGCGTTTTCCAAATTTTCCAAATGGATTTCCGTCTGGCTCGCCTTTAGATCGGCTCCTTCGTTGAATCCGAAAAAAATTTTCCGGGCGCTGGAAACACCGGCGGTTTTTTTCACCCTTTCGTCGTCAAAATTAAGAATGGCGAAGCCGTCGGCCGGCAAACTTTTGATCAATTTACCCTTTTCTTTCGCCACTTGTTCGGGCGTGCGGAAAAATTCCACATGCACCGGAATTTGACCAATCGCCGTGAGCACACCGACGCGGCACTTTATAAAACTCGTTAAATATCCGATGTCGCCGATCTTGTCCGCGCCCATTTCCAAGACCAAAATTTCAGGATATTTCCGGGCGAAAATGATCTTATAGACCGCCAGAATAATTTCCCGCATCCATTTGAAAGGAGAAGAAACGCCCG
>CAYIFS010000042.1:0-4404 GCA_964362775.1 uncultured Candidatus Saccharibacteria bacterium
GGAATCTGATACACAAAAATGGAATGACCGATGACGGTTTTCGGTTCAAAATTTTTGAGCCAGTCATAATAGCCGGTTTTTTCATTGTAGCCGGGCGCGGGCTTGCCCTGACCGCCTTGTTTGAATGTGGCGGAGACCGCCAGCCAACCCCCGTCTTTGAGCAATTTTTGGGGCGAATAATTTCCCCACCAAAATTCGTATTTCCCTCCAAGATAATAAGCCGGAAGCGCACCGCCGAAATAATCAACGTAAATTTTTTTGATCTTGTTTTCTTCGGTGAATTTTGCCAGGCGTTTCAGATCTTGCCCCCAATCAAGATTTGAGTCGGCCACGTATTTGACGCCGCCGTCCGGGCCCTTGACCAGTTCATTGAAATAAGCCAGAAAAGAAGGATAGACCGAAACAACACTCAAAACCTGCCACACAGTCAGAAAGCCGATCAAAAGAGATTTTAAAGAAACCATTTCTATCCCCTTGACCGCGCTCCCCAAGGTTTTCAAAACGGTCGCTTCTCTTTTGGGGCTAAAAGCCAACCAGGCGGAAATTTGAATAGCCACCAGAACAAAGATAAAAGGCAGAGAAGGAAGAATGTGGCGCACGCCGATATTAAGAGACGAACGGACGCTCATCAGCCAATAAAAAGTGATAAAAGAAAGCATCAAAAATTGCGGAAATTTTTCTCTCAAAACCGCGCCCAGATTGGCCGGAAGCCAAATTTTTCGTTTGACCAGATTTTTGAGCCAAACAAGCAGGGCGATAAGCGTTAAAAGATGCAGGGTGATGGTTTCTTTGACCAGATACACGAAGGGAAAATAAAGGGAAGAGCCGGCCGCGGAAATTTGGCCCAAGAAAAAAGTGGTGTTGCCGCCTGAAGCCCTTTGGGTCACCATGGCGAGGCCAAAGCCGTATTGAGCCAGGGCTCGGAAAACCGACACGCCGGCCATCCAATAAATAAGATCGGTTATCTGTTTATACCCGTAAGAAGAAAGAATGAATCTGATGTCCGCTTGCTGTTTTTCAACCGGATAATTCAAAACATGGAGAAAATAAACCGGCCAGACCACGAAAATAAAACCGATGAAAAAGATAAGAGCGGTGCCGCCGAGAATTTTCCAGCCGTTTTCCCAAAGCAGTTTTTTGAAACTTTGGCCGGCGCGGCGCTGCTCGGCAATTTTCAGGCAGAACCAGACGAAAGCGATAAAACAAAAGAAAGGAATCAAGAGAAAAGCCGAGAATTTAGTCAGTTGCGCCAGGCCGAAGATCAGGCCCGCGATGATCAAGCTTTTAGCCGAGGGATTTTTCAGCCAGCGCCAGAAATAATAGCTGGAAATGAAAATGCCCGCGGCGGCGGCCACGTCCGTGGTCACAAACCGGCCGTGGGCGATGAAAGTGGGCGAAAAAGAAAAAAGAAAAAGGGCGAGCAGAGCGGTGCCTTTGCCGGCGAGCTCCCGCGTCCATTTGAAAATAAAAAACCCGAGGAGTAAAAGAATGAGGAGCATCGGCAAGCGGCCGAAGAAGAGAAGCCAGTCGGCGTTGTTGCCGGCCTGGTACATGAAATTAAAGCCGAAATTCCATTGGCCGTTGATGTCTTTTTGCCAAGCCTGGATGTCTTCGGGAAAAACGATTTTTTTGTCAAAAATTTTTGAAGCCGCCAGAATGGAAAGCCCGGCGAGGTCCTTGACCAGAGGCGGATGTTCCGGATTAAGGCGCATGTCGCCTTGCGTCACGTAGGAATAGCCGGCCGGCAAATGGGCCACTTCGTCCATAATGGCCGAGTCGTCAAGCAGGCTGAAAAAAGAAATAACCACCATGAAGCCGAGCATCAGGGCGGCGAGAGCGTAGACAATTTTATTGGACATAGATTTAAATTTATTAGAATCCTATTTTAAACGCCCAAAAATCTTTTTGTTTTTCAAGATAGCCCTGCGGAAAATCTTTTTGAAGGCCGTTGAACAATTTTTCATCAATCTGTATCGGCAAAATAACCGTTGGTCCTGATTCCAGAAGACTTAATCCTTCGGGGTCGGGCGTCAAATACTTTATTTCCGATTTGCCGCGCGTCAAAAAAATGATCGTTTGGACGGGCATAGAGAGGCCGTCGGGATAAGGCACTTTAACTCCGTCTTCATTGACCAGCACGTATTTTTGCACGTTTTGAGGCAGAGAATTCAGATAGGCGGCCTCATCTACTAATTTTTGAGTGAAAGCGCCGCGGGTTTCGGAATTTTGCCCCCATTGGATGAAATACTGGTAATAAGAAAAGCCGGCGACAATAATTAAAAATATAAATATCAGAATGCTTATTGTAATTTTAATACTCCGATCTGTCATCCCCGCGAAAGCGGGGATCCAGGTTTTTCTGAATTTAATCAATCTGGATTCCTGCTTGCGCAGGAATGACAAAAGATATAATATCGCCAGCCAAAATCCCAATCCGGTAAAAATATACGCCGGAATGACCGCGCCGATGGAGCGCAAGGCGTGCGGCAAGCCCTCTCTTGATAAAATAGACGGCAAAAGCAAAGCGCCAAACCAAATAATGATTGTCCAAAGAGCGGCGAGTGGCCATAAATTATTTTTCCGGTAATTTTTTTTGCGAAATATCTGCCAGAGAAACCAGCCCAGGCCCAGCCAAAAGAACGGGATCAGCGGCCAGAAAATTTCGGGCGAGCCGGAAAGATTATGCCGCCAATTGGTATCGCCGAAAATCAAAAATTGGCCGAAAGTTTTCAGGGTGGAATCAGCCAGGATCATAATCGGATTTTCCGAGGCGAAAATGGAAACCTGGCCCGCGCGGCCGATGAAATCGGCCGGATGCTGGAAATAATAAAAAGCGATGGGCAGGATTACCAGGATCAGAAAAAGCAAAAAAATATCCCAGCCGAACCAACCCTTTTGCCAGTAGATCTTGAAAATTTTCTTGTTTTTGAAATTAGCCTTGAGGTCCGGCCAGAATTCAACAAGAGCCGCGAAAAAGAGGGGAATCAAAATGAGAGGCGCCACGCGGAAAGCGATGTAGGTGTGAAATCCCAGCCCGAAAAACGCGCCAGCCAGGGCGAAAGACAAAAATATTTTCCAGGCGGCTGTTGCTTTTTGTCCTATTTCCGCCCGGGCTTTTTGCTGGGCCGCTCCCTTGAACAAAAAATAAAAAGACCAAACCAGGCAAAAAGGCACCATGATCGCCCGGAAGCCCAGGCGCGAAAAATTTACGTGCCAAAAACTTATAGTGAGAAAAAAAGTGGAAAGCAGGGCGATAATTTCAGGTACTGTCATTGCGAGCAACCCCACTGATCGGGATAAACTCGGCAGATAGCGGAATACTTCTTTCGTCAAAAAATACATTCCCGCCACCGTTAAAAAACCGATGATTGCCGCGACTAATTTCATCGCCCAAATTGACGGTCCGAAGATCCAAAAGCTCAAAGCGATAAGGTTGATGAAAAAACCTTCTCGGCCGTTGTTTTCCGGATAAAAAAGTTTAAAATCTCTGTTTTCCAGGGCGCTTTGCGCGTCGTTACCATTGATGGCGACATCCGGATAGAGCCCGGGCGGGACATTGGTCAAGTCCCAGAAGCGGAAAAAAGCGGCCAGCGCCAAAATGGCCAGTAAAAAAATTAAAGCCGGATGATTTTTGAAAAAAGAGAAAAATTTAAATTTTCCCATAATTGTTATTCGTGTCATCCCGCACTTGATGCGGGATCCAGATTTCTGGATTCCCGCTTTCGCGGGAATGACAATTGTTTCAATTATCATTTTACCATAAAAGCCCGTGTGGATAACTTTTTTAATAGACCCTGGGGGATATTTAGGATATAATAAGATTGAAAAGGAGGATCATATTTTTAAGCAAAAATTATGAGAGAAGAACAGCCAAATGAACAACCATTGGAAAGCTCGGAAAAGATTGAAAGACCCGAAGAGAATGAGAAAAGGAAAAATGATGTAAGTAAAGCTGTTTGGGAGGCGTCTCTTATTTCGAGCCATACAGAAGACCCGGAAATAGAAGCTCAAGTCTTAGAGCAATTAAAAGCTTTGGCTCCCCAAGCGGAAGAGCTGGGTCTTTGGAGTGAAGCCGAAGAAGGCTATAGGATGATAGGAAATAATGTAAAAGCGTTAGAGATGGGCCTAAAATCAGGAGAATCGGATAAGATAGTATCGGCAGAACTGGAAAAAATAGAAGGCGATGGTTTGAGAGAAAGATCGGCTGAATCATTGAAAAAACCTGAAGAAACACCGATAGAAGAGACAAAAAAACTGGAAGTACCGATAGAAAAGGAAAAGCTGGAAGAAGCGCCGCCGGTTTTGGATAAAGAATTTTCTAAAGATTTTGAGATTTTTGAAAAAAGAGAAAAGGCGCGCGAAGAGTATGTTGACGCCCAGATCGCTTATGAAAAAGCGAGCAAG
>CAYIFS010000043.1:0-4232 GCA_964362775.1 uncultured Candidatus Saccharibacteria bacterium
TTCATTCTGATAAGATAATAATCAGAAAATACCATCAAGGCGTTGATTTCCTGGGCTATGTGGCCTTACCGCATTATCGGGTTTTACGGACAAAGACTAAACGGAGAATATTGAAAAAGATTGGGAATAAATATCAAGAATTAAAAAGAGGTTTAATTTCCGAACGGTCTTTCCGCCAGGGTCTGCAATCGTATTTCGGAGTATTGAAACATTGCCGGGGGTGGAAGATTAAGAAGGATATTTTTCAATCCATTACAAAATCGCGAAGCGGACCGTTTGGTCAACGAAGCGCTGGATATAAAACAAGAAAAATTGATCTAAAACAAAAATCCCTTCCACATTTTACGGGAAGGAATTTTTGTTCGCTCAAGCAAATCTATAAGCCGAATTCTGTTCCTCGTCCCGCAAATGCGGGGCGAGGAGGCAATCATCTGTCTGGGCCCCGCATTACTGCGGAGCTCGAGCGGTCTACTTTTCTCTATGGAGTTCAAGCTTGATTGACTTCATAGGTTTGACCTTGCGCCCGATAAGGATTTAGCCGTTTCATTCCCAATGTTGACATTGGATTTATCCCGCCAAATGCGGGATACCCGAATTCTTTCGTTTTCGGGCGTCACTGTTCGCACCTCTCCCCGCGGCTGCGGGGCGACGGCTGTTAGCCGCTACCTTTTTACCCTTCACTTGCAGACTTTCTTTTTTATTCGGACAAGGTTTGGTTTATAACCATTCCTGGTTTTCTTCTAAAAGTTAGCCTGCAAGTGGGGGGGGGCGTTCGGACTTTCCTCCCCTCGCGATTGGCGAAGAGCGATTGCCCGATTTGCTTGAGCTATTTTATTTTATCATCATATTTTTTGAATTGTCAAGACCGAAGAAATTTCTTGCTTTTGAGGCCCTTTTGGATTTAAAATGAATTCAAAGCTATGCCAGGTAGTGAAAATTTGACAGGTTATCCGCTTCTTAAAAAAACCTGCCAACTTTTTATAACCTCGGCTAATGAAAAGAGTTGATAGACATTAAAGAGTTTAATTATTAAGTCAAATTTCTACTACCTGGTATGAGAAAATCCGATCTGATCTTTACCGCTATTTTGCCGCCGGTTGATTACCTGATGTTCGTCTTGGCGGGACTAGCGGCTTATTTTTTGCGAACCAGCGATTTTATGGCCCAGTGGCGGCCGGTGTTTTTTAGTTTAAATTTGCCCTTTGAAAAATATTTAGGTTTGGAATTATTGATCGGTTTTTTCCTTCTATTGATCTTCGCTTTGGTCGGTCTTTATTCATTTAAGGTAAAAAGAGGTTTTTGGGGGGAATTTTCAAGAATAATCATCGCTTCTTCGGCGGGGCTCATCGGCGTGATTTTTTACATTTTTATCCGGCGCGAATGGTTTGATTCGCGTTTTTTAATTTTCGCGGTTTGGGTTTTTTCCATTTTGTTTGTCGCTTTTGGCCGGATATTGGTGAGGGCTTTGCGAAAATTTTTGCTTTTGAGATTTGGTTTGGGCTATCATCGCGTTATCATCGTCGGAGGAAATGGCGTGGCGGAGGAATTGACGGATGAAATAAAAGAAAATCCGGCCTGGGGTTATAAATTGGAAAAATATTTTTCCGACCTCAACTTGGGAGAGATCAAGAAAACGATTCAAGATCGAGGAATAGACGATATTATTCTGGCTAATTCCGATCTTTCGCGGGAGGGAATTCTGGAATTGATTGACTTTTGCGAGCAAAAACATTTGAATTTTAAATTCGTCCCTAATCTTTTTCAAGCCCGGACCGCGAATATTGATTTTGATATTCTGGGGGGAGTCCCTTTGATTGAATTGAAACGAACAGCCTTGGACGGCTGGGGGAAAATTATAAAAAGGCTGATTGATTTTTTGGGCGCGATTTTCGGCTTGATCGTTTTTTCGCCGCTGATGGCCCTGACGGCGATTCTGATAAAAATTGATTCTCCGGGGCCGGTTATTTATAGAAATGTAAGAGTGGGAGCAAAAGGCGTCTTTAAGACCTATAAATTTCGCTCAATGAAGATTGAATTTTGCACGGGTTTTGAATACGATAAAGACGGCCAGGCGAATCTTTTGGAAAATGAGCTGGCAGCGAAACAAAGCGGCCGCAAGGGGCCGGTGTTTAAAATTCTAAACGATCCGCGTCGGACCAGACTGGGCAATTTTTTGGAAAAAATCAGCCTTGACGAATTCCCTCAATTTTTTAACGTTTTAAAGGGAGAAATGAGCTTGGTGGGTCCTCGGCCCCATATGCCAAAAGAGGTGGCTAAATACGAAAAGTGGCATCAGAAAGTTTTTAACATCAAACCCGGCATTACGGGCTTGGCGCAAATTTCGGGTCGTTCCAAACTTGATTTTGACGAAGAAGCCAAGTTGGATATTTATTACGCCGAGAATTGGTCTTTTGGGCTTGATCTAAAAATTTTATTAAAGACTCCCTGGGTGGTTTTAGTCGGGAGGGGGCATTAAAAAAATTCATAATTCATTTTTGTGCGCGTCGCTTTGGTTCATGATTATCTAAATCAATATGGAGGGGCGGAAAGAGTGCTGGAAGCCTTTTGCGAAATTTGGCCCGAAGCGCCGATCTTCACTTTGGTCTACGATGAAAAAAATACCGGCCGCGCTTTCGCGAAACGAACGATCAAAACTTCTTTTTTGCAAAAAATTCCTTTGGCCAAAACCTATCACCGGTCTTTTTTGATGTTGATGCCCTGGGCGGTGGAACAGTTTGATTTTTCAAAATACGACCTTGTGATCTCCGATACGGCGAGTTTCGCCAAAGGAGCGATCACGGGGCCGGAAACCCCGCATTTTTGTTATTGCCACACCCCGACCCGATATCTTTGGGACGATAGCTTGAAATACATCAAGGACTTCAATTATCCGCCTCTTTTTAAAAAGATCATTCCGTTCTTCTTGAATTATTTGAGGATTTGGGACAGCGCCGCCGCCGACCGACCGCAAAAATATTTGACCAATTCAAATTTTGTGGCCGGCCGAATCAAAAAATATTATAAGAAAGGATCAGAAGTGATCTATCCGCCGGTCAAAACCAGCCTTTTTTACATGGCGCCCGAGCCCGATGATTATTTTTTGTTGGTTTCAAGATTTCTCCCTTATAAAAAAATTGACGTGGCGATAGAAGCCTTTAATGAACTTGGCTGGAAATTAAAAATCATCGGGGATGGGCCGGAGAAAAAAAGATTAAAAAAAATAGCCAAAGAAAGCATTGAATTTTTGGGTTTGGTTGATGAAAAAAGATTGGCTTTTTATTACGCTCATTGCCGGGCACTGGTTTTTCCCCAGGAGGAAGATTTCGGCATCACGGCTTTGGAAGCGATGAGTTCGGGCCGGCCGGTGGTCGCTTTTAAAGGCGGCGGAGCGCTGGAAATCGTTAAAGAAGGGGAAAACGGTGTCTTTTTTGAGAGGCAAGAAGCCGATTCAATCAAGGAAGCCTTGAAAAAATTCAGTTTAATGAAATTTGATTCGCAGCTTATTCGTCGCCACGCGTTGGCTTTTGACAAGGAAATTTTCAAGCAAAAGATCAAAAAATTCGTTGAAGATAATCTATTTTAAATAAATTAAATTTTCCTTTATGGAATATAAAAAAATGGAACAGTTTTTGCGGGGGAATAAAAATGTTTTGATTTTCGCGGCGGCCGTGGGAATTTTGACCGGTTTCTTTTACTGGTGGACCAATGCTAATTTTAACGTTTCTTTAGCTCTGACGAACGTTCGAGTGACGCAGGTTCAGCCGCTGGATTACAATTATGATAGTTATTACGCCCTGAAGGCTTCGGACGAATTTTCTTCTATCATTTCCGGCTGGCTTAAAACGCCCGAAATCGTCGGAGCGATCTTTAAAAAAGCGGGGCTAGATTATTCGCCTTCCTCCTTTTCCGATTTTTCCGGCCGATTTAAAACCGTTAAAGTTTCTACTAATGTTCTAGAAATAAGATTCGGCGCTGATTCAAAAAACGAAGCGGAAAAGATCAGTTGGGCCATCGGCGAAACAATTGCCCAAAAAAATCAGGCGCTGGCCGAAATTTCAAAACAGGGTTTGAATTTTTCAACTTTGGCCGGCGAGCCGGTCATCTTAAAAAATTCTTTTTGGGATATCTTGGAAAAAGCGCTGATGGGTTTTTTCGCGGGTTTGATCTTTGGGCTATTTTTTGAAAGCGCGAGGAAATATTTTAAATAGCGACGCTCGGTTAATTGCCGCGAA
>CAYIFS010000044.1:0-4018 GCA_964362775.1 uncultured Candidatus Saccharibacteria bacterium
GAAGATTTTTTGACGCCGGCCTCAAATCCGACCGCGGCCGATCTGATCGCGCCGCCGGGATTGAAGATCAGCTCCAATTATCTTGAGATCGGGGATAAACTGGCCCGCACGATCTTTATTTCCACTTTTCCGAGATTCTTGAACACCAATTGGCTTGAACCGGTTCTGAATTTGGGCCAGGAAATGAACGTTTCTATTTTCGTCCATCCGGTGGAAACTGGTTGGATTATGAAACAGCTCGCCAAAAAAACCGCCCAGGTTCAGGCCCAAATTTCCGAACGCCAAGACAAAGGGCTCGTGCGCGACCCGATGCTGGAAACCGCCTTGCAAGACATTGAAACCCTGCGCGACAATCTCCAGCAAGGCACGGAAAAGTTTTTCAAATTCGGCGTCTATATCACTATTTTCGCCGACGACCAAAAACAGCTGGACGAAGTGGAAAATTCGCTTCGCGCCCAGCTTGAAGGACGCCTGATCTATTTAAAGAACGCCATCTTCCAGCAAGAACAGGGATTTTTATCCACTCTGCCGCTTTGCGAGGACAAGCTTGAAGTTTTAACTTCCATGAACACGGGCCCTCTTTCCAGCTCTTTTCCTTTTATTTCGGTCAATCTTTCTTCGGACAAAGGGATTCTTTACGGCATCAATCGCCACAACAATTCCCTGATAATTTTTGACCGGTTCAGCCTGGAAAACGCCAACGCCTGTATTTTTGCCAAGTCCGGTTCGGGCAAAAGCTACGCGGTCAAATTGGAAATTCTGCGCTCGCTGATGATGGGCAGTGAAATTTTGATCATTGATCCGGAAAACGAATATCAATACCTGACTGAAACAGTCGGCGGTTCTTTCGTTAAAATTTCGCTGAACTCCCCCCATCACTTGAATCCCTTTGATCTGCCCATCCCGCCCCAAGGAGAGAACGCGACCGATGTTCTGCGTTCAACCATTATAACTCTCGTCGGCCTTTTAAGAATTATGCTCGGCGGGCTTTCGTCCGAAGAAGACGCCATTTTGGACCGCGCGATCACCGAGGCTTACGCCAGCCGCGACATTACGCCGGAAGCCGATTTTTCAAAAGTCACCCCGCCCCTGCTGGCCGACCTTTACAATATCTTGCGCAACATGGAAGGCGCCTCGTCTCTGGCCACGCGCCTGGAAAAATTCGTTTCGGGCTCTTACGCCGGTTTTTTCAACCAGCAAACCAATGTTCAGCTGGGAAACAAACTCGTGACTTTTTCCATTCGCGACATGGAAGAAAATCTAAGGCCGGCGGCCATGTACATCGTTTTACATTATATTTGGAACATCATCCGTTCGGAAATGAAAAAAAGAATTCTGGTGGTGGATGAGGCCTGGGTTTTGATGCGGCACGACGACGCGGCTTCTTTCCTTTTTGGCATCGCCAAGCGTTGCCGCAAATATTATCTGGGCCTCACGACCATCACCCAGGACGTCGGCGATTTTATGGCTTCGCCTTACGGCAAACCCATTGTCACCAATTCCTCGCTCCAAATTCTCCTGCGCCAATCGCCGGCGACCATTGACATCATCCAGCAAACCTTCAATCTGACCGACCAAGAAAAATACCTTCTGCTTGAATGCAGTGTGGGGGAGGGGATATTTTTCGCCGGCCTCCAACACGCGGCCATCAAGATCGTGGCTTCCTACACCGAAGATCAAATCATCACTTCCGATCCAAGACAACTTTTGGAAATTGAAAAGGCCAAAGAGGAGCTGGCGCGAAAAGAAGGACAGCCATGAAAATTTAAAAATACCTTCATCGTCATTCTGAGCGAAGCGAAGAATCTCGCCCGAATGGGCGATCCCGCATTCGCGAGAGATCCTTCACGGAGTTTACACTGAGCGAAGCGAATGTGTTCAGGATGACAGTTTAAGACAATATAGAAAAATATGCCCGAAGAAAACAACCAAAACGAAAGACCCGTCGCCGCGCCCGAGCCCGCCGTTTTCCCCTGGGAAATGTTTTGCGTCGCCGTTTTATTTGATCTCATCGGCTTAATCCCAATCCTTAACTTTTTTTCCGAAATATTGGCCGGATTGATAATCGGCTTATGGCAAAGATTTTATAATCCCAAAACCGACCCGATAATCACCTTTTTCGTCGCCAAAATAATAGACGCTATTTCTTTGGGCTTTCTTCCTTCAAATATCGGCGTCGTGGTTTACGCTTTTATAAAAAAGAAGGCGGCGGAACGAGTTTTTGGCGCCCTACAAACTACCGCTGGCTTGAATATGGCCAATAAAATGTTAAAACAATGAATAAAAAAACGTTCAATCGTCTCATTATAATCATAAGTCTAATCGGCGCGCTGATCGGCGCGGGGCTTTATTTTTCTTCAGTCGCGCCGGGCGCCAACGCCGCCGGCAATAATTTTACCCTGATTTGGTCCGCCAATTCTTACACGCCGCCCGAATACAAAGGCAAAGCCCTCCCGACCCAAGGAAGCAGAATTAAAGTCGTGGCTTCACCGCTCAAATCGGGCGTCAATCCCGAAAGAATGACTTATCTTTGGCTCCTGGACAACGAAGAACAGGGAACGGCCAATGGCCGGGGGAAAGATTATTTCACCTTCGCCGTTGAAAAACCGGCCAGCGCCCGCTATCAAATTATAGTTAAAATTATGGACGAAAACGAGAACCTGATTGAACGCTTGTCTTTAAGCATTAAGATCCAAAATCCCGAAATACTGATTTTAAACGGAGAAAAAAACTATCTGCCCAGGATCCTTTCCGCCAAGACCGGCGAAGAATTGAGGCTTGTCGGCGCGCCGCTTTTTTTCAACGTCAAAAGCCCCGCGGAACTTGATTTTTCCTGGGAAGAAAACAACCGAATCTTTTCTTCCGCGCTCCAGACAAATCCCCAGGAAATAAACATTAAAATCTCCGGTGAAAAAACTTCAAAAAAAACAACCAAAACAATCTTCGCCAAAGTCTCAAAAAAAACCGACGATTTTGAACGTACCCGGCGCGAAATAAATCTGGAAATTAACCCGTAAAACAAATATGTCTTTTTTAAAAAAATCGGCTCTGGTAAAATCAATCCTTCTTTCTTTGGGGATGTTTTTTCTGTTTTCCGGCGTGGCTTTGGCCGGCGCGAAGCTGGAAGTCGCCTTGCCGGGCGCGCCCGGCGAGATCGCCAATCCCGCCGAATATTTAAGGTATTTTTTTATTTTTTCTTATTCCTTTATCGGTTTTTTGGCCGTCGTGATGATCGTTTACGGCGGCATTCTTTATTCCATTCCCGGAAAGACCAGTCAGGCCAAACAGATGATCCTGGGGGCTTTAAGCGGCGTCGCTTTGCTTTTCTGCTCTTATCTGATCCTCTGGATCATTCACCCGAGCTTGACTAACCTATTGCCTACTAAATCACTTAAAAAAATCTCTATTGCCAAACCGCCAGAAGCGCCAAGCCCGCCAGATGACGGAAAAACTATTACAAAAGGATACGTAACATATAAAGGAATCCCCTCAACGATTGATTGCAAGACCGAATATATTTGCGGAGATTTAAGAGTTGATACCGGGGAGAGTAAAAAAATAAGCGAAATACTCGCCAAGGATTTTCCGGAAAGCTCCGGAATAAATCTTGTAATCACCGAAACTACCAGAAATCATGGATGTACCACTCTTCACTCCAATGACACTTGCCCCCTCGGCGGGCGGTGCTGTGCTTCGGGTTGTGAATGTATTTGTAATCAATCGGCTCACTGCTCTGGATCGGCCGTTGATATCCGCACCAATAACAAGACCAACGATCAAATAAAAACCATCCTGCAAAAATTAAGTCAAGACTCTTGTGTTAATGACCTCTTCTTCCGTAATTTTACCGAATACACGATGGATAATGGCACACATTATACGGGAAGTGTTAATGCACAACATACAGACCATATTCACTTCAGTATCTTGCCTTCTTGCGGCGGTAAATAATCTAAAAACAACTTATGAAAAAAATCTTCATCATTGCTTTTATTCTTTTGGTAATCCTAACCGCCGC
>CAYIFS010000045.1:0-3929 GCA_964362775.1 uncultured Candidatus Saccharibacteria bacterium
ATTGCCAAAACGCCGACGATCTTATAAAAATAGCCGGCCGAAGAAAGCGTGTAAATCCGAATGAATTCCAAGAGCCCCACGCCCATTAAAAAATAAGCCAAAAAAACCGCGGCGCTGAAAGAGAGTCCCGTCCAAAGCGCTTTTTTGCGGTTGCCTTCCGTGATTAGCATTGAGGCCATCAATAAAATCAAAATCGCGAATTCGCAGGGATTGATGGCGTCCACCGCCGCGCCGCAAACCACGGCCACAGGCGTCAGATTTAAAGATTGAAGACCGGTTTTACAGGCTTCGTCCGAATTTTGGCCGGGCAAGAACAGCAAAACGCCGGCCAAAGCCAGAAAAATGATCAAACCCGCGGGGAAATAGAATTTTTTCATAGGGTTTTTTATGAATTTTCCCCCTTTAAAAAGGGGGATTAAGGGGGATTTTTTCTTTGAAGATTAAATGTAAAAAATCCCTCCCCGCCTCCCTTTAGAAAGGGAGGCGTAAATTCAAATTTGTAATCATATTTTATCATAGTTATTATTATATTTCCAATTATAAAAAAGAAGACCCCGAGTTTTTTCGGGGTCTCTGGCGTTAAAAATAGGAACTGATTCAGTCAATATTTTTTAAAAGGGCTTTCAGGAAACGGTCCTTTTTTTAAGAGTGGACCGCCTTCCATTTTCGTTCCGCAATCCGGGCAATTTGGCGGAGGTTCGCCGGCTGGGGGAGATTGAGAAACTTGAGTTTTGCGGCAACCTGGGCATTCCCATTTGTATTCGGGCGGGGGGAGCATCGCGTTTAGGCCTCCTGTTTTTCCGCAGATTTTCTTTCGTCTTCAAGAATCCTAACAGCATCCCAATAAGCAGGGTCATCCATGCAATCGGGGCCGCGCATAGCCATTTCTAAAACTTTGGCCTCGGCCGCTGTTGGTAACGCATGAAGCCGATTGATGCACGGAATCCGGGCTTTTTCTGCGTCCGACATGCCGGACGCGTCTACCTGCGGAATTGGCGGCAGGCGACGGACTTGTCTGCCAGAAATGGCGTCAAACTCGCCGTTGTTGCAAAAACATGAAAAACGGCCGTGGTCGTCCGCCGGGAACATTCTTTTCCCGCAGGAAGGACAAGCTGGTCCCTGGCCGCCATGCGACCTCAAATACTCATTAGTTCCGTCCCAGTATCCCATACGATGCCTCCTCTTTTAATAAAACAGTCTTTCTTCGCGAAGCGCAAGAACGATTTTTTGAGTGATATTGCTAAGTCGGCGTTTTTCCGGATTTTTTTCCCATTTTGCCTGTTTGATTTCCGCGGCCGGAGTGATTTTCCCTTCCCCTCCGGCAAAATAAACTTCCGCGCGCAGCAACTCTTTGGGATGGCGGGGCGTGGGGCCATAGAAAGTGCCAAGGTGTTCTCCGGCTGTCGGCCTAAAATCCGGCAATTCTTGCTTGAATTCTCTTTTAAGGCATTCAATATCCGTTTCTTCTCCTTCCGGTTTTCCGCCGGGCAAGATCCAAAAATTGCCTTTTTTTACCAAAAGAAGACAGCCATCTTTGATAATAACCGCGCAAACCGCTTTTCTCATTTTGAGCCTCCCGCGTTTAGCCGTCTTTTTAAAGAGCTTGCTTGATTCTGTTCTTATTGAATCTTAGATAAAATCGTGCTAAATTACAAGCAAATCTTCATTTTTCTATTTTTCTGTAAAATGAAATACGACCACGCAAAAATTGAAACCAAGTGGTCCCGCTGGGCGGGATTTCGTCCCGCAAAATGCGGGACTCAACAACTATGAAATACGATCATAAAAAAGTTGAGAAGAGATGGCAAGATTATTGGGAGAAGAAAAAGCTCAACCAGGTGGATTTGGATAAGGCCGAGAAACCTTTCTACAATTTGATGATGTTCCCATATCCTTCCGCCGAAGGATTGCACGTGGGGAATATGTACGCATTCGTCCATTCGGACGCCTACGGCCGATTTATGAAACTCAAAGGTTTTGATGTTTTTGAGCCCATCGGATTGGACGGTTTTGGCATCCATTCGGAAAATTACGCCATTAAAATCGGTGAACACATCAAGGAAGTTTCCAAAAGAACCGAGAAACATTTTTATGAGCAGCTGCATCTTATCGGCAACCAGTATGATTGGAGCCGGAAACTGGAAACCTATAAACCCGAATATTATAAATGGACCCAATGGCTTTTTTTACAGATGTATAAAGCCGGTTTGGCATATCGCGCCAAAGCGCTCGTCAATTGGTGCCCGTCCTGCAAGACTGTTTTGTCGGACGAGCAGGTGGTCGGCGGCGAATGCGAGCGATGCGGCAGTCAAACCGAAAAACGGCCAATGGAGCAGTGGTTTTTTAAGATCACGGATTTTGCCGAACGCCTGCTTGAAAATCTTGACGCGATTGACTGGCCCGAAGAAATAAAAACCATTCAGAGAAACTGGATAGGGAAGAGCGAAGGGGCAACTATAAAATTTTCAATTTTCAATTTTCAATTTTCAAAAAAAGAGGATTACGATATTGAAGTTTTCACCACCCGGCCCGACACGATTTTTGGCGCGACTTTCATGGTGATTTGTCCGGAACACGAAATTATCAAAGACCTGGAATCAAGAATTCAGAACCTGGAAGAAGTAAAAAAGTATATCAAACAGGCCCAGCAAAAATCGGCGTTGGAACGCACGGACCTAAATAAAAATAAGACCGGCGTTAGATTGCGGGGGATAGAAGTTATCAATCCGGCGAACCAGAAAACCATTCCGATTTTCGTGGCGGATTATGTTTTGGCGGGTTATGGAAGCGGCGCCATTATGGCTGTGCCGGGGCATGACGAAAGAGATTTTGAATTCGCCAAAAAATACGGTTTGGAAATAAAAAATGTCATTGATGTTCAAGATGACAGTGTTTTTACGGGCGAAGGAATTTTGATAAATTCCGGCGATTATAACGGTTTGACTTCAAAAGAAGCGACGGAAAAAATAATTGAGTGGTTGGAAGAAAACAACATCGGCTCGCGCGCCGTAAAATACAAGCTCCGCGATTGGTGCGTTTCCCGCCAGCGCTATTGGGGCCCGCCGATTCCGATGGTCTACTGCGATAAGTGTGGCATTCAACCTGTTTTAGAAAAAGATCTGCCGGTTCTTTTGCCCGAAATGAAAGATTTTTTGCCGGACGGTTCGGGCAAGGGGCCGTTGGCGAAAAACAAGGATTTTGTGAAAACCAAATGCCCCCAATGCGGGGGAGAGGCCCGGCGCGAAACCGATGTTTCCGACCCGTTCGTGGATTCTTGTTGGTATTATTTGCGTTATCCTTGCGTGGAATTCAAAGATCAGCCGTTTGATAAAGAGCGTTTGAAAAAATGGCTGCCGGTGAACATGTATATCGGCGGTAAAGAGCACGCGGTTTTGCATTTGCTTTATTCGCGTTTCGTGGCGATGGTTTTAAAGGATGCGGGTTTTATTAAAGAAGAAGAACCATTCAAAAAATTCTTCGCTCACGGACTTTTGATCCGCGATGGGGCAAAAATGTCAAAATCCAAGGGCAATGTGGTGAACCCGGACGAATACATTAAAAAATTCGGAGCGGACAGCGTGCGAATGTATTTGATGTTTTTGGGCGACGCGCGGCAGGGCGGGGATTGGAGAGATACGGGCATCAACGGAATGTATCGGTTTGTGAATCGGATTTGGAAGTTATATCAAAAAGTGGAATTGATCGATTGCGGCGGGGGATGCAAAGATGTGCCAGACGGTCTGCCGCAGATGCTCCATAAAACCATTAAAAAAATTACCGAAGATATTGAAACGTTACATTTCAACACCGCCATTTCCCAAATGATGATTTTTACAAATTTTGTGATGCGGTTCAATAAAATGCCGCGTGGGGCGGCCGAGAAATTCTTGACTCTGCTCGCGCCGTTCGCGCCGCATATCGCGGAAGAA
>CAYIFS010000046.1:0-3784 GCA_964362775.1 uncultured Candidatus Saccharibacteria bacterium
GCCCAAGATAAGCCCGGCCAATAAAAAAATCAGGGAGATTTTAAGCCATTTGGTCTTGAACATTTATTTGAATATAACACGAAAAAAGGGATCAGAAAACCCCTGCGCTTTGGCGGAGGGGTTTTAAAATTCGGATCTTTCCGGATCTTCAGCCGATCACTTTGATCTTCTTGGTCTTTACTTTCTCTATTTTCGGTAGGCGGATAGAGAGGATTCCGTTCTTCATGGAAGCTTCCGCCCTTTCCGCTTCCACATCAACCGGCAGAATCACCGAGCGGGAGAATGCGCCCCAGTAGCATTCCTGATAATAATAGTCGTCGGTTTGAATTTCTTCGTCTTTTTCCCGTTTGCCCTTGATCGTGACCATGTCGTTCGTAATCGTCACATCCAAATCTTCCGGGCTGACGCCGGCGATGGTGGATTTGATAATAATTTCCGAAGGCGTCTGATAAACGTCAATCGTCAATTGACCTTCGGCTTCGGGCAACCAGTCTTCGGTCTCTTTCGGCGGCGAGGGCTGGGCCGCGATATTGATTTTTTTCATTTTTTTTATGTTAGGTCTTTCTATGGGTTTTCCTTTTTCCAGATCTTCTTCCTCTTGGGTTTCTTCATCTGTTTCTTTCTCATTTTCTTCTTTCATGGCCCCGGTCAGCCTTTCAAGAAAAGAAGGTTTTTTATTCATGGTTTTTGGCGCGAATCCCCCCGAGAATTACTCCGTCTTGATGATTCAAGTTTAATAATTCAGGCAAAATCCGCGCAACTTTTTTATGGCTTGTCTTTATTAAGTATATTCTTTTAATTTTTTCTTTCAAGCCGCCTTCTGTGGATATTCGATTAATTTCAGTTTTTAAACGGCAGGCGGCAAACGGAAGCGTATTTTTTGAGCCGTTGAAATTGCCAAGAGACCAGCCCGCCAATAAAGATAAGAAAAATGGCCGCGGCGATGATGAAATTTCCAAGGTTTCCCTGGTAGTAGAAATACCAGGTTAGGAAATTATAAAAGCCGTGGATGGTAAAAGCTAAAATGAAGCCCAGGCCGAAGATCCAATATCTTTTTTTGAAATTCAAAAGTGATAGCGCCAAAAAATAGCCCAAGACGCCCGAAGCCAAAGTATGCAAAAAGGTGGCGCTTAAAAATCGGGCGACGGCGACGCTTAAGGCGGTGTGCAGAGAAAGGGAAGAAGCGGTAAAAATATTGAGCAGGTTTTCGGTGGCGGCAAAGCCCAGAGCGCTCACGACCAGATAAATCATGGCGTCAACCGGTTCGTCAAAAGAAGGATTTCGCAAAACGGTTTGGCGGACGACGAAGAATTTAAGGAATTCTTCGGTGAGGGGAGCGAAAAGAAGGATATTAAGAACAAAACGAAAATCGCTTTGGCCGAGGGTGGCGAGAAAAAAGTTGAAATCGTTCGTTGGCGCGCAAAGCCAGCGCGCGCCCAGCTGTAAAATCAGCGCCGCCGGGCCGGTGATCGCGCCCCAGAAAAAAACCTTGAGCACCAATTTTTTGGGTTCCGGGTGGCTGTCTTTGTGCAAATAAAAAAGCAGCCAGATAAAGCTTGGCAAAAGGCCGATGACGGCAAAAAGAAGGTAATCGGACCACATATGAATTTATTTTGGCTAGCGAGGACGATGTGCCAGCAGGCATATCGTCCGAGTGAAGTCAAAAATACAGGGTATTTTAAAAGATACGATACCCTTTATTTTGGCCAATCTTCGATTAAAAGGAGGTTTTTTTCGCGATAGGGAAGCTGTTGATAGATCGCTTCGGTGAGAAAAGGCATAAAAGGATGGAGAAGCTTAAGAGAATCCGTTAAAACCTTCCAAAGAACATATTGCGCGGTGGCTTTATCTTCCGTGCTGCTCGGTTCTTTTATTCTGGTTTTTACGTCCTCAATACATTTATCGCAAAAACTGTGCCAGAAAAAATGATATGCGCTTTGCGCCGCTTCATGGAAATTAAAATTATCCAGGTCGTTTGTGATCTTCCGCGTGGTTTCGCTAAGTTCTTTTAAAATCGCCTCATCCGCGGCAGTGAATTTTGTTTCCAATCCTTTGGGATTAAAGCCTTTCAGGTTTGGCAGGCTGAATTTGGCCGCGTTCCAGATTTTATTGGCAAAGCGTTTTTGCGCCACCACCTTATCTTCGCTGAATGGCAGATCGCTGTCCGAGGCCGCGTTAAAGACCAACGCCATACGCAAAGCATCGGCTCCGTTTTCGTCCACCACCGCTAGAGGATTGACTACATTCCCTTTGGACTTAGACATTTTTTGTTTGTCTTTGTCGCGAATTAAACCGTGTAAATAAATTTCTTTGAACGGTTCTTTGTCCGTGGCACAATACCCCATCATTATCATGCGCGCCACCCAAAAAAACAAAATATCCCAGCCGGTCTCCATGACCGCGGTCGGATAAAATTTTTCAAAATCACCGGGCTTAGTTGTTTTCAAAGTGGCGAAAGGCCACTGGCCGGAAGAGAACCAAGTATCAAAAGTATCGGTTTCTTGAACAAATCTAGTCGCGCCGCACTTCGGGCATTTATCAGGTTTTTCGTCAGAAACTACAAAACAATTATCTTCTCCGTTGCAAAACCAAACAGGGATCCTAATTCCCCAAACGATCTGCCGCGAGATATTCCAATCGCGAATATTGGCCATCCAATGCTGAAAAATTTTTTCATATTTCTCGCTGACAAATTTTATTTCACCCTTATTTATCGCCTTAACCGCGCGCTCGGCCAGCGGTTTAATTTTTACAAACCATTGTTTTGAAATTAAAGGTTCAATCACTCGGCCGCATTTATAACAAACCCCGACCGAATGACGATAGGATTCTTCTTTTGCCAAAAATCCCTGCGTTTGTAAATCTTCAACGATCTTCTTCCGCGCTTCGGCTATTTTTAGCCCGGCGTAGGGCGCCCCCGCCGCGGCAGTCATTTTATCATCTTGACCAATAACTTGGATTGTTTCTAGTTTGTGGCGTTGGCCAATTTCAAAGTCGGTGGCGTCGTGGGCCGGCGTCACTTTCACTGCGCCCGTGCCAAATTCCATTTCTACTATCTCATCAGCCACAATGGGGATTTTGCGGTTTACCAATGGCAACAAAACTTTTTGGCCAACTAATTTTTTATGACGCTCGTCATTAGGATTAATCGCCACCGCCGTATCGCCCAGCATTGTTTCGGGCCGGGTCGTCGCCACTTCAATAAATTTATCCGGTTCGCCGACCAGCGGGTATTTTATGTGCCACAATTTATCTTCTCGGTCTTTATATTTAACTTCCAGATCAGACAAACCGGTTTGATGTTTGGGGCACCAATTAATAATTCTAAAATCACGATAAACCAAATTTTCTTCATATAATTTTTCAAATGTCTGGTAAACGATTTTTATGATGTCCGGGTCCAGCGTAAATTTATCGCGCGACCAGTCGCAAGACGCTCCGAGCCGTTTTAATTGATTTTGGGCGACATCTTTATTTTGTTGAACATAATCCCAAATCATCTGATACAGCGTCTCCCGATCAAACTGAAAACGACTTTTCCCTTCTTTTTCCAGTTTCCGTTCAAAAACCACCTGGGTTTCAAAGCCGGCGTGGTCCGCCCCCGGCAGCCATAGCGTTAAGTCGCCGCGCAAACGGCGATAACGTATCAAAATGTCTTCCAGCGTTGTCATTAAAGCATGTCCCAGGTGTAACGCTTCGTTGGCGTTAGGCGGCGGCATTATAATGCAATAAGGATTTTTACGCTCGCCGGGCAAATTATCCGGATTAAAAAAACCGCTTTTTT
>CAYIFS010000047.1:0-3770 GCA_964362775.1 uncultured Candidatus Saccharibacteria bacterium
CTCACCCATAGAGGAAGGCGCGCCCCGCTCGCAAATAAATAGTAGATAAATAGATTGTAATTATTGAAAAAATTAAAATTAATTGCCGGGGATAACTTTTTAAAAATTTCCTCTATAGGTGAGGGGTCGAGCCCCTAAATTTATGTTGCTCAAACCAGAACAAATAGAAGAAGACCAAACTCTGGACTTAACTCTGCGGCCGCAAAGTTTTGAAGAATATCAGGGCCAGCCGAAGATCAAGGAAAATCTGAAAATCCTCATCCAGGCCGCAAAAAAAAGGCAGGAGCCGATTGAACACGTCCTGCTTTCCGGCGCCGCGGGCCTCGGGAAAACCACTCTTTCTCACATTATCGCCAAAGAAACGGGCGTTGGCATCAAAATCACTTCCGGCCCGGCGATTGAACGCGTGGGGGATTTGGGTTCTATTTTAACCAATCTTTCCGAAGGCGATATTTTATTCATTGATGAAGCGCACCGTTTGAATAAATTGATAGAGGAAGTTCTTTACCCGGCGATGGAAGACTTCCGGCTGGATATTGTTATCGGTAAAGGGCCTTCCGCCCGCACGCTCCAGCTTGATCTGCCCAAATTTACTCTCATTGCCGCCACCACGCGCCCCGGGCTTCTTTCCAGTCCCCTGCGCTCGCGCTTCGGCGCTTCTTTCCGTCTGGATTTTTACGAAACGGAGGACATTGAAAGAATTTTGAAACGCTCCTCAAGGATCTTAAAAATTGAAAGTGAAACCGAGGCCTTGAAACTCATCGCCCAAGCCAGCCGCTCCACCCCCCGCGTGGCCAATCGCTTGCTTAAACGCGTGCGCGATTTTGCCCAAGTGAAGGGCGACGGCATTATCACCAGAGACCTCACCCAAAGAGCTTTGAAAATGTTGGAGGTAGACGAAATTGGTTTGGAGCCGATTGACCGACAAATTTTAAGATTGATCATTGAAAGTTTTGACGGCGGGCCCGTGGGGCTTCAGGCCATGGCCGCCGCCACCAACGAAGAACAAGATACGATTGAAGATGTCTATGAACCCTATCTCATGCAACTCGGGTTCATTTCCCGCACCTCGCGGGGCCGCGTGGCCACGCGCCTGGCCTACGAGCACCTTGGGCTGAAACGCCCGGAACAGCCACAGGAGAAATTGTTTTAATTTCTAAAAAAGCGTTCAATTATTTTTGAAGTATGAAAAAAAGAGATCTCTATAAAGAAATACTTACTTGGGCGCATAAAAGACAAGGCTCTGGCTTTCTTGAAGAACAAGAATTATTTAAAGATTTAAACCTAAATAAAGAACAAATTAACTGGTATTTAAAAGTGTTCCGATCAAATATACCTATCAGCGAAAATTTAATAGCTCATTTTAATTATGATGATGCCAAAAATAAACATTATTTTACTTTATCGGCAAAGGGGTTGGCTGAATATTCAAAACTCGAAAAACCATGGCACGAAAAACTATCGGGTAAAATACTATTTATTCTCTTTACCGCAATAATAGCGTTTCTAGTTGGTAAATTCGGCGACTCTATTCTGGTTTTTATAAAAGATTTCTTCCAAAAATAATAATTGAATACAAATACCGGACAATTTTAAATCTCCCCTAACCCCTCTTTACAAAAGAGGGGTCTATTGAAATGCTCTCCAAAGAAAAAATAATATTTATCGTATTATTTTTCTCCGTTGCTTTTTTTGTCGCGCCGCGCCTTGCCTCGGCGCAAGTTGTTATTAATGAAATAATGTATGATCTGAAGGGCGCGGATGACAAGCACGAGTGGCTGGAAATAAAAAATACCGGTTCCGATGAAGTTGATCTGACCGGCTGGAAATTAAATGACGGCGACGGAACAACCAATCACGCGCTAAACGCCCCGCCCAAAAATAATGGCCGGGGTTCTCTTGTTTTACCCGCGAATGGTTTTCTGCTTTTAGCGGACGACGCTTTAACCCTGACAACGGATCTGCCCAATTATCACGGCTCAATCATTGATACGGTTTTAAGTCTGTCCAACACTTTCGCCACGCTTAAACTTTTTAATTCTGCCGGACAAGAAATGGCCTCGGCTTTTTATTCCAAAGAAATGGGCACGGCGGGCTCGGGCAAAACCCTGGAATGGAAGGGATCATTTTTCAAAGAAAGCTTGGCCGAAGGCGGCACACCTGGTTATACCAACGATAGCGGCAATCAAAGTCCGGCTTCGCCCACGCCAACCCCTGCGCCTTCCGCTTCTCCCCTGCCCGCCGCGCCGGAAAATGAAACTGTTTCTTCTCCGACTCCTTCTCCCGCTCCCGCGCCCAGTTTCCAATATTCAGAAAATATTTTTATAAATGAATTTCTGCCCTATCCCCTAAAAGACGAGAAAGAATGGGTGGAACTTTATAACGCGGGTTCAGAAACAATTAATCTAACCGGCTGGCAAATTGACGACGAAGAAAATTCCACTTCGCCCTTAACCATTCCGGACAACACCCAAATAAAAAGCGGCGAATTTTTGGTCGTAACCATGAGCAAATCAATGTTCAACAACGACGGCGATAAAATTCGCTTGCTCTGGCCGGATGGCCAAGTCGTTCATTCTGTTTCCTACCAAACCGCAAAACAAAATCAATCATGCAGCCGCTTTGATTCTCAATGGCTTTGGACCGATTCGCCCACGCCCGGCCAGGCCAATAGAAAACCTTCTGTCGTTTCTTCGGCGATAAAAAGTGCTTCCTCTTCTCCGCCCCCGGTTTTGACCAGAGAAGAAAGCGCGGCCGGCGTCCAATCAATTTCTCAAAATTCCTCTCCAAATCCCGCCCAAAAAATTTCCAACGGCTCAAAAACCGAACCAGAAAATCCCAATATTTTTGCCGCCGGATCGCTCCCGAACCAAAAACCTGAAAATGAAAATAAACCGAGAGGATTAACTTCAACTTTAAAAACTGTTTTAATTTTGCTCTCGGTGGTCTTTTTTTCCGGCCTGGCGGGGTTGGGATTGGTATTTTTCCGCCGCCAAGAAATTGACAGACAAAAAACGATTGATTAACATGAAAGCGATTCACAAACTGTCATCCTGAACACATTCGCTTCGCTCAGTATAAACTCCGTGAAGGATCTCGCGGGAGCGTAGCGACCCGCGCAATGTTCTTTTTAGATTCTTCGGCTACGCCTCAGAATGACAAAAAATTAATATGTCAGGGCACTCAAAGTGGTCTCAAATCAAACATAAAAAAGGGATCTCCGATGTCAAAAAGGGGAAGATTTTCAGCAAGCTGACTCGGATCATTACCATCGCCACCCGCCAAAAAGGCGGTGATATAGAAACCAATTCATCGCTCCGGATGGCGGCGGAAAAAGCCCGCTCTTTCAATATGCCCCAAGAAAATATTGAGCGGGCGATAAAAAAAGGCACCGGAGAGATAGAGGGCGTAAAATTTGAAGAATTTTTAATGGAGGCCTACGGGCCCGAAGGGATAGCTTTAATCATTGAAGGAACCACCGACAACAAAAATCGCACCATTTCCGAAATAAAATTTTTGCTTTCGGAGCATAACGGAAAAATGGCCCAAAGCGGCTCGGTCCTTTGGCTTTTTGAACGCCGGGGGCAAATTTCCCTGTCGCGCGGCCAAAAAACGAAAGAAGAAACGGAACTGGCCGCCATTGACGCGGGCGCGGAAGACCTTAATTGGAGCGACGAAAATAATTTAGAAGTCTATACCAAGTCCGAAGAGCTGGAAAAAGTTAAAAAGAATTTGGAAAAGAATAATTTTCCGCCCGTTGAATCATCTTT
>CAYIFS010000048.1:0-3743 GCA_964362775.1 uncultured Candidatus Saccharibacteria bacterium
GGGCCGGATGGCCGTAGCGGTTGTTTTTGCCGACTTGGATCACGGCCATTTGAGCCGCGACGGCCGCCAGAAAATCCGCGCCCGAAGAATTTTTCCCACCGTGGTGGGCGATCGCCAAAATATCGGATCTTAAATCCAAATTATTGAGTATCATCTGCGCTTCTTCCGCCCCTTCCGCGTCGCCGGTAAAAAGAATCTCATTTTCGCCAAAAATTATTTTCCCGACGATGGAAGAATTATTCGCGCTCTTTTGGCTTTGACCGACAATCTTCACCGCGGGCGCCATAATTTTTATTTCCAGGTTCTCGGCAATTTTAAGTGTCTGCCCCAAAGAAGCGAAAACAACCGGAACATTTTTCTCGGCCAGAAGCTCGCGCCAAAAAAGATAATTCGCGCTCCCGTCCGCCGCGCCCGTTTCCAAAACCGCGCCGATTTCGTATTTTTTCAAAACTTCAATCAAACCGTCCAAATGGTCGGCGTCCGAATGGGTCAGGATCAAAAGCTCTATTTTCCGGTCAAAAAGCGGCAGATTTTCGCCGAGTTTCGTTAAGATCGCGTCCGACGGCCCGCCGTCAATTAAAACTTGATTCCCGCCCGGCGCGCTCAAAAATATCGCGCTCCCCTGTCCCACATCAAAAAAATCAATTTTGAGCTTGGCGCGCGGCTCATTTTCAAAAATCGCCAGCCAAATAAAAAAATCAGCTAAAACAAGTGCCCCCAGAATCAGCCAAACAATTTTATTTCTTAAAATTTTCAGCCAGATCATTTTTTTGAAATTTTCGGACCAGCCAAAACAAAATTAAATAATAAACCGCGGCAAAAACCATTCCCAGTTTTAATTTTACCGCGGCCAGCGGCAATTTGGCCAAAATTTCAATGACTTTTATTTCATAAGACAAAAACAACCAAGCCACCAGAGAAAAAATTTCTCCCAAAGTGTTCCAAAAAATACCCGCCAGGGCCGCTAAAAATCCAAAGAACATCGTCGCCGGGATAAAAAGCAAAACTAAAACATTGGCCAAGGGCGCGATCAGGGAAAGCCGGCCGAAATTAATAACCAACAAAGGCAAAACAGCCAGTTGCGCGGCCAAAGTGCTACTTAAAATCTGCGTAAGCGCCTTTGACGATTTAACGAACGCCCCGGCGCTTGTTTGTTTGGCGGTACTAATCAAAAGATGAATATCGTCCGGCGGAACCAGCCATTTTTGGAAGATCGGCGCCAGATACAAAAGTCCCAGCGTCGCCAAAAAAGAAAGCTGGAAACCCAGATCAAAGACCAGAATTTTGGGATTGAACCAAATCATCAACGCGCCGGCGAAGATCAAGGCGTTGCGGGCCGAATAAAGTCGGCTGTTTTGCTGGGCCACTAAAACCAAAATTCCCATCACCGCCGCCCGCACCGCCGAAGCCGCCGCGCCGGTCAAAATAACAAAAAGAATGATGGCCGCCGCGGAAATCCAGAAAGAGAAAAAACGGCGCACCAAGAAAAAATTCAAAAGCCCCATCAGGCTTGAAGCGATGATCGTGATGTTGTAGCCCGAAAGCGCGACCAAATGCGTCGTGCCGGTCAAAGAAAGAGCCTCGGAAAAATCAGCCGGCAAATTCCTTTTTTCCCCGAGCAGAAGCCCCGCCAAAAAAGAGCTTTGAGGCTCGGCCAGATTCTTTTCCAAGGATTTTTTAAAAACCGCTTTCAGTGAGAAAAGCTTTTCTTTCAAAAAATTCCCCCGGCCGCTTTCCAAAAAAGAAATTTCCGGAAAACTCATCAAAGAATAGATATTTTCTTTGGCCAAATATCCGGGGTAATCAAAATCGTCAATTTTTTCCGGCGCTTTTAAATAGCCCTCTAATCTTAAATCATCACCATAGGCGTAAGGCGGATATTTTTCAGCCGCCACCAGCGCCCTTCCCGAAATTTCAAATTCTTTCCAGCCGTCGTTTAATTTTTCAACGGCTACCCGATAGTAAGTTTTTTGCGCTCGGATGTCCGGCTCCGCGATCACTGTGCCCATCAAAACCACCCGGCCGCGGTCGTTGAAAACCGAAACTGCCGAAAAATTTTTCTCTTCGTAAAAAATAGACCGCAGAGCTCCCAAAGAAAAAACCATTAAAATCGCGGCCGCGACCATCAGATTTTTCCGCTCCCACTTGGCCGAAAAAACCGCGACCCCAAAAATCAAAATTCCCAGCCACAAAAGCCGGGGAAAATTTATGAGCGACTGAACCAAAACGCCTATCAAAAAAGCTAAACAAAGCCAGAAAAAGATTTGAGACTTGGACATTGAAACACAGCTATTTTATGCTTGTTAATAACTTATTTAACGTTTAATTGACAGCCAATACCGAATCGATTATACTGGTAATGTCTTTCAGTTTGCATAGACTGAAAGGGTTTTACATCCAAGGACTATCCTTCGCGAGGAGGATAGTTTTTTATTACTTCCGACGATTTTTAAAAATCTCTGCCCCACTTCTGTCATTCTGAGCGAAGCGAAGAATCTCGCGGGAGCGGAGCGATCCGCGCAACGGAGTCTCTATTCCAACGGCTCAACGGTAACCGCCGTTGAGCCGTTGGGGTTATTACTTTATAGTGAGATTGTCCTAAGTTCATTGAAGGGCCGAACCACCGATTTTCTCGTAATAAACATACCGACCGGTTTGGCCGACCTGCCGAATCCGGCCTTCCTTTTCCAGCTCGTCAAGATAGCGAGTCGCAGTAGCGTCCGACACGCCGAGCAACGCTTCAATATCATTATTGGCCACTTTTTCCCGCGAACCGAAGAACTCCAATATCTTTTGTTTGTGTTCCTCTTTTTCCCGCGCTTGTTTTTCAACTAACAATTCTTTTTCCTGAACCTCAAAAGGTTTATCTTCTTTTCCTGTTTTATATTTCCTCCCTAAATAAGTCCCCAAAACAATCCCCGCTATTCCTATGATGATTAAAGTTAAGTAGTTCATAAATTTAAATCTTAGGAGAAATTGATGGTGCCTGTTTCGCCCTTCCGAAGCTTAAGCGGAGGAGGGACACCTTTTCTCTACTTGACGCTATTGACGCTATTTGCTACATTTAATTTGATCGTAAGATCACGGATTCTAGAGCTTGGGGGCCCCTTCATCGGGGTCCCCTTTGCGTTCTAATTCCTTTTTCCAACATATAAAATCGCGTATCTTCTGAATATCAAAAATCATCTTGGTGATTGTGGAAATTTTTGATGTAAGGCCATAAAAAGAAAATAAATTCTGCAAACTTGCTTATAAAATGGTGGTATCGTGTTATTTACTTTTGTCTTGGGTAAATAACATCTTCTCATCAGTTGCTGGTAGTCTATAGCGCACATTGCGTTTTGCACCCGTCCTAGGGGTTATTTTAGTCAAAAGTCCCTGCTCAACCCATCGATGAAAGGTTTTTGAAACTTTAACAGTATCCTCTGTATAAAGAATCCTTCTCGCTTCAGAGTTTGTTATATATTTATTTTTCGTCAAATAATTAGAAACTTTATCCCACTCGCTCGGGGCTTTCTCGTTAAATAGAATAACCCTTACGGCATCTTGAAGATGAGGATAAGTCCAAAAAATCGGTGGGTATAAATTTGCTGTTCTCATTGTTTGACGCATAGCCCTTACGCCTTCGTTCTGGTCGAGATTGGGCGGATCAGGAAATTCACGCAAATGTTTTACTAATAGATCGTTACGATATTGGTGTGATCGTTCAATCCCGATATTTGATGGAGTAATATTAAATGGTA
>CAYIFS010000049.1:0-3743 GCA_964362775.1 uncultured Candidatus Saccharibacteria bacterium
GCCGGACTTTTGGGCCTCGCCGCGTATTCTTTGACCGCGTATCTGCTGAAACTCTCGGAAATGGTGGTCGTCTGGCAGGCATTTAAAAAGCGTTTGCCTTTTGGAATGTCGGTTTCGGGGAGGGAGATGGAATAGAATCAATAGTTTTTTCCTCCTCTTAAGGTAAGAGGAGGCCAGGAGGAGTTATAATTCATTTAAAATAACTCACCCCAACCCCTCTCTTAATTTAAGAGAGGGAGATATAAGGAAGGAAATTTAAAAAGCGGCTTTGGGGCCGCTTTTTTTTATTAAGAACCGTAGCAAAGAGATTTGACTATTTCCAATACCCTTTCTTTGCCGATGAGGTGTCTCACTTCTTCCATTGTTTTCATAAAAGCCGGTATTCGGTCGAACGGGCAGAAGAGATATTCATTAGTCTCTCTGGCCGGTCTGATTTCAACACGATTTAGTTCTTTCTGTTCCCAAAGTGCGAGAGAACTAAGAATCAGAAATCTGAAAACCGGCAATTCGCAAAGAATATGTGCCTGAACTTTTTCCTGGTAGAGGCTCTTGGGGGAAAATTCCAGGATAAATTGATGTGCGATTACATCATTGTCAGGGGTCGGAACAATATCCGGGAAGACAATTTTTATTTCCCCCCGAGGAAGGAAATAAATACCCAGATCTTCGTCCGTGGTTTCATCGGCGATGAATCCGGCCTGACGGAATAAATCGCGGAATATTCCGAATAAATTTCTCCTTAAATCCCATAACCGGACGGCGTTATCCGGGAGTTCCATGGAATCTTTAAAATTTTTTCTGAAAGCCAGCCATTCATCACTTCCAGAACCGGAGAAGGAAAGAACGGAAGAAAGATCGGTAAAATCGGGCTCAATCAAGAATGCCGGTAGCGAATTCATGTTTTACCTCTCTGATTAAGGTTTAAAAGAACTTTCTTGACTATAGGATAGCTAATTCTATCGCTTGTCTTGGCGCAAAGTCAAGGAAATCGGCTTGAATAATTCAGGTTTTTATGACATGATGAAACTAATTTCTTATATTATCTAAGAATAACTCACCCCAACCCCTCTCTTAATTTAAGAGAGGGAGCTATAAGGATTTTTTTAAAAGGGGAAATTAATTAGAATGAATCAAGAAAATATCCGCAATTTTTGCATCATTGCCCATATTGACCATGGCAAATCCACTTTGGCGGACCGTTTTTTGGAAATGACGGGTACCGTGGAAAAACGCAAAATGCGCCAGCAGTATTTGGATACGATGGATTTGGAGCGGGAACGGGGGATTACAATTAAATTGCAGCCGGTGCGGATGGCTTATAAAATACAGAATAAAATACAAAGTCATCCTGAGGGCGAAGCCCGAAGGATCTCTGGCGAATGCCAGCTCCGTTGCCCGCCTACGCGGGAGATTCTTCCCCCGCCAGAGCGGGGTCAGAATGACGAGGTTAATTATGTTTTGAATTTGATTGATACGCCGGGCCATATTGATTTTTCTTATGAAGTTTCGCGGTCTCTGGCCGCGGTGGAGGGCGCCATTTTGTTGGTGGACGCGACCAAGGGCGTGCAAGCGCAGACTTTGGCCAATCTACATTTGGCGCAAGAACAAAAGCTCGTGATTATTCCGGCGATCAATAAAATTGATTTGCCCGGGGCGCGAGTCAAGGAAGCGGAAGATGAAATCAGAAATTTGGGGCTGGACAATGAAATTTATAAAATTTCCGCCAAAGAAGGGATCGGAATTGATGATCTGCTTCGCGCCGTGGTGGAAAAAGTCCCGGCGCCGAAAGGCAAGCTGGAAAAACCGTTCCGCGCTTTGATCTTTGATTCCAATTACGATCTGTATAAGGGCGTTTTGGTCCATGTTCGGGTGGTGGATGGAGAGATCAAGCGCGGTCAGAGAATTCATTTTTTGGCGGGCGCCGCCCGCGCCGAAGTTTTGGAAACCGGAGTTTTTTTGCCGAACCTTTCCATCTCCCAAAGACTTAGCGCCGGCGAAGTCGGCTATATCGCCACGGGCTTGAAAGATGTTTCGCTTTGCCGGGTGGGCGACACGATCGTGGATTTTTCCGTTTTTCAGTCGGACGCTTCTTCGGTGTCGCCGCTCGTGGGCTATGAAGAGCCTAAGCCCATGATCTTTGCCAGTTTTTATCCGGCCGAAGGCAATGATTTTGACCTTTTGAAAGATTCTCTTTCAAAATTAAAATTAAGCGACGCTTCGCTAATCTTTGAGCCGGAAAGTTCCGAAGCGCTCGGCCGGGGATACCGTTGCGGATTTCTGGGCATGCTACACATGGAGATTGTGACCGAAAGATTGAAGCGGGAATACAATTTACAATTGATTGTGACGACGCCGAGCGTCGTTTACCAGTTGACCGAAAGCGGCGGCGAAGAAAAATTGGTTTTTTCTCCCCAGGAATTGCCTGATCCGAGCAAAATCAAAGAGATTAAAGAGCCGTGGATAAAATTGGAAGTTTTGGCGCCCGGCGAATACCTGGGGGCTTTGATGAATTTATTGCAGGGGCTTGGCGGAATTTATTCCGACACCAAATATTTGACCGGGGAAAGGGTGGTCATCAGCTACGAAGCGCCTTTGCGGGAAATTATCGTTGATTTTTACGACCGTTTGAAAAGCGCGACTTCCGGCTACGCTTCCATGAGCTACGAATTGATCGGTTGGCGCAAAGGGGATCTGGTTTCTTTGGATATTTTGGTGGCGGGTGAAAAAATTGAAGCTTTTTCAAGGATTATTCCTCGCCAGAAAGCGCCGTCGGAAGGCAAGGCTTTGGTGGAAAAGTTAAAAGAGGTTTTGCCCACTCAGCTTTTTTCGGTTTCGCTTCAAGCGGCCGTGGGCGGGAAAATTTTGGCGCGCGAAGACATCAGTGCTCGGCGGAAAGACGTGACCGGTTATCTTTATGGCGGGGATTACACGCGCAAAAGGAAGCTTTTGGAAAAGCAGAAGCGCGGCAAAAAGCGGATGGAAAAAACTGGCCGCGTGGAGATTCCGCAGGAAGTTTTTTTGAAGGTTTTGAAGAAATAAATCTCAGGCTCGGTGTTCGTTTCTGAAAACATAAAATTTTCAATCCGGCGCGGGGATAAATTTTTCTTCTGCGGAACTCGCCTCCCGCAGCTGCGGGACCGGCCTCGGCCGCCCCGCTCAAAACCGACCCCAGCGGCCTCGGCCTGGCTCAAACAGTCCTCGGGCGAAAAATTTATCCCCGCGCCGGAATCTTTACTGAATTTGTATATTTGTAAATTATTTGTATTTCGTAGCGAATAACCAAAAGCCGCCCCGCAAAATGCGGGGCGGTCAGACTTTAAAAATCCCTTCGGCTTTGTTATCATCAAAAAAGCGGCGCGACGGTGAAAGCGAGCATGCTTAAGACTATGAGGGAAACCAAAATCAGCCAAATAATTTTGAACGCTTTTTTGTGCTTGGCCAGGATCATGCAATCATTTTATCCTAAAAAAAGAAATGGCGCAAAGCGGTTTTAAAAAAATCTTTGCTTCCAGAATTTTTCTTTTCGCGTTGCTTCTGATCTTTATTTGGTTCGGCATCAAGGCTGTGAGGATGGTTTCTCAAAAACAGGAATTGGAAAAAGAAATAAGCAATCTGAAAAGCGAAATTGAAAAATTGGACAAATCCAGCCGGGAATTTTCCCAACTCATGGACTATCTGAAAGACCCCAATTATTTGGAGAAAGAGGCCAAAGAAAAATTAAATTTGAAAAAACAGGGAGAAAA
>CAYIFS010000050.1:0-3673 GCA_964362775.1 uncultured Candidatus Saccharibacteria bacterium
CAAGGTAAGCAGGGCATTCTAATCTATTCTCCCTTTTTTAAAGGGAGTCCCCGGAGGGGGAGGGATTTATGAGACTTCATTACCAAAAACATCTTAATTTATTTGCGCGAAAATTGCGTCAAGGCGGTAATCTTTCGGAAAACATAAAATCACAAATCCTCCGGCTCGCAAGCTCGCCACCTCCTTTAAAAAAGGAGGAATAAATATGGGTAAGGTTTTGGATAATTTCTCGGCCGGCAAAATTTTCAGAGAATGATTCTGGGTGGATATCTCTCATTGCGCGATCGGCGATATTTTTGTATAATTTAAGCGCAAGAAAGAAGCGGTCCTCCGCCGCTTAATTATGGCTAAAATAATTTATTTAAAACCGGAACAGGAAATAACCTCGCTGATCGGTTATTTGTGGCAGGCGAAAGAAGAAACTATTGTTTTGATCGCGCCGAAAAATTCTTCTCTGCTCCATAACGGCGTGGCGTTGAAGATTTTGAAAAGAGAGGCGGATAACTGCGAAAAAGAAATTGTTTTCGTGGTGAAGGGGCCGAAAGAACGGGAGACCTTGGAAAAAGTGGGGTTCAAAACCCGTCCTTCTTGGCCGAAAGACGAAAGCGCGGAATTTGAGGATGAGGATTCCAAAGAACCCACGGAAGAGGCGTACGAATCTTTATTGAACCACGAAGTGGCTCTGAGGCGGCGAAGCGCGAAATCGTCCTGGCGTTTTAACGATATCCGCCCGGGCGCCGTTGGAAAGTCTCCAAAGAAAGAGCCGGCGCAAGAAATTGAAATGAAGGAAGAATCGGAAGACCTGATCTTTAAACACCTGGTCGCCGAAGAGCCGGAATTGGCGGAAAATAATTTGGAAATCCCGAAAGAAGGGGATAGTTTTAGGGAAAAGGCGGAAAGATTTTTGAAAATACGGAATAAGGACGAAGAAGAATTTTTAGGGCCGAAAATCAGAAAGTCGTTCTTTGGAAAAAAATTTCCCTGGCCCCGTTTTGATTTCTCGGTCTTTTCTTTCAAATTTTTAAGTGTTTTTTTGGGCGCGGCGCTGATCTTGGTCGCGGGAGTTTTATATTTCGTTCTACCCCGGGCGGAAGTTTTGATCTTTCCGAAGACCGAGGCCTTGGAACAGAATTTTTCAATTTCAGCCGAAAAAAGTTCGTCGGAAATTGACCCGAAGAATCAAAAGATACCCGCCCAATTCTTGAAGATAGAAAAGAGCGAGTCAAAAGAGTTCGTGGCCACGGGCAAGCGTCAGTTCAATGAGAAAGCGAGAGGCGTCATCGCTATTTTTAACGAATACAGCTCTTCGCCCCAGGCCTTGGTGGCCACCACTCGTTTTGTTTCCGAAGACGGCAAAGTTTTCCGCACTACGAAAACCATCACGGTGCCCGGCGCCAAAATTGAAGAAGGGAAAATAATCGCTTCTTCCATTGACGTGGACGCGGTGGCGGATGAGGCGGGCTCTGAATATAACATCAATCCCTCCAAGTTCACGATTCCCGGCTTTAAGGGCACGCCCAAATACACCGCTTTTTACGGGCGTTCCAAAACCGCGATGACCGGCGGAGCGGTGGGCGAGGCGAAAATAGTTTCGCAGGACGATTTTAATAAAGCCAAAGAGGAAATTTGGAAAGGATTGGCGGAATCGTTGGATAAGGAAATAAAATTGCAGATTCCTAACGGCTTGAAACTTCTGGACAGCGCCTTGAAAAAAGAGATCGCTTCGCTTGAATCGTCGGTGGAGGTCGGCGGCCGGACGGAAAAATTTTCTTTGACGGTTAGAGGGGCGGCCAGGGCAATGATCTTTAGCGAAGATGATTTGAAGAAATTGATAGAAGAGAATCTGGCCAAAAATTCAATTGAGGGAGATAAGGTTAAGGTGCGGGACTTGGAAATAAGTTATAAAAGCGTGAGCCCTGATTTTGACCGGCTTCAATTAAAATTTGAAACCGCTGTTTTGGGGAAAATAGTTTGGAAGGTGAACGAGGGGGATATTAAAAAGTTGATCATTGGTAAGAATCAGGCCGAGATCAAACAGCTCTTCAGCCAGCGCCAAGAAATAGACCGGGCCCAGATCGTTCTTTGGCCTTTTTGGGTGAAGAAGGTGCCGTCGGACCAGAATAAGATCAAAATAATTCAGACTGTTGACTAAACCCGATTTTGGGTATAGGATATAAAAAGCGCAGTAAAATTTGTTTAAAAATTAACCCCAAAGGGAGTGGCAAAAAATAACGCTATTTCAAAGACCGGTCGGGTGATAGAAGCTTTGCCGAGCGCCACTTTTAAAGTGAAGCTTGACGAAGACGGTTCCGAGATCATCGCTCATCTTTCCGGCCGCATGAGAATGAATTATATCCGGGTGCTCTTGGGCGACAGAGTCACGATTGAGATGAGCCCTTATGATAATTCAAAGGGCAGAATCGTTTTTCGATCTCAATAATCGCATGCGAAAAGCGAGAAGTCATGCGAATTTCGCCCATACGAATTAAGTCAGCGTGCTAAGCAAACCGTTTCCGCTTTTGACCAGCCAAGCTGGTCTTAGGGCAGAGAGGTTCCGTGGAAGCAAAGCGGAACTCAGGCGCGTTTAGCGCGTTTTGTATTGCGTTTTGTCCAAAATCCGAAGCCGTAGGCGAGCGGATTTTGGCAACAAAATCAATATCCCCCACCTTTCCCAATTTAAGATGAGAGATTATCCTAGAGCCTAAGGCGAAGCCGCCTAACGGCTTTGGCTATTGATAACAGCAAGATTTAAGTTAGGAAAGGTGGGGGGTCATATTTTCTAAATCTAAAATTTCTTCGTTCGCTTCGCGAACTCGAAATTTTAGAGAAAATTATGAAAGTTCGCGCGTCAATCAAAAAAATTTGTCAGAAATGCAAGATAGTTCACCGCAAAGGAAGATTGCGCGTGATTTGCGAAATCCAAAAACATAAACAGAGACAAGGGTGAACATACGAATTAACGCGCGAACTTTATTCGAATGATTCGAATTAAATTTGTGTCTTAAATTCGCATTCTACCATGCCACGTATCGCCGGAGTGAATATTCCAGACAATAAAATAATTAAGATCTCTTTAACTTATATTTTCGGCATCGGTCGGACCGCCAGCCGGAAAATTTTGGCGCAAGCGAAAATTGACGGGCAGAAACGCGCCAATTCATTGACCGTGGAAGAGATCAACCGATTGAGGGAGATTATAGAAAAAGGATCAAAAGTGGAAGGCGAATTGCGGCGCGAGCGTCAAATGAATATCAAACGCTTGAAGGATATTGGTTGTTATCGGGGCGGCCGGCACGCCAAGGGTTTGCCGGTGCGCGGCCAGCGGACAAAAACCAACACGCGAACCGTCCGGGGAAATACCCGCAAAACCATGGGTTCGGGCCGAAAGAATGCGGCGGAAAAGACTTAAAGGGCTTGGTTGAAATTTCCGAGCCGCAGGCGAAGGAAATTTCATTACCAAACCTTTACCCCTCACTTGCAGGCTAACTTTTATAAATCAACAAGGTAGAATTGAGAATTAAAGTTAGTTTGAATAAAAAAAGAAAGTCTGCAAGTGAGGAGTGCTCAATTTTGTAGCTAAAAATTATTCGCTGCAAAATGAGCTTATCATATATTTCATATAATTTTTAGACCTGCCCGCCGATAACCAAAGCTGATTACTCGGAAATTAGAT
>CAYIFS010000051.1:0-1261 GCA_964362775.1 uncultured Candidatus Saccharibacteria bacterium
CTCTGGTGAATAAAATCGCCTCTTTGACGCTTTTGAGACCCAGCATCTGCTGGATCATCCTTTCCGAACCCATGCCCCAACCGCCGTGCGGCGGCATGCCGAATTTGAAAATATCCAAATAGTATTCCATGCCTTCAGACTTAATCTTCTTCTTTTCCATATTTTTCAAAAGCTCGTCGTAAAGATGAATTCGCTGGCCGCCGGTCGCGATTTCCAGGCCTTTATAAAGTAGATCAAAACCGCAAGTTTCTTTCGGATTTTCTTGGCAGGGCATCGTGTAAAACGGCCGATCGCTCCAAGGATAATGGGTAATGAACAAAAAATCGGAATCATGCTCTTCGCTCGCCCAGCGCCCAGCTATTCTTTCGCCTTCCGGATCAATGTCGGTGGTCTCCGGAATTTCGTAATTATATTTTTCCTTGATGATCTTTTTAATTTCCGCCAGTTTCACTTGGGGAATTTCTTTCGGCACTTTAAGAGTTTCAATTTTATGAGCCTTTAAATATTCCTCGCCACGGCTGTTGATTTCCTCAAACATCCGACCCAAAATTTTATTCAGCATTTTGGCCACATCCTGAAAATCATTGATAAAACCCATTTCTGCGTCCAAGCCCACATATTCATTCACGTGCCGCGTCGTGAAATGCGGCTCGGCTCGAAAAACCGAACCGATCTCAAAAACTCGCTCAAACACGCCCACCATAATTTGTTTATAAAACTGGGGGCTTTGAGCGAGATACGCACTTTTTTCAAAATACTGAAGCTTGAAAAAATTCGCCCCGCCTTCAGAGGCCGCTTCCAAAATTTTTGGTGTTTTTATCTCCACAAAATTTTCTTCGCGCATTGTCTTCTCATAAGACTCCAACAAAAGGTCATAAAGCCGAAAGATCGCCTGAACTTTGGGATGGCGGAGCGCCAGCGACCGCTGGTCAAGCAAAGTGGCCAACTGAAGATTAAGATTGGGCTTGGAAAGGTCAAACGGCAGATCTTCCACGCACGCCGAGATAATTTTTAGGTCTTGGCCGGAAATTTCCACGCCGCCCTTGGCCCGTTTGTCTTCGCGCGCCTGGCCTTTTATTTCCACCGCGTCCCCGACCTTCGCCTCAACCTCTTTTTCAAAAACCGCCTGAATCACACCCGAATAATCCTGAATAACCAAAAATTTTACGTTGCTCAAAGCGCGCAAATTCAAAACCCGGCCCTGAATTTTGATCTCTTGGCCAATCTTCTCTTTGGCGTCTTTAATGAGAGTGCGTTCCAT
>CAYIFS010000051.1:1361-3498 GCA_964362775.1 uncultured Candidatus Saccharibacteria bacterium
ATTTTGCTGACCCGCGCGGGGTTCGTGGAAAAATTGGCCGCGGGTCTGTATAATTTCCTGCCCCTCGGCCTGCGCGTTTTGCGGAAAATTGAGAACGTCATCCGAGAAGAAATGGTCAAAGCCGGCGGCCAGGAAATCTTGATGGCCGCGCTGACGCCCAAAGAAAACTGGCAAAAAACCGGGCGCTGGGAAACTTTTGACGCGCTTTTCAAGCTCAAAGGTTTTGATGAAAAAGAATACGCCCTGGCCGCCACTCACGAAGAGATCGTGGTGCCGCTGGCCAAAAAGCTCATTCTTTCCTATAAAGACCTCCCACTTTATCTTTTCCAGATCCAAACCAAATTCCGCGACGAAAAACGCGCCAAATCCGGCATCCTGCGCACGCGCGAATTTTTAATGAAAGACCTTTATTCTTTCCACGCCACGGAAAAAGACCTGGACCAATACTACGAAAAAATGGTTGGGGTCTATTTTTCCATCTTGGAAAAATTGGGGCTCAAGAAACACACTTTTTTGACTTTCGCTTCCGGCGGCAGTTTTTCAAAATATTCGCACGAATTCCAAACGCTCTGTGAAAGCGGGGAAGATATTATCCATATTTGTAAAAAATGCCAAACGGCCGTCAATGAAGAAATAAAAACGGAAACGCCAAAATGCCCCGCCTGCGGCGAAAATGATTTTGAAACGAAAAAAGCCGTGGAAACCGGCAATATCTTTAAGCTCAACGATAAATATTCCGCGCCTTTTGACCTGAAATTCAAAGACGCCGAAGGCCAAGAACAAAATGTCCTTATGGGTTGTTTCGGCCTGGGTCTGCCTCGGCTCCTCGGCGCGATCGCCGAAATTTGGCAGAACGAAAAAGGATTGATCTGGCCCAAAGAGATTGCGCCGTTCGCCGCTCATCTTTTGAATTTGGCCAAAGATGAAAAAGAAGCGGACGCGCTTTACGAAAAATTGACAGGCAAAGGAATTGAAGTTTTATACGACGAGCGCGAAATCTCGGCCGGCGAAAAATTCGCCGAAGCGGACTTGATCGGCATTCCTTTAAGATTGGTTGTTTCCGAAAAAACTCTGAAAGAAAATTCCGTGGAGATCAAAAAAAGGAATGAAGAAAAAACAGAATTAGTAAAGATCTCGGAAATCTTGACCCCTCACATGAAAAAGAAAATTTTTTAAAAAGATATCTGAAAATAAACAGTCTTATTCCATCAATAATTTATGAATCTACTACAGATATCTATGCTGCGAGTAAGGCTCGCATTCTTTTTCATGTGAGGGGTTGACTGTGTTTTGATATTTTGATAAGATAAAAATCTAAAAAGCGCGGGAACAGTGTTGGCCTAGTCAAGGACCAAAACCCTTGGCAACGAGGTTCGAATCCTCTAACTGGTCCTACGAGGGGCAAGTTTAAACAGAGAATAGTCGGGAGGCCGTGAAACGCCCGTTCAGGCGGACGCGGAGCCGAAATCCAGCGCGACTGGAACCAGGGGGATCTTTCCTGGTGTGGAATACCGACATTAAACGAGCTGAACCTGTCTCTCGCTAAAGAACGGGGAAGACAGCCTCAAGGATTCCGCGCAAAAAGCGCGAAAGCCCGATTGCACACCGTGTATGAGAAGAGGGAAACCCGGCGGATCCGCTGTCTACGGAAAAGAGTAAGAGAAAACAAACCGGGCTTCTATGGGCTTTCGCGCCCAAGAACACGAAAGGGAGTGAAACTTCACTCCCTTTTTAATTTACTAGCTAGAATTGTCATCCCGGGCTTGACCCGCCCCGCAACTGCGGGGTGGATTCCCGCTTTCGCTCGCCTTGCCGAAGCCGTCGGCGAAGCGCAGGCGGGAATGACAGATAAAAAAATTATTTAATTTTCCAGCTTCAATTGTCTTAAAAACTTGAGCGATTTTATCTCCCCGTCCGCCAGAGATTGGATAAAATCCGCCCTGGTGCGTTCCGCCGCGATATCTTGATAGCCCAAAAATTCCAGAAGCTTTCTTTCAAAAGCTTCTTTTATTTTCGGCAAATTGCTTTTAGGCTGGTTTAAAACCTCAAAAACCCGCGACACGAGCCGCCAGATATTCCGGTCGTTTTCCGGACCGACAATCAATTTATCAACCAGTTCGGAAAAATAAAAAGCGTA
>CAYIFS010000052.1:0-3399 GCA_964362775.1 uncultured Candidatus Saccharibacteria bacterium
TTTGCTACTTCATGGAGTAATCCATGATGACAATCCAACTAATAACGGTGAAACCTTCATAATTATATGATTGCACAGGATCAGAAGTGACGCGGTCCGTCTCTTTATGATATAATTTACTTGAGGACCATATAATTTTAAGGCAATACCGTGGGAAGACAAACTAAAAATCAAATTGATTGGGCCTATATTGCCGGCTTTTTAGACGGTGACGGAAGCCTGATGGTGCAAATAAAAAATCGGCGTCAAACCAAAAAAGGTTGGCGTTTAATGTTTACGATTTGTTTCTATCAGGATATTCGTCATAAAAAGCCGTTAGAATGGATTAAGAATAAAATTGGAATCGGTTATCTATCGGAACGATCCGATGGAATTGCCGAGCTCCGAATCAATGGTTTTGAAGCCGTAAGAAGAACGCTTATGGCGATAAAACCTTATGTAAAATTTAAATCTATTCAATTAAGGATAATTTTAAGAATTTTATCTTTAATTGGTAATAAAAAACTTACTCAATTAAATAAAAACACCAGATTAAAAATAGCCGATTTGATTATTGATTTAAGGAATCAGAATTATAAATCTGGAAAACGTAAATTCAATAGGATTGAATTGCGGAAAATTTTAGGATTCTAGTTTGTCCCCGTAACGACTTGTTTCCGCATCAGGCGGGACGGATGGCAGGTCCTTCATAATGAAGATAAAAAACTGCCATAATACGTTGGCCCCTATTAGGTAAATTTTATATGCCCAGTAGGGTGAAGATATAGTCTGAGCCCATAGAAATATGGGATAAATCACAAAATTTGTGATGTAATCGACGAGAGGACCGAGAAGAACGGACCTCTGGTGTGCCAGCTGCACTGCCAAGTGCATCGCTGGGTAGCTATGTCCGGAACTGATAAGCGCTGAAAGCATCTAAGCGCGAAGCAGACCCCAAGATTAGGTATCAAAGATTCCCTGAAGATTACAGGGTTGATAGGCTCTAGGTGTAAGGCCAGCAATGGCTTCAGCCGAGGAGTACTAATAAATCATACTTGCTTCATAACAGAGAAATTTTTTGAGTTAAATAAAACTGCTAAATTATCTGCCTGCAATAACATATATATAATTCCCCCTTTGTAAAGGGGGTCCGCCAACTGGCGGAAAGGGGATTTTAAATTCTCTTTTATTTTAATAAAGAAGGCATCGTCTTGGTGATTTTCAGCGGTTGGGCAACACCTCTTCCCATTCCGAACAGAGTCGTTAAACCAATCAGCGCCGATGGTAGTCAGGGCTTAAGCCCTAGCGAGAGTAGGTCGTCGCCAAGACAATGCCTTTTTTGTTACGCGGTTTTTTAATTGGGCATTTACTGTTTTCAAACATAATCATATACTAAGGATAGATTATTCAAATTTCTTCCATGTCTTATAAAATACGCAAACAGGCTTCCATCGGTTTAGTTTATCTTTTAATTTTCGCTTTGCTCGGCGCGGGCGTCTATTTTCTCTTTTTCAAAACAAAGCCGACGTGTTTTGACGGCATTCAAAACCAAGGGGAAGGCGGGATAGATTGCGGCGCGCCTTGCGCCGCCAGTTGCGAACATCTGACGATCCAGGATCTGAAAACCGAATGGGTGAAAATTTTGGAATACAAAGAAGGGGTTTATGATTTGGCCGCCAAAGTTGTCAATCCCAATCCCAATTTCGGCCTGGCGCGATTTGAATACGTTTTTAAAATTTTTGATGAAACCGGGAATCTTTTGAAAGAGCAATCGGGTTCGTCTTTTATTTTATCCGGTCAGACCAAATATCTCATCAAAAATAATCTGGCTTTGGAAAAGAAGCCGGGGAAAGCGGAACTTTCAATTGAGAAAAGCGCTTCGGAAGATTGGCAAAAGACGGAAATCCAGGCGCCGAATCTTTTTGTTAAAAACAAGGAATTCAAATTTTTAGAGAACCGGCCGGGCGCCTCGCAAGCTTCAGGCGTTCTTAAAAATTCAAGCGTTTACGATCTTGATTCGGTTTGGATCTCAATCATCCTTTTTGACGCGGGAAAGAATATCATTGGGTTAAGCCAAACCGAAGCGCGCACGGTCTTGGCGGGCGAAGAAAGATATTTTTCCGTCTCCTGGTTCTCGTCGCTTTCGGGGTCGGTGAATTCGCTGGAAATGATCCCGGAAACCAATATCCTGTCGCCGAATAATTTTCTTCCCAAAAGCGGAGAGAAGGAGAGGTTTCAGGAGTACTAGACAATCATGCGAATTTAAAACGCGAATTTTATGCGAATGGCGCAAATTCGCATAATTCGCATCAAATTTGCATCTCAATTCGCATGCTAACCCGTTTAAAAAAATTTGACTGGGTTTTGGCGGGCGCGGTTTTGGTTCTTTGCGCCGTCAGCTTGCTCGTTCTTTATGGCATAGACCAGGGAACCAAAGAAACAAATTATTTTGGCCGCCAAATTTCCAATTTGTTCATCGGACTCGCGGTGATGTTTTTTTTGGGTTTTCTTGATTTTCGGATCTTCAAAAATTATTCTTTGATTCTTTCGTTTTTGTATATCGCCTTGGTCGCGATCCTGGTCGCGGTTCTTTTCTGGGGCACGAAGATCAGAGGCACGGCCGGCTGGTTTGATCTGGGATTTATCAATTTTGAGCCGGTGGAATTGGCGAAGATCGTGATCTTATTGCTTCTGGCCAAATATTTTTCCGGGCGGCACGTTGAAGTGTATCGTCCGAGGCATCTTGTCATCTCCGCCCTTTATGTTTTTATCCCGATATTTTTAGTTTTGCTTCAGCCGGATCTCGGTTCGGTTCTTATTTTGGCCTCAATCTGGCTGGCTATCGTGCTTTTGAGCGAGATCAAAAAACGGCATCTTTTGATTTTACTTTTTGGCGGGGTTTTGGTTTTTGCCGCGGCGTGGCTGTTTTTTCTTGCCCCGTACCAGAAAGCGCGCATTTTGAGCGTTTTTGACGCGGCGCGCGATCCCTTGGGTTCAAGCTATAATTTGATCCAGTCAAAGATCGCCGTAGGCTCGGGAAATTTTTGGGGCCGGGGACTCGGCCAGGGCACGCAAGGCCAATTGGATTTTTTGCCCGAAAAACACAATGATTTCATTTTCGCGGTCTTTGCCGAAGAGTGGGGATTCCTTGGCGTAATTTTTCTTTTGTCTTTTTTCGCTTTGTTTTTCTGGCGGCTCATCAGGGCGAGCCTTAGAAGCTCAAATAATTTTTCCAAGCTTTTTATTTCCGGATTCGCGGCGATGATTTTCGCGCAAGTTTTCATTAACATCGGCATGAATATGGGGCTTGTGCCGGTCACCGGCATTTCTTTGCCTTTTTTGAGCTACGGCGGCAGTAATCTTTTGATAAATTTTGCGGGACTGGGCATTATTCAAAATATGATCTCCGAAAGCGGCGGC
>CAYIFS010000053.1:0-3132 GCA_964362775.1 uncultured Candidatus Saccharibacteria bacterium
CGAGCAAAAGCAGGCGCTGGAACAAAAACTCGCCCAGTTTGAAAAAGAAACTTCCAACGAAATTTCCGTCGTGACGATTGAAAGCCTGAAGGGTGATACGATAGAAAATTTTGCCGAAAAATTGTTCAAAGAATGGGGCATCGGCAAAAAAGAAAAAGATAACGGCATCTTATTGCTTATTGCCAAAGACGATCGAAAAATGAAAATTGAGGTCGGCTACGGCTTGGAAGGCGCCTTAACCGACGCTCAAAGTTTTTGGATCTATAGCGACATCCTGAAACCGGCGTTCCAACAGGAAAAATATTATGAGGGAATTGACAACGCGACGGATAAAATTATTGCCACCACCAAAGGAGAATATGTGCCTGCCTCGCCGGAAAACAATTCCAAATCGTCAAAATTTTCTTTTGATTTAATCTGGATCGGATTTTTCTTTTTAATTTGGCTTTCCAGTATTATGGCGCGCTCCAAGTCCTGGTGGGCCGGCGGAGTCGTCGGCGCGATTATCGGCGCGATTTTGATCTTTGTTTTTTCCTGGCTGGTCGGACTCGTTGCCATCTTAATCTTGACACCATTTGGCCTTTTATTTGATTTTCTTATCTCAAAAAATTATTCAAACCGCAAATTGCAAGGGCTCGGCCCCAGCTGGTGGGCCGGCGGCTTTGGTGGCCGAGGCGGTTTTGGCGGAGGGTCAGGCGGCGGATTCGGGGGCTTTGGCGGGGGTTCGTCGGGCGGAGGCGGATCAAGCGGAGGATGGTAATTGTGCTATAATGTCTACAATACTAAACTAAATTTTATACCCTGAGCTTGTCGAAGGATTTACGAGCCCAATTAGTCTTCGACTCCGCTCAGACAATAAAAATGATCAAACTTGCCATCAACGGATTTGGCCGAATCGGTCGACCGGTTCTGCGCCGAATTTTAAATAATCACCCAAACCTTGAAATTGTCGCCATCAACGACCTGACCGATGCCGCAGTGGCGGCACATCTCTTAAAATATGATTCGCTTTACGGACGATACGAAAAAGAGGTGAGAGCCGAAAAAGACGCGCTGGTCGTTAATAATAAAAATATCAAGATTCTCGCCGAAAAAGACCCGGCCAATCTCCCCTGGAGCTATTTGGACGTTGATGTCGTTCTGGAATGCACCGGACTTTTTACCAAAATAGGCGACGCCCAAAAGCACCTGGACGCCGGCGCCAAAAAAGTTATCCTGTCCGCGCCCACGGACTCGCCGGAAATTCCAACTTATCTTCTGGGCGTAAACGCGGAAAAATACAAGGGCGAAAAAATCATTTCCATGGGCTCTTGCACCACCAATTGCCTGGCGCCCGTGGTCAAAATTTTAAACGAGGCTCTCGGCATTGAAAACGGTTTTATGACCACAGTCCATTCTTACACCAACGACCAGAAAATTCTGGACCTGCCGCACAAAGACCTGCGCCGGGCGCGCGCCGCGGCCCAAAATATCATCCCAACCACCACCGGCGCGGCCAAGACGGTGGCCAAATGCTTGCCCGAACTTGAAGGAAAATTGGATGGCCTGGCTCTGCGCGTGCCCACCGCCGTGGTTTCCATTACCGATTTTGTCTGCTTGGTTAAAAAAGAAACCGACAAAGAAAAAGTAAACAAATTATTCAGCGACGCGGCCGCGGGCGAACTCAAAGATATTTTAGCGGTTTCCGACGAACCCTTAGTTTCCCTGGATTTTAAAGGCGACTCGCATTCCAGCATTGTTGACCTGCCGCTGACGATGGTCAAAGATAATTTGGTCAAAGTGATTTCCTGGTATGACAATGAATGGGGGTACGCGTGCCGCCTGGCAGAGATGTCTGAATATATAGCAGAAAAATAATCCAAAATCACAATAGAAATTATTTATCCATCAGAATAGGCGAGCCTCGCCGAAGCCTTGGCGAAGGCGGGCCGCCTGGCGGAGATGGGGGAATATATTAATAAATAAACTAAAATTAAAAATCTACTTCTTTTGCTGTCATTCCGGGCTTGACCCGGAATCCAGGTTAATTTAATACTGGATTCCCGCCTGCGCGGGAATGACAGATAGGGGGGTGGAAATAACAAACAGAGTTCACCAATTCATTAAAAAATAATTCGGTCTTGTCTTGACGGCTTTTCAGGACGACATATAATATTGCTATGCTAATAACAAAATGCGACATTTGTAAAAAACAAATTAAAGAAAAAGAAGGGTCTTTTTATGTTAGAAAGACCGGCATTTTTGATTCTTTTGAATTTTGTTTAAAATGCAGCCAGCCGATAATGAAATTTTTGAGAAATAAAAAGTTGATAAAACCAGTTAATGCTAAATTTAAATAATGAAAATATCAAGCTTGAGCTTGTAAAATACCTCTTCTGGCAAGAGGTTTTTGAAATTTGGCGGCAAAATGAGGCGGATAAGCCCGGCTGGCAGGAAACCGCCAAAAACAAAGGTTATGAAAACTGGGAAGCGTGGCGAATAAATTATTTTGATGTTTTCAGATGCAAAGAAACTTCCTGGCAGCTTTTTGAAATCAAAAATCCCCTGGAAGCGGTGCCGGAATTTCACGGCGGGCCTTTCAAAACTTGGATAGAAAGAATGTACCAAGGAGAATTTTTGCCTACTTTCGACCGACTGGCGGAATTTGAGCATATTCAGAAACATCCGGCAATCAGGAAGATGGCTGACAATTTCTACGCGAATACCACCTTAACCGGCCTCATTTTTGACAAAGAAATATATATTATTGAAGGCAGTCACCGCTGTTGTGCTCTCGCCCTAATGGCAAAAGAAAACAGACCGTTGGATCATAAAATTTTCATCGCTTTGGCCGAATATCCGGGCGAAAAATTACCAGAAATCGTCAGCTTTGATAGAAGCCAAAAAGGGGCTTGACCCCTCACCCATGAAGGAATGCGAGCATTGCTCGCAAATAAATTTCCGATAAGGGGGTCGTGATTATTGAGAAAAAAGAGTTAATTGGTCATATTTAATTCCAAAAATTTCCTTCATAGGTGAGGGGCTTGACAGGCTTTTTAAACCGAGTAGAATAGAGAGGTAAAAGATAATAAAACCCAATGTAATAAACCTTTATTACAAGTGAAGATGCAAGTTTTAATACCCGCTTCTTCG
>CAYIFS010000054.1:0-2935 GCA_964362775.1 uncultured Candidatus Saccharibacteria bacterium
ATCTATTTTCCAGCTAATCATTATCAGCTTTGGCAGGCGCGGCAAAATTGGCATGGGAAAGAAAAAAATTCAGACGCAAACAACCGAAGAGGCTTTGAAAGAAACCGAGATCCAGGAATCCGTCCAGAAAAAAGCGGCGGGCGGTTTGACGCCGGGCCGGGGGAAAGCGATAGACAGAGGAAAAGTTTTCATTCAGGCCACTTATAATAATACTTTAGTGACGATCGGCGACAGCCAGGGTAATGTTTTGGCGTGGTCAAGCTCGGGCTCGCTTGGTTTTAAGGGACCCAAAAAAGCGACGCCTTACGCCGCTTCCAAGATCGTGGAGACATTGGCGGAAAAAATGAAAAAAGTCGGCTTGAAAGAAGTGGATGTTTTCGTCAAAGGCATCGGCAGCGGCCGCGAGGCGGCGGTCAGAGCTTTGGCGGCGCACGGTTTTTTGATCAATTCCATTAAAGATGTAACGCCGATCCCGCATAACGGTTGCCGTCCGCGGAAGGTGAGGAGGGTATAAAGAGGCTCGGCTGGCCGCTTCAAATGAAATAAAAAAGAACATGGCTAGAATGATAGACGCAAAATGCAGACAATGCCGGCGTTCCGGCGAAAAACTCTTTTTGAAAGGGGAGCGTTGTTTTTCGCAAAAATGCGCGATGGTCAAACGGCCGTACGCGCCCGGCGCGCATGGGGCGCAGAAGAAAAAGGGCCGGCGGGGATTTTCCGAATACGGCCGCCAATTAGCCGAAAAACAGAGAGTGAAAAAGATCTACGGCGTTTTGGAAAGACAGTTCAAAAAATATTTTTTGGAAGCGAGCCAAAGCAAGGGAGACACCCGCGAAAATTTGATAAAGATTCTGGAAAAAAGATTGGACAACGTGATTTTTCGTCTGGGGTTTGCTCCTTCTCGCGCCGCCGCGCGCCAGCTCGTCAACCACGGCCACATTACAGTCAATGGTCGGCGCCTGGACATTCCTTCTTATTCGGTCAGAGTGGGCGATGTTTTGTCCTTGAAAGAAAAAGTGAAAAAATCAAAACTTTTTGAAAATTTGGCCGCGTTTTTGAAAAAATATGAAACACCCAGATGGCTTGTCCTGGAAAAAGAAAAATTGGAAGGGAAAGTGAATAACGAGCCGACAGCCGAAGATTTCGACGACCTGATGAGCATTGGCTTGATCGTGGAATTTTATTCAAGATAATTATCTGGAGAAAAATAATCAAAAGATTTTTGGGGCGGCGGATAAAAAGCGAAAAGAACTTATCTTCTGCCAAAGAGATCTTTAAGCTCCATGCAAATAAATCTACCTCAAAATCCTAAGATAGTGAAAAAAGAAGGCCATCGGGCAATCTTTGAAATAGAAGGCCTTTATCCCGGCTACGGCGTGACCTTGGGAAATTCCCTGCGCCGAGTTTTACTTTCTTCTTTGCCCGGCGCCGCGGTGACCGGAGTCAAAATAAAGGGGGTCCAGCATGAATTTTCCACGATCCCTCACGTGATGGAAGACGCGATCGAGCTGATCTTGAATTTGCGTCAAGCGCGATTCAAGCTTTTTTCCAGCGAACCGGTAAAATTGTCTTTAAGCGTCAAGGGCGAAAAGGAAGTAAAGGTGGGGAACATTAAAACCACTTCCGATATTGAAATTATCAATCCCGAAGCTCATTTGGCTACTTTGACCGACAAAAAAGCCGAGCTGGAAATAGAAATTGAAGTAGACAAGGGATTTGGTTTTGTGCCGGTGGAGGCGCGCCATAAGGAAAAATTGGAGATCGGAATGATTGCCGTGGACGCGGTTTTTTCTCCGATGAAGAAAGTTAACTTTGAGGTGGAAAATATGCGCGTGGGCGACCGGACCGATTTTAACCGCTTGCGGCTGGATATAGAAACCGATGGCTCAATCAGTGCCGAAGAGGCTTTTAAAAAGGCCAGTGAAATTTTAGTAGCTCAATTCGGGGCGTTGGCTGATCTTGGCGAGGAGAAAGAAGAGAAAGAAGGAAAGGACGAGGCCGGCGAAGAAGCCGTTGAAGAAACCGCCGATATTTCCAAAACAAAACTTGAAGAAACGAAACTTTCCCGCCGGACCTTGAACGCTTTGACCGAGGGAGGAATAAAAACGATCGGGGCCTTGAGCAAAAAAACGGAAGAAGAACTTATGGAAATGGAAGGAATGGGCGAGAAAGGCGCGGCGGAAGTAAAAAAGATTTTGAAAAAATTTGATCTAACCCTGAAAGAATAATTATGAGGAAATTCGGCCGAGAAACGGATCAGCGCCGGGCCTTTAAAAAGGGTTTGGCCGCCAATCTGATCCTCAAAGAAAAAATAAAAACAACGGAAGCGAGAGGCAAGGAAATCCGGTCATTGGTTGAGCGGCTGATTTCATACGCCAAAAAAGGCACTTTGGCCGGCGCGCGGCAAGCGGGACGATTTCTGCCCGCCGTCGCTTTGCAGAAGCTGGTCAAGGAATTAGCCCCTCGTTTTAAAGAAAGGAAGGGTGGATATACCCGCTTGACGAGGCTTGGCCGAAGAATGAGCGACGGCGCTCCGATGGTTTTTATTGAATTAATAAAAGAGTAAAGGCATATGGAAAAGAGAGATTATCAAATTGACGCTTCGGGAAAAATTCTGGGAAGATTGGCGAGGGAGATCGCGGTTTTTTTGCGCGGTAAAAATCAGCCCGATTTTTTGCCCTATCTTGAACCCAAGAACATCGTTAAAGTTTTTAACGTGGAAAAGATTAAAGTAAGCGGCAAAAAAATGAAGCAAAAGATGTATCGCCGCCACTCGGGTTATCCGGGCGGACTGAAAGAAGAGAAGTTGGAAACTCTTTTCTCGCGCGATCCGAAGAAAGTTCTTCAAGAAGCGGTTTTAGGCATGTTGCCCAAGAATCGTTTGCGCAGCCGGATTATCAAGAATTTGAAAATTTTTAAAGGGGAAAATAAATAA
>CAYIFS010000055.1:0-2672 GCA_964362775.1 uncultured Candidatus Saccharibacteria bacterium
ATTTTTTAACGCTTCACTCATCTCGATTTTGTGATAAAGTTTTCGCCAAGCGCGGAGAAAGAAAAAATCAAAAACCCTGTCAAAGGGATTTTTTTGTAGTAGAATTTAGGTATGGGGACAATAAAAGAACAAAAATTATATTGGACCGAGCACGTTAAAGCCAAAATGCGCCAGTATGGTTTGTCGCCAAGCCGCGTCAAGCGGGTTTTGAGGTTTCCAAGCAGGCTAGAAGAAGGCATCGCGCCGAGAACTCTCGCAGGAATGCAAAAAGCCGGTTCCAAAAAACACCCGTACGAAATTTGGGTGATGTATCAGACCAAAAGGAAAAAGAAAGGGAGGTTTGACCTGAATAAAGAAATTACCATTATCAGCGCCTGGCGTTATCCGGGCCAAAGCCCCGTCAACGCCCCGCCGCCGATTCCCGAGGACGTTTGGGAAATCATCAGAAAAGAGAAGGGTGGACGGGGTTTTAAATAAGTTTTAGAATAGAAGTATAATAATGGTTCAAATCCATGCTAGACATCAAATACATTCGCGAAAATAAGGAAGCGGTCAAGGAGGCGATAAAGAATAAGAATATCGCGCTTGATTTGGACGAGCTTTTGGCTACCGACGAAAAACGGCGCGAACTGATCACCAAATCCGAGGCTTTGCGCGCGGAGCAAAAGAAACTTGGCAAAGAAGATATTGAAAAAGCCAAGGGACTGAAAGAAGAATACCTGAAATTGAGTGAGGAACTTAAATGGGCCGAGCAGAAATTTGAAGAGTTGATGCTGAAAGTTCCAACCGTGCCATCGCCCGACACGCCCGTTGGCAAAGATGGCGACGACAACAAAGAAATTTCGCGCCACGGGAAAATCCCACAGTTCAAATTTAAGCCCAAAGACCATATTGAGCTTGGGAAGAGCTTGGATATTTTGGATCTGGAGCGCGGCGCGAAAGTCGCGGGATACCGCGGTTATTATTTGAAAAATGAAGGCGCGATCCTGGTTTTGGCGTTGATGTTTTACACTTTTCAAAAAATGGCCAAGAAGGGATTTTCGCCCATGATTCCGCCGACGCTCGTCAAGGAATTCGCGCTTTTCGGCTCGGGTTATTTCGCGGGCCAGGAATATGATCCGGAAAAAGACGAAATTTATCAGATCGCCACGCGCGACAAAGAAGCCAGCGGCGCGACCAGCGGCGAGAAAAAATTTCTCGTGGGCACGGCCGAGCCGGTGCTTCTGGCTTATCACGCGAACGAAACGCTTAAAGAAGAAGATCTCCCCAAAAAATTCTGCGGCTTCAGCCAGTGCTATCGGAGCGAAATCGGAAGCTACGGCAAAGACACCAAGGGCATCTATCGCGTGCACGAATTTATGAAAGTGGAGCAGGTGATTCTTTGCCGCGCGGACATTGCCGAATCAACCAAATGGCAGGAAGAAATGATTAAATTGAGCCGCGAATTGCACGAAGACCTGGGTTTGCCTTATCGCGTTCTGCAAATTTGCACGGGCGATATGAGTCCCGGCAAATACCGCGCTTTTGACCTGGAAACTTGGTTGCCCGGCACCAACCGTTGGGCGGAAACCGGTTCAGCCAGCAATTTTCTGGATTGGCAGGCGCGGCGGCTTAATGTGAAATATCAAGACAAAGAAGGCAAAAGCCGATACGTTTATATGTTGAACAACACCGCGCTGGCTTCGCCGCGTCCCCTGATGGCTATCTTGGAAAATTTTCAGCAAAAAGACGGCAGCGTGGAAATTCCGAAAGTCCTGCGACCTTTTTGCGGTTTTAAAAAGATCAATCCCAAATAACCCATGCGGGTTTTTCAACAAAAAGAATTCGGTTTTAATTATCAAAAACACGCCCCCCAAAAGCGCTCCTGGAAATTATGGGCCGCGGGGGCGGTTTTTATTTTGGTTTTGGGCGGGGCGGTCTATTTTTCCGCTTTTTCCTCTTATTTCAAGATAAAAGAAATAAAAGTTTTGGGAGCGCAGACCGCGGGCGGAGAGAGGTTAATTTTTTTGGCCAAAAATTTAGCCGCGGAAAAATGGCTGGAAATTCTGCCAAAAAATTCTCTGGCGGTTTTCCCCGCGGCGGCGCTTTCTCAAAAAATTCTGGAGGAATTTCCGCAAATTTCCCGCGCGGAAATTAAAAAAATATTTCCCGCGGCGCTGGAAATAAAAATCTCCGAGCGGCAGGCGATGGGGGTTTGGTGCCGGAACGAGGCGGAAAACAATTTTTCGGCTGAAAGCGCCGCCACAAGCACGCCGGTCGCCAAAAAGGAAATTCTGCCTCGAGGCGAGGAATGTTTTTTTATTGACAAGGAGGGTATAATTTTCCGCGAGTCGCCGAAAATATTTTCCGGTTTTTCTCCTTTGATCTTTGGCGCCGTCGGCCGGAGTTTTTCTTTGCGGGAACATCCACTCGCTTCTTCCACCTTGGAATTTGCCCGGCAAGCCAAAAGCGATCTGGAAAAAGAGGGGTTGGAAATAAACTATTTTTTGGAGAACGAACGCCAGAAAGAATTGTCGGCGTTTCTCGCGCCGAATTGGAAAATTTATTTCAATTTGGAACGTTCGCCGCAAAGCCAGATCAGGATCGTCCATTCTCTTTTTGATCAGGGCTTGAAACCGGAAAATCTCCAATACATTGATCTGCGAATTCCGGGAAGGGCGTATTATAAATAA
>CAYIFS010000056.1:0-2317 GCA_964362775.1 uncultured Candidatus Saccharibacteria bacterium
GGACCGGGATAGAGGAATACACGATTAATCTTTTGTCCCGTCTTTTTTTGCTGGGGAGAGAACACCAATTCAAACTTTTTTACAACGCTTTTTCGCAACAGCCGCTGGAATTTAACTGGGAGGAATTGCCCAACGTCAAAATCTATCGATTCCATTTCCCCAACCGTTTTGTTTTTGATCCGCTGGCGAAATTTTTCAGAATGCCGAAAATAGACGCGCTTTTGGGCGGCGTTGATATTTTTTTCTCTTCTCATTTTTTATTGGGTGAAACAAATTGTCCGAAAATTCTGACTTTCCACGACCTGTCTTTTGAGTATTTTCCGGAGTTTTTTTCCGCGCAAAAAAGATTATGGCATAGTTTTGTCAATCCGCGCCAGAGAGCCCGCGAGGCCCGGGGAATCATCGCGGTTTCGGGATCAACTAAAAACGATCTGATTGATTTGTACGGAATAGAGGAGCGAAAGATAAAGACGATTTATTCGGGCGTGGCGGAAAATTTTCAACGGTTGGAAATAAAAGACGGGGAATTGGAAATAAGAAAAAAATACGGCTTGCCGCCAAAATTCATTTTGTATTTTGGCACGATTGAACCGAGGAAAAATCTGGAAGGCCTGATCGGCGCCTACGAGATCTTTAGGCGGAAAAATCCGGATTTGAACCACGCGCTTGTTCTGGCGGGGGCGCCGGGCTGGCTTTGCCAAAAAATATTTTCCGCTGCTTCGCGTTCTACGTTCAAGAAAGACATTGTTTTTACCGGTTTTGTTGAACCTCAAGATAAAAGCGCTCTTTACAATCTGGCTTCGCTTTTCGTTTTTCCAAGCCTTTTTGAGGGGTTTGGTTTCCCGCCGCTGGAGGCAATGGCTTGCGGCGTGCCGACGATCGCTTCTTTCACCTCGTCCTTCCCCGAGGTTATAGATGACGGCGCCCTGCTCGTTGATCCTTATAATCTCGGAGAACTGGCCTGGGCGATGGCCGAAGTTTTAAGAGACGAAAATTTAAGGGAAGATTTGATCTTTAAGGGATTTGGGCGGGCCAGAAATTTTTCCTGGGACAAATGCGCCCGCGAGACCTTGGAATTTTTAATTTCTAATTCCTAAAAAGCTAATTCCTAATTCCTGTTTTATGACCATCGGCATTGACGCCCGATTTTTCGGGCCGCGGGCCAAAGGGCTCGGCCGTTACACCCAAAAATTAGTGGAAAATCTGGAAAAAATTGATTCGGAAAATCAATATGTAATTTTTTTGCGGCCGGAAAATTTTGAAGAGTACCGGCCGCAAAATCCCAATTTTAAAAAAGCGTTAGCGCCTTTTCCTTGGTATGGATTCAGGGAACAGCTGTTTTTTCCGTTCGTCATTTGGCGCGCCAAAGTTGATCTGATGCATTTTCCTCATTTCAACGCGCCGTTGCTATATTTTGGCAAATTCGTGGTCACGATCCATGACTTGATCTTGCGTTATTTTCCGCCTCGGCGCGGCGGTTTTTTCAGAAAAATAATTTATTGGTTCAAAAATTTAGCTTATGAAACAGTCATTCGCCGCGCATTAGAGCACACCGATAAGATTATTACGGTTTCCCAATACGTCAAAGCAGATATTTTAAATAATTTTAAGATCAAAGCGGGGAAAATAGAGGTGATTTTGGAGGGAGCGCCGGAAGAAAGCTCCAAATCCCAAATCCCAAATCTCAATTTTGAAAAACACGGAATCATCAAGCCCTATATTTTTTATGTCGGCAACGCTTATCCGCATAAAAATTTGGAGAACCTAATTCGGGCTTTTGAAATTTTGATCAAAGAATATAATTTGGACCTGCAATTGGTTTTGGCCGGCGAAGATGATTATTTTTGGCGCCAACTTAAAAAACAGTCAAACACTTCAATACTGCGAAGTATTGAAGTGTTTGAGCGGGTGGTTTTCGCGGGTTTTTTGGCGGACGAAGAGTTGGAAGAATTTTACCGGCGGGCGGCGCTTTATGTTTTCCCTTCTCTTTGCGAAGGATTCGGTTTGCCTCCTTTGGAAGCGATGAGTTTTGGCGCGCCGGTGGCCTCTTCCAATCTAACGGCTTTGCCCGAAATTTTGGGCCAGGCGGCGATTTATTTTGATCCGGCGAACCCCAAAGACATGACAGAAAAAATCTACTCAATTTTATCAGATGATTATTTAAGAAAAAATCTGGTTGAAAAGGGGTTTGAGCAAATAAAAAAATATTCTTGGGAAAAAATGGCGCGCGAGACAAAAAAAATTTACGACAGCACTCTATAATGTCATCCCGGGCTCCCGCCTCGACTCGCACGCTCGTCGGGCGAGGCGGGTGACC
>CAYIFS010000057.1:0-2080 GCA_964362775.1 uncultured Candidatus Saccharibacteria bacterium
ATAAATCAGCGATCGATCATTGGCTGATTTATCCAATTTACCGTTTGATTTAAGTTTTTTCGACCTTTATTTTTTAACTGATTGACCCGCGTGCGACCAAGCGTCGCCGAAAAATTTGCCGGCGACGCAAAGCGCGGGAAAATCTTAATTACAATATCATTGTAGCACATCAGAAAAAATAAAAAAACAAGCAATGCCTGTGGATATTTTTTGACTTGAGTAAAAACGAATTTTTGGACAAAAAAACGCCCTGAATCTTAAAAAGATCGGGCGTTTTTTTACAACTCAACGCTTAGGCGCGAGCCACTTTGGTCGCGGCCAGACCTTTTTCGCCATTGACGACTTCAAGGGTGACGGCATCGCTGACTTTCAATTCATCAAAAGCCACACCTTTGAGCTCCTTGGAATGAAAAAAAAGATCCTTTGTTTCGCCTTCGCGAGAAATGAATCCAAATCCTCTTTCCGTGAGCGTTTTGATAACTCCGTTCATGCGAATGTGTATTTGTATTTTACTTGGTTAATATTCTTTAAAAAGTAATCGGATTAATTCAATCCAAGTGTCGCAGTTGACTAGTTAATGCAGGCAGACTTTATCATAACACGATTTTTTTAAAAATAAAAAGAGAGGGATTTTTTCCTCTCTTTTTAAAAACATTTCTTGAAATGAGTATGGAACAAAACTTAGGCGGACGTAAAATGGGCCGCAAGGGCCGCGTTTCGCCGAGTAATGAACGCCGGCCATTGGCCTTCGGGATTTTTTTCCTTCCAAAGCCAGAAAGAAAAAAATTCCTCAACCATTTGGCAAAAATGAATATCCCATAAAGAGAACCGTTTTTCACCGCAAGCGTCGATCGCCACCACCCATTCCGCCCTTGCTCCGTCCGAAAGAACCGGCACATAAATGATCTCGTTGATCCCGCGCTCCAAAATAATTCCCCGAAAATAAGCGGTCCGGGGATATTTCAGAGGGTTTTTGACGGAAAAGATCTCCCTTCCCCAAGCGGCATCGGCGATATCCGGATGGCGATCCAGCGGGTCAACCAGCCCAACATTATGCTGGCCCTCCGGCGCGCCCCCTTTAATTTCACACATCCAAGTTCCTTTTCCGTTGCCTTGAAAGATCCGAAAAACTACGCAACGCTCTCCGAACACTCCGAAATATTCCACCGCCATAGAGCTAAAACAGGAAGAAAGATTTGAAACACCTCGCATCTTTTCTTCCGCTTTTCTCAAAAGCTCCATGAAAGAACATCTGTCCATTTTCCCCCTCCTTGTTGCCAAGGTTTATCCAGAAAGAACTTTGTTTCGCCCCAAATAACCAATTTTTAATGAACCGCTCCTTCATTTCAAACTTCCGCGGAAAGGAACCGAACGATCGCTTCACCCAAAGTTTTTGGGGGCAATTTCACCCAACCGACTTTCTCGCGCAAAGCATTCAAATTTTTTTTCGTCTCTTGATAACCCGCGCCAATGATTTCTTCCGCGCGCGGAAAATCCAAAAAAGAATAATGGGTCACCGCCGGCCGGACGATCAGATCCGCTTCGGGCAAAATATGCTTGGCGATCTGATATTCCACCGCCGAGAAAGAACTTAAAATAGCCGAATACATATTCTTGGCGCTTGAAAGATTCTGGGGAAGATTCACCCAGTGGCTGGAAACATCCACCGCCAAAATCACGTCCGCTCCCATGGAGCGAGCCAGATCCGCGGGCACGGGATTGGAAAATCCCCCGTCCATCATTATTTTTTCCCCGATCTTGATCGGCGAAAAAATTATCGGAGTCGCGATGCTGGCCTCAATGGCCTGCGACAGGCGCCCTTCTTTTAAAATTTCTTCGCTTCCGTCTTCCACATTCGTGGCCACCGCCTGGAAAAAAATCTCGCAATCGCCAAACTCTTTTCGGCCAAAACCCAAATTTAAAAATTCCAAGATGCTTTTATTTTGAAAAAGAGCCCGGTTGCCGCTTTTTAGCATCTTTTCGGGCCGAAAAGAGTCCTGTTGGCCGATCTTTAAAAACAAATTTTCCAAAAATTTTATATTTTTATCCAAAGCGTACCAGCCGCCGACCAACGCCCCCA
>CAYIFS010000058.1:0-1868 GCA_964362775.1 uncultured Candidatus Saccharibacteria bacterium
TAAGGATTTTTACGCTCGCCGGGCAAATTATCCGGATTAAAAAAACCGCTTTTTTCCCAAAGCTCGTAGATCTTTTGTTCGGTTTCTTTCGGATTGTAGGGTTTTGGCGCTTCCATATTCTTTTTTGAGTATAGCAGAATTTGGTCTCGGTTCAAAGCCTTAGATTGGCTTGGGCTCGGAGCGCGCGCCAAGATTTGAAAGCCGATTTCCGGCGGCTTTTTTGGAAAGCGGCCAGACCGATCATGGCCGCGTTATCGGTGCAAAACTTTGGAGCGGGGGAGAGGAAAGAAATTTTCGGCGCTTCTTTTTTTAACTTTTCAGCCAAGGTTTGGCGCAAAAGTTCATTGGCCGCCACGCCGCCGGAAATAAGAACGGTTTTGGCGTTGAATTTTTGAGCGGCTTTAATGGTTTTTGAAACCAGAACGTCTGCGGCCGCTTGTTGGAATTCCGCGCAAAGCGCCGGTGTTTTTTCTTTGATCTCTTTTGAGGCCATTTTTTGGAGTTGGTAAAGCAGGGCAGTTTTGAGGCCGGAAAAAGAAAAATCAAAATCGCCGGAATTGATCATGGGACGGGGAAGCTTGTAGATTGTAGCTTGTAGGTTGTAGCTTGTAGGTTTGAATTTAGCTGCGATTTTGGCGATGGCCGGTCCGCCGGGATAGCCCAGATTCAGCATTTTGGCCGCTTTGTCAAAAGCTTCACCCGCCGCGTCGTCGCGCGTTTCGCCGATAATTTCAAAGCGGCCGAATTTTTTCATTAAAAAAAGACTGGTATGGCCGCCGGAGACCACCAGACAGACAGCGGGAAGTAATAGCTTATAGCTTGTAGCTTGTAGGTTGTAGGTTCCGCCGGTTTTTTCCAGTTGAAAAAAACCGGCGGCCATGTGCCCTTCAAGATGATTTATTGGGATCACCGGCAGATTCCAGAAATAAGCGAGCGCCCGGGCGAAATTTACGCCCACCCAAAGCGCGGGTTCCAGGCCCGGCCCGACGGTCACCACCAGGACGTCAATCGCCGGTTTTTGATATTTTTTGAGAAAGGGCAGAAGTTTTTTTAATAAATCAGGTTCTCGCGAAAGTATCTCTCTAATTTTATTCTCTGAGCGGAGCCTCGCATTTTGCGGGGCGGAGTCGAAGAGTTGGGGCAATAATAGATTGCTTTTTTTAAGCGCTTGAATTAAAAGAGGCGTTAGATTCCGTTGGTGCTCCCTCTTGGCCAGCGTCGGCACGACTCCGCCCCAGGGCGCGTGAATTTTTGTCTGGGAAGATACCAAATTAGCCATAATCTTTAACTGGTTGTTTTCGTCTTTTCCTAAAATGGCGATGCCGCTATCGTCGCAGGAGGTTTCAATGGCTAAAATTTTCATGGGGGAATTATATCTTTTTAATTGATTTTTTTCAATGTTTACGCTATGATATATTTGATTTTTACGCGATTCGGTAATAACTAAAAACCGATAACTGACTTATGGCGCTATCGTCTAACGGTTAGGACAGCGGCTTTTTCACCCTGTGGGTGACCACCCGAAGGGTGGCAAGCTACAATTATGCATTACGTCTATCTTATAAAAAGTAAAAAAGAAGATTGGAAATATATAGGCAGTTGTGCCGATTTAAGAGAAAGATTTTCTGAACATAATGCCGGAAAAGTTAGGTCAACCAAATCAAGAAAACCATACAGTTTGGAATACTACGAAGCCTATATAAATAAGACAATAGCAGTGAAAAGAGAGATTGAATTAAAAAACAATAGCAGTGAAAAAGAAAAATTATATAAAAGAATCTTTGTAAATTAATTTGGCGCTATCGTCTAACGGTTAGGACAGCGGCTTTTCAAGCCGCTAATCGGGGTTCGATTCCCCGTAGCGCTAC
>CAYIFS010000059.1:0-1759 GCA_964362775.1 uncultured Candidatus Saccharibacteria bacterium
TTAGCTATTCGTTTCACTCATAGAAAAATATGGCTTTAGGACGAGGATTAGAATCGTTAATTCCACAAAAGAAATCCGTTGCCCCCGAAACGGAAAAGTTTGTCGCGGCCGGCTCGGCCAAACAGGACAGTGTTTTTTATATTGAAACCGAAAAAATAAAACCCAATCCCTATCAGCCCCGCCGAGAATTTGATCAAATTGAATTGCAGAGTTTGGCTGATTCCATGAAGCAGTATGGCATGCTTCAGCCCTTATTGGTTTCCAAAATTGAAGTTGAAGTTCCCAGTGGCACTAAAGTGGAGTATCAATTAATTGCCGGAGAAAGGCGTTTGAAAGCGGCGGCTTTGGCCGGGTTGCGTGCGGTGCCGGCGATAATAAAATCGGCGGACGAATCCACTAAACTGGAAATGGCCTTGATAGAAAATGTTCAACGCCAGGATTTAAATTCATTGGAAGAAGCGCTGGCTTACCGCCGGCTGATAGATGAATTTAAGTTAACCCAGGCCGAAGTGGCCCAGAAAGTGGGCAAGAGCCGCGAGGTGGTGGGCAATAAAGTCCGATTGTTGGATTTGCCCTACGAAATCCAGCGGGATCTCTCCGACGGCAAAATTTCAGAAGGCCATGCCAAGGTTCTGTTGGCTTTAAAAAATCCCGAGAAGCAAAGATTTTTGGCTCAAGAAGTTATGGTTAAAGGCATGTCGGTGCGGGCTTTGGAGGAATTAGTGAAGGTGGAAGAGGCCTACCAACATAAAGTTAAAAATATTGATCCGATTTTGGAGGAATACAAAAAAACAGTTCAAGACGCCATTGGCGCGCCGGTTAATATCTCCGGCAGCAAAGAAAAAGGCCGTCTCGCCATTAATTTTTATTCGGAGGATGATTTAAATAGAATAATAAAAAAATTGTCAGGATAACCGCAAGGTCTCTTTTATTTTAGACCTAGCTTTGTGGGTCTTGACGATTTTGAGCCAGTCGCGCGACGGGCTCTTTTTTTTATTTATAACAATTTCCACGATGTCGCCGTCGTTTAAGGAATGGTTGAGCGCCATAATTTTACCGTTCACTTTGGCTTGTTCGCACCGGTCGCCTAAATCGGAATGAACCGCGTAGGCAAAATCAATCGGCGTGGCGCTTTCGGGCAATTCAATCACATCGCCTTTGGGGGTGAACACAAAAATTCGGTCTTTGAAAAAATCAATTTTAACATTTTCCCAAAATTCCTGATTGGACATGGTTTGTTCCTGCCAGTCACGCAACTGATTTATCCAGGCCACCTTTTTTGAAATCGGATTTTTATTTTCTTTATAAGCCCAGTGGGCGGCAATGCCCAGTTCGGAATTTTTGTTCATCTCGGGAGTTCGGATTTGAAATTCGGTTATTTTACCTTCGTCGCAAAACACGGTGGTGTGGAGCGATTGATAGCCATTGGGTTTAGCCAGAGCAATATAGTCCTTAATGCGCCCCGGCAGGGGTTGCCAATATTTATGTAAAATACCCAGGGTTTCGTAGCAAGCCGAAATATCCGGCACCAAAACCCTTAAAGCCACCAGATCATAAATTCTTTCCAATTCAAAATCATATTTTTGGAGTTTTTTCCATAAACTATAAAGATGTTTGGTTCGGGCGGTTATCGCCGCGGTGACGATGTTATTTTCTTTTAATAGCTGTTCCACTCGCGGTTTTATTTTTTCCAGATAATTTTTATTTTCTTTGATTTGATTTTGAGTAACTTCCACGGTCTTTAAATATTCTTCGGGAT
>CAYIFS010000060.1:0-1671 GCA_964362775.1 uncultured Candidatus Saccharibacteria bacterium
CCGCCGGCCGGTGAAAACCGCGATTTTCGGCTCCACTTCCCGTTCTTTGAAAAACTGGGCGTTCAGCTCGGCCAACTTCAATCTTTCTTCTTTTTTCCAGGCTTCGGGATTTGAGGCGGGCGCCAAACAAAAACGTCTACCAAATGAATCTTCCAGCAACGCCGGCGAAAAAATGCATTCTTCACCGGTTAATTTTTCGTAAGTTTCTTTGGTTTTAAAATCATCTATCGTGCCGCGAATAATTCCTTCCACTTCGTCGCGCGCCAGCATCGTCGCCAATTTTTCCTCGGGATTTTGAACAATAATTTTGGAAAATCCCCTGATGTTTTTGATCGCCACCGGCCCCACCAAAGTAATCCGGGCGTATTTCCCCGCCTTTTTCAAACTTTTCAAAATATCGGCGCTCGGTTCCTTCAGGCCAAAGGCAATCTTGGGTTTGCCCAGTTTTAAAAATTTATTTATTTGTTCGTCAAACAATCTGGCTTTTGGCATATGTTTTTCTCCTCCCCTCCTTTTTAAAGGAGGGGTAGGGAGGATTTAAATTTTCATAAACAAACCATCTCTCCGTCGCGCAAAAGTTCTATCTTTTGACCATTGGCTTTCGTCCCTTCCACCGACGGCTTCATCGCCACTAAGTCTATATGAATGGCGATGTTATTATAATCCGGATCACCTTTTTTCAAGCCAAAGATCGTGTTTCGGCCCAAAGCCACATGCACCGTGCCCAGCCCCTTCTCCCCCTCCAGGGAAGTCGGCGGCGAGATTTTTTCGCCCTGCTCGTTATATCGGAAAGCCTTGGAATTCATGCCGAAAGAAAATTCCGCCACTTTGAAAGCGTTGGTTTTTTTATCACCGGGATTTTTGACCCGATATTCTTCGTTGGCTTTTTCCAAAATTTCTTTCAATCTATCCGCCTCTTCTCCTCCGAGAATTTGCTCGGCTTCGCCGTTTTTGATCAAAAGCGTGATCGGCTCTTTCAGGCGACCAATCATTCCCACCGCCCCGTCGCCCACAAAAACCCCATTAGTTTCCGCCAAAACCACCGCTCCGCCGTATTCGCCCGAAGGAAAATTGGCCGCCTTGCCCGGCTTATCCACAATTCCGTCTTCCTTATCCATATACTCCTTTTTAAGCCTGACGGTTAAATCCGTGCCGTTGGCGCTCGTTATCCGCACCCATTCAATATCTTCCATTATTTTTTCAAATTTTGCGGAGCGACCAGCCATTTCTTTTGGATTCTCCAAAGCCGCGCCTTCGGAAAAAATCTCTCGCCGGGCGTTGGTAATGGAAATGAATCTTGATCTTGAAGGCAAAAAAACTTCCGGCGAAAACTTCTTTTTAGATAAAGTTTCAGCCAGCTCTGTTGAAGATTTTCCTCTTATGTGAGAAAAAGAGCCTTTGAGCGAAGGAGAATTCAAAAGCGCCTCAATCGCTTCGGCGCTAAATTGCGGATTCATCATTTCCACCGATTCTTTGGCGTGGCTGCGCGAAAGAGTGGTGGCTAGAAAAATTGCGTCCGCGCCTTTCATTTTCTCGCCCAGGGCCGCGCCCAAATCCTGTGCCGCGTATTCAGTCTTGGGAATTATGAACATTTGGCAATCCTGGCCCGCGGCTCTTTTGCCGGCCTCAAAAAGTGCTTCTCTCACCGCCTCCTCCACGCCCGCGTCAACA